>JBDTLV010000004.1:0-89552 GCA_039934615.1 Tahibacter sp.
GCGCCTACGCGCGCATCCGCAAACAATTCGGCATGGCGATTGGCCGCTTCGAGGGGATCGAAGAAGCGCTCGCGCGTATCGGAGGCTATACCTACGCGATCAGTGCGCTGTCACGCGCTACGGCCGCTGCAGTCGACCGCGGCGAGAAGCCGTCTGTCCCGTCTGCTATCGCGAAATACCACGCGACCGAACTGGGTCGCGAGATCTGCAAGGATGTGATGGACGTGCATGGCGGCAAGGGCGTCATCCTGGGTCCGAAGAACTATGTCGGCCGTGCCTGGCAGGGCGCTCCGATCGCGATCACCGTCGAGGGCGCGAACATTCTGACGCGGAGCATGATGATCTTTGGCCAGGGTGCGATACGTTGCCATCCTTATGTTCTGAAGGAACTGCAGGCAGCGCAGCTGCCAGACTATTCCGATCGCCTGAAGGGATTCGACAAAGCCCTGTTCGGGCATATCGGCTTCGCGATTTCGAATGCCGTGCGCAGCTTCGTGCTGGGATTGACCCACGCGAAAATCGGCGGCGTTCCAGGCGACAATTACACTCGTCGCTATTTTCGCAAACTGAACCGCTACGCGGCAGGGCTTGCGCTGGTGGCGGACACCTCGATGCTGGTGCTGGGCGGCAAGCTCAAGTTCAAGGAAAAGATCTCCGCCCGCCTCGGCGATGTGCTGTCCAATCTGTACATCGCCTCCAGCATGCTCAAGCGGTATGAGGATCAAGGCCGACCGGCGGCCGATCAGCCCATGCTCGCATGGGCCTTCCATGACTGTGTCTGGCGCATGCAGATGGCGCTGGACGGCGTGCTGCGCAACTTCCCCGTGCGTCCGGTCGCATGGCTGCTGCGATTGATGGTTTTTCCGCTGGGACGCCGTGAGGTACCGCCGTCGGACCGCTTGGGTCGACGCGTTGCCGCGATCCTGTGCGCACCGAACGAAACGCGCGACCGGCTTGGCGAATATGTTTACCTGACGCCGAATGCGAATAATCCGATCGGACGCATGAACGCAATTCTGCCCGAGGTGATTGCCGCGGAGCCGGTCGAACGCAAGTTTCTCAAGTCACTGAAGACCACCAAGATCACTTCATACGATTATTTCGGGCAACTGGCCGAAGTGGAAGCAGCGGGTGGAATCAGCAGCGAAGAACGGCAGCTGCTCGAACGAGTCCGCAATGCGACCTTCGAGTTCATCAGCGTCGACGACTTCGATCCGCGCGAACTGGAAGCCGCGGTCAAGCACGGCAAAACCGTGTTGCGCTCGGTCGCCTGAGCGTGGCATCTCCCGCCTTGAAGCTGTTCCAGCGCCTCGGCGGCTCCGCTGCCGGGCGCTGGCTGTACTCTCGCCTGATCTGCTGGCGTGCGCCCTACTTCGCCAGCATCCGCCCGCTCGTGGAACTGCTCGAACCGGGTCGATGCCGCGTGCGAATACGTCAGCGGCGTCGCGTGCAGAACCATATCGGCACCGTGCATGCGATCGCATTGTGCAATATGGCAGAAATGGCAGGCGGCCTTGCGACCGACGCGACGATCCCCGATTCGATGCGCTGGATTCCCAAGGGAATGTCCGTGCGCTACCTGCGCAAGGCGACAGGAACCCTGCGAGCTGTCGCACAGGTTCCTGTCGTGGTCGACATGCTGACCGCGCAGGAGCTGCATGCGACCGTCGAAGTGCGGGACGCATCCAACGAGGTCGTATTCGACGCGGATATCACGATGTGGGTGTCGCCGCGCAAGGGCGCCTGACGGCTCAGCTGGCGTCGACACGCTGCGCATCGGTGCGCAACTCAGGCTGACGCACGATGCGCCAGCCAGTGAAAGCCGAGGCAGCCGCGGCGGTGACGGTCAGCAGGACAAATCCGGGCAAGGCGACGCCGAGCAGGCGCAAGCCGTTGAGACTGGTCGTGACGACCAGATCGCCGAAGCGCCAGACCGCCGTATCGATGAAATTCTTGGCTTTGTAACGGGTCTCCGCATCGACATGCGTATACAAACTGTCGGCACCAGGCTTGAACACGCCATAGGCGCTGGCCCGGGTCACCACGGCGACAACAGCAATCCAGGGCATGCCAAACAGCAACATGCCGAGCAACATCACCGCCTTGATTGCCCCGTCCAGAGCAAGGACAGAGGCCGGACCAAATCGCATCATCAGTTCGCGCGTGAGCAGCACCTGCACGGCTATCTGCACCAGAGTTGCGCGCAAGTCGATTCCGGAAGCGAAGGAAATGCGTTCTTCCCGTGTGGAAAACGTTACATTGCTGTAGTCGACAAGCAGTGCATATACGACGGTGCCGACGCAGTCGCCGAGCAGCATCAGCAGCGCGACGCGACGCAGGAACGGCGAGCGCAACGTTTGTGCAGCACCCGCAAGAATGCCTCCACCGATGATCCGCTCGTTGCGATCGCCATCGCCGGCAACGGGATTTTGCCGTGCCCAGCGAGCCAGAAGGCCGATGCAGACGATGCAAATACCAAGCATCAGGGCGGATACAACCAGCAATCCGGAAACGCCAACCACAAATACCATGGACTGCGTCAACAGCGGCCCGATAATCGCCCCCAAGGTTCCGCCAACTGCAATGATCGGGAACAAGCGATGCGCCTGCGCGGCATCGAAGATGTCCGCCATGTAGCTCCAGAACACCGCGACCACGAAGAGGTTGAACACGCTAACCCAGACGAAGAACACCGAGCCCAGCAACTTGGCGCCGATGACCTCCTGGATCTGGAACAAGGGAATAAATCCAATCATTCCCGTGATGAAAAACAAGTAGACGACCGGCATGAAGCGGCGACGCGGATAGCGCTTGACCAACGCGCCGAACAGCGGCATCAGCGACAAGGTTGCCAGGAACGTCGCAAGATAGAAGATCGGCAGCGAGGTCGAACCGACCGCCGCGGACAGCTGATCGCGCACCGGGCGCACAATGTAGTAGGCAGCCAGCAGGCAGAAAAAATAGACGAAACTGACGCCTAGCGCGAACCACTCGTGGCGTTGTACGTCAATGCGCTTTTGCACACGCAAATCTCGGCTGGCAGGGCGGCGCAAGCCTACCACGCCGCCCGGGGCGTATCGCCGGACATCGGCGATGCTGCATAATTTCACCATGCAACCCACCCTGTCCCGATTGCACATCTTTCCGATCAAATCCTGTGCGCCGCTCACACCGGATATGGCGCCGGTGGAGAAGCGCGGACTGCAATTTGATCGTCGCTGGCTGATCGTCGACGCGGACGGCCAGTTTCTGACGGGGCGGCAATTGCCTCGACTGACTCTGGTTCGAGCGCAGCCCGATGCCCTGGGGCTGGATCTCGATGCGCCTGGCATGAACCGGTGCCGGATCCGTGTGCCGTCTGCGGATGCGCCCCGCAGACTAGTTCAGGTGTGGAAAAATTCCATCAACGCGGTCTGCGCTGACGGCCTCGCCGACGCCTGGATCAGCGCCTATCTCGGTCGCGAGGCTCACCTGGTCTATATGGATTCCGACGCGCATCGCGCCGTCGATCCAGACTATGCCACGGATGGCGATGAAGTCAGTTTTGCCGACGCGTTTCCTCTGCTGCTGATTTCCAGCAGCGCGCTCGACCAGCTCAATGCCCGCATGGCCAGTCCTGTACCGATGCTGCGATTCCGACCGAATCTGGTCGTCTCGGGCACGGCGCCGCACGCAGAAGACGACTGGCGACGCGTCCGCATCGGCGGGGTCGAGTTCGACGTGGTCAAGGCCTGCACGCGCTGCGTATTCACCACGGTTGATTTCGAGCGGGGCGCGCTGGATCCGAGCGGCGAGCCGCTGCGCACGCTGATCACCTATCGGCGCACGCCGAGTGGCGTTACGTTCGGCCAGAACCTGATCGCCCGTGGCAGCGGCATTCTGCGCATCGGCGACGCGGTCACCGTTCTCGACTGAGTGTTGCCCGACCATTGCTGCAGTGCGATGGAGCATCTGCTCTAGGTGTCACCTCTAGCCTTCGGCCGATCCTGAATCGGATGACCCAATGACATACGACTACATCATCGTCGGCGCCGGATCGGCCGGCTGCGTGCTGGCCAACCGGCTCAGTGCCGATTCCGCGAAGCGCGTGCTGCTGCTGGAAGCCGGCGGCCGTGACTGGCACCCGTTCATTCACATGCCGGCGGGTATCGCCAAGCTGGTCGGAAACAAAGGTGTCAATTGGGATTATTCGACAGAATCCGAGCCGCACCTCGAACAACGCAAGTTGTGGTGGCCGCGCGGCAAGGTTCTTGGCGGGTCAAGTTCGATCAATGCGATGTGCTACATCCGCGGCGACACGCGAGACTATGACGAATGGTCAGCGCTGAGCGGCGACCCATCCTGGAGTTGGGAAAACGTACTACCGCTGTTTCGCCGCAGCGAAGCCAATACGCGCGGTGCCGATAGCCTGCACGGTGCCGACGGACCACTCTCGGTATCCGACCTGCGCTACCACAATCAACTCTCGCCTGTGGCCATCGAGGCCGCGCTGGCTGCGGGACATGTTCACAATGCGGATTTCAATGGAGCCTCGCAGAGTGGATTCGGCTATTACCAGGTCACTCAGCGCAACGGCGCTCGCTGCTCCACGGCGGCAGGATATCTGCGCGGCGCTCGCGAACGGGCGAACCTGATCGTCAAGACTCGTGCTGTCACGCAGAGAGTGTTGATTTCCGGTGGCCGCGCACACGGTGTCGACTACCGGCATCGCGGCCGTCTGCTGCGAGCCGAGGCCCGCGAAGTGATCCTGTGCGGCGGTGCCATCAATTCGCCGCAACTCCTGTTGCTGTCCGGCGTCGGCCCCGCCGATGCGCTGCGCAATCATTCGATCCGCGTTGCCCACGATGCGCCTGGCGTCGGTGCGAATCTGCAGGACCATCTCGACGTCTGCACCTTGTATCGGTGTACCCAACCGGTTACTTACGACAAGACCAACGACGTAGCTGTCGCGTTGAAATTCCTGTTTCAGCGACAGGGAATCGGCACGTCGAACATCGCGGAGGTCGGCGGTTTCGTCCGAACCGCATTTGCCGAAGACGAACGCTGCGACATGCAATTCCATTTCGTGCCGGCCATGCTGGAAGACCACGGCCGCCGTCGACTGGAAGGCTACGGATTTACCATGCACGCCTGCAGCCTGCGCCCGAAAAGTCGCGGGCGGATAGAACTGCGGTCTGCCGATCCGATGGCGAAAGCCGTGATTCGCGCCAACTATCTCAGCGATCCTCAGCGTTACGACCTGAAGATGTTGATTGAAGGCATTCGACAGTCGCGACGCATCATCGGCCAAGCGCCATTTGCCCCGTACCGCGGTGAGGAGATTTTTCCATCCGCCGCACTGCAAACCGACGCTGAACTGGGAGATTTTGCGCGCCGCAAAGCCGAAACCATCTACCACCCCGTCGGCACCTGCCGCATGGGCAGTGACCCGCAAGCCGTGGTCGATCCTCAGTTGCGCGTGAATGGTATTGCCGGCCTGCGCGTGGTTGATGCGTCGATCATGCCCTGCCTGCCTGGCGGCAATACCAACGCACCCACGATCATGATCGCAGAGCGGGCCAGCGATCTCATCCGCGCCGCAAGTTAGGCCAATGCTTGCTCCCGTACAAATCTCCATCGGTACAATTTCGCCGGGATTAGAAATGCCGCGTGGTTGCCCACGCGGCATTGTTCAAACACACACGTGTCAAGCAGCGGTCAGAACTTCACCGCGACACGGGCAAAGTAGTACCTGCCCACCGTGTCGAAGTTGACCGGATCGGTATTGCCATTCACAACATTGTTCTGGAACAGGATCGGTGGAGACTTGTCGAACACGTTGTCGATACCAACTTCGACGCGGGTGCTGATCGGCTCGATGTTGTAGCCGAACTGGAGGTTGTGATACGTGGTCGCACCGTACTTCACGATCACGTTCGGGAAGGTTCCATCCGCGCTGTCGCCGGCGGCCAGCGAGCTACCCAGAGTGAATCCGTGCACATAACGCACGGCCCAATTCGCATCGAAGTTGCCCATATCCCAGCCGAGGGACCCCAGCGCGCGCCAACGAGCGAAATTTCCGAGCTGCCGATTGAAATGACCTGCGGCGAAGATGGTGCCGGTGGGATTGCCGTTCACGTCGAAGATGGTCTGGTTGAACTTTGCCGTGTAGGTCGCATCCAGCCCAATCCGGAAGTTGCCGAACGGCGTTTCCGGCAGTCGATACTTGATGCTTGTGTCGACTCCCTTCGCATCGATGCGCCCCAGGTTCAGGGTTGGCTGGTCGATGTAGAACACCTGTCCGTCGGCCGCAAAACGATGGATGTTGCTGCACAGATTTCCGACGTTGTAGCACTGCTGGGCCACCGTGTTCACGTCGAGCGGACTGATATTGTCGTTCAGCGCGAAGCGCCACACATCGATACTTGTGGACAATCCATCCAGCCAGTTCGGATCATAAACGACGCCCCAGGTGAACGCCTTGCCGTGCTCGGGCTGCAGGTTGGGATTGCCCGAAATGAGACCCGTGGTCTGGCCGTTCGGCGGTCCCGCAAAACTTCCATCGCGCGGAACGTTCAGGCAGGCTGCATCGATACTGGGATTGACACCGACGGGTGTGGTCAGACCAATGCACGGATCGCGGAACGTCGGCGCGTTCGATGCAGGCGCAGCGAACAGATTGGAGACGGTAGGTGCGCGGAACACTTCCGCGATCGTTCCACGGACCAGCACATCGTCGACCGGCCGCCATTCAAAACCGATCTTCGAGTTGGTGGTGTTGCCGAATGTGGAATATTTCGAATAGCGCGAACCGATGGTGAAATTGAGCGTCTTTGCAAACGCAATGTCACGCAGCACCGGAATGAAGATTTCTCCGTAGAACTCCTTCACGTTGAAGTCGCCGTTCACCGGAGAGGTGCAGGTTTCGCCAGCGAGGTAGCAGTTGGTGAAATCCGGTGGCAATGCGGTGTTGAGGAAGCTCGGTGTGAACGTGAAGGCTTCCTTGCGGTAGGTGGCGCCAACCGCAAGGCTTGCGACGCCGGCTGGCAACTCGAACAATTCGCCGTTCGCGTTGACTTCCGCTTCCCGCTGCAACACGCGCGTCGAATTGACGAAGGTTGCGGCCAGCTGCGCAAAACCGGCAGGTGTTGCCGATGGATTGAACGGATTGATCGGCGTGCAACCGGCGATGGGCGCACTGGGCGTACCGCAGGTTGGAATGCCCGCTGCATTGATGAACGAGGGGCCCAGCGCGGCGGAAAGTCCGGGCTGGTAGATGTAGCCCGCCACTCGCGTCAGCAAGTCGGCCTGTCCAAATGTGAAGTTTGCATCCCACTGCCAACTGGTGTTTGCGAAACCACCACGCACTCCGACGTTCGCCTGATCATTGCTCGTCGACGAAGAGGCACGGCGATTGCCAATCGCTTCCAGACGCAGGAAAAACGCATTGCCGGAATCGTTGGTTCCCGAACGACCGAAGTCGATGCCGAACGGGTTATAGATATTGTCGCGAGAAATGACCACGTTATCGTTGCGCGCATCAAAGGGCAGCGGTGCGATCGCAAACGAAGCGCTGGTCTTGTTGTGGAAAGCCTCGATATACGCTTCCACATTATCACTCAGTCGATAGTTGCCAACCACGAACAGACTGCCGCGTTCCTGTGGCGTCAGTTCGCGGTTTCCGACCGCCTGGAAGTTGAACGCATCGACGGCACCGTCGTAGCAACGATAGTCGCCAAGTGCCGTGCCCGCTGCGCCGGGAACGCGAGTAACCGATGCGCAACCACCGTACTGGGCCGCCAAGGCAGCCGGCAGGAAAATGCGGCCTCGGGGCGTACGACTTGAACCACCCGCGGCGACGGAGCCGGAGGAGAGATACAAGGCCTGTGCGGCGAAGTCACGGTCCTTGGCCAGTACTTCCTCCTGCCTGTTGTAATTCAGGCCGATCATCAGGCTGCCCTTGTCGGTCGTGTGTCCGATCGTGAAGCTGGCGCCGTTACGAATGCCGTCGTTCTTGTCCGAGATGCCGTAGTCGACCGAGAACTCGGCGCCCTGGTAGTCCTTGCGCAGGATGAAGTTGACCACGCCGCCGATGGCATCGGAGCCGTAGACCGCGGAAGCACCGTCTTTGAGAACTTCGACGCGTTCAATCAGGTTGATCGGTATCTGGTTCACATCCGGCGCCGGCCCAGCGAGGCGCCTGCCGTTCACCAGAATCAAGGTACGCGCTGTGCCCAGACCGCGCAGGTCGATCGTCGCGGCACCGGTTCCTCCGCCATTGTTCACTTGTCCATTCGTTGCCGTTGAACCGCCGGCGATGACCGGAGTCGATTGCAACAGATCGCCGATGGTGAGCTTGCCCGTTTTCTCGATCTGGCTCTTGTCGATGATGAAAACGGGATTTGCCGTTTCAAGATCGACACGACGGATGCGCGAACCCGTGACCACGATGGTCTCGAGCTTTTCGCCGGTTGCCGGCGTATCGGCGTCCTGTGCAAATGCCGGCACAGCGGCGAAGCCGAGCAACATGGTTGCGGCGGAAGGCAGGGCGGTAGCGACCCCGGCAAGCGTGCCGCCGCGCAATGCGTTGCGGATCGCCAGTGGGAGCGTTCTATTCAGCATGATGTTCTCCTGGTTTTTTGGACAATTCGAAAATCCTCCTTCCTGGAAATTTTCGAGGTGCTCTGGTCGGGGCCGGCGCGTCGCCTTCCCGTGTTGCGGCCACTGCGATTGGCGTACGCGTCGTGGCCGGAGTCAGCGGCCGCCGCGCCGCCGTGTTCCGCGGCAGCATCGGTGTTCACGTCGCGCACGCTTCGCTGGCGGTGCACCCGAACGTTAAAAATCCGTGGCCGCGGCGAGTTGTCCCGAATTGGCAAAACGCGTTGCGGAAACTGCGCGCACCGGCAATTCGCGTACTTCGCAACGTACGCCACGGGAATTGGCTCGGCGCGGCGTAACACCGTGTTCGCGGCGCAGCTCGGCTGCGCTGATTCCGAAGCGCTGTTTGAAGAGACGCGAAAATGCGCATCGATTCTCAAAGCCGATCGCGAGCGCAATTTCGCTAATCGCCAGCGGACTCGATCGAACCAACCGACGTGCGCGCTCGAGGCGTTGTTTGACCAAATAGGCGTGCGGTGTTTCGCCGTAGACCGCGTGGAAGGCCCGAATGAAGTGCCACGGCGAGTAGCTGGCGCGCCGCGCAAGTTCGGGCACGTCCAGTTCCTGGTGACAGCTTGCAGCCATGTGATTCCTCACGCGCTGCAGGCGCAGGAACACGCTGTGTCGCTGCGAATAGGTTCGCCCGGGGCAGCGACCGATCAAACTGTCGAAATCGCGCTGCAGCTCCAGCAGGGCGGACAGGAAGTCATCACACACCGCGAGCGCCGCGTCCTCTGACGCATGACTCAGGGCAGCGCGAACCAATCGCACCGCGAGGCGGCGCAAGGACGTGGGTGCCTCGTGCCAGGCCGGGACGAGATTCGGCTCGGGCGCAATCATCCCGCTCGCGCGTCGCAGAGCACGGCGCCAACCACTCGCAGGGGCCAGTATTGCAATCCACAATGCCGCACCACGGCCGCTGCCCTGGATGCGTTGATCGGGCTCGGAGAGGAACAGCTGTCCCGGTTCGAGCACAAAGCTGCCTTCGCCGGTCGTGACCTGCAGCTTGCCGCGCAGCGGCATGAAGATGCCGCCACTGACTTGCTGGCTGGTCAGGGCGGATCCACGGCCTCCGCCGACCACGGTCAGCAGCGCATCCCCATAGCGCTGCCGATAGGCCTCGCTGCCCGCGATATCGATGCGCGCTCCGAATCGCAGGGCTTCGCTGATGATTTTCATGCAGACTCCTTGCTTTGGGGAGGCTGCAAGAAATAAACATCTGCACGGCGAAGGTCCCGAGGATGCCCGACGTTGCGGCGAGGTTGCGCTTAGGAGTCGATGAATTTGCGCCGGGATTTTGCTCTGCTGCGCACGACGGCGACTATTCGTCCACGCTGCGCAATATCCGCAACAGCCCGATATCGGTGTCGTTGCGGGTTGCCGTGGACACGACGACACGGTGGCCATCCCGCGCGATCGAGAAGTAGGTATGGTCAATCTCGATACTCGGCTGCCACTGCAGACTCACGTCACCATTATCGAGACGGCGGCGTTTGAGCACGATCCGGTCGTCGGCAGTGGCCTCGAGATACCACAAGCTATGCGCGGCAACACGCCAGGCAAAACGTGTGTCGATCGAATCACCATCGTCTACCGGTCGAGCATCACCACCCTCGAGTCCCACGACGTAGAGACCGGGCGCATCGATCCGACTGAAGTAGACCTGCTTGTCACTGGAATCGCATTGGACAGCGGCGACGTTGGCGGCCAGTAGTTGCGCTGAACGCGAATTGCGCGCTGCATCAAGCCGTACCAGATCCGTACTGGTGCTGCTGTGGGCAAGCACGAGATAACTCTCGTCGCCCGGCGCATAGGTGGCATAGCGAACGTCCAGTCCGTTCGCGTCGATCTCGCGCAGCACGTGGCTGCCGACATCGATCTCTATCACGCTGCCGCTGCCCGCACGACGGCGCGTGACCAGAAGTCGGCGCCCGTCGGAACGCCACTCGGGATAAAGATATACGGATCTGGGCTCATCGGTGAGTGGCCAGCTTTGTTGCTCGGCAGCGTCGAAGAGCCACACCTGCAAACTGCCACTGCGATCGGACACAAAGGCGACACGCGTGCCATCCGGTGATAACGCAGGGTGGCTGTCGCTGCCCGTGGACGCGGCAAGGTCGGCCGTCGGCGCGTCGACGCGATCGAGTACGACGCCAGCCATCATCGCGCGAAACTTCGGAATCTCATAGACGACTGAATTGGCTCGCCGCGCGGAGTCCGGATACTGCGCCGGCGATGTATGAAGATTGCTGAGCTGGCCCGTATTTGCATCGACAACATACAAGCCACTGCTGCCTTCGTGGTCAGAGGCGAACACCAAGCCTTGCGAATCGGCCAGCCAATCGAATCCGCGGATGCGCGAAGCCACGTGTGTCAACGCCCGTACATCTCCGCCGCGCGTATCGACGACATACAGATCGCAAAAAGGTACAAGTCCACGGCGAAAGGCAATCCAGCGCCCATCCGGCGAGTAGCGTGGCGAGAAATCGTGCTCCTGCGGATTGTGGGAATACACGAATTCCAGCGGCTCGCCGCCGTCGACGCTGCGCCGCGCGAGCTGCGCCGTGCGGCCACGTTCGCGCCCCAGAATCGCAACCGCAAATTCCGTTCCGTCCGGCGACCAGTCGAATCCGTCGAACAAGCTACTACTGCAGTCGCTGCGCACGCGCTCATTGCCACCCAGCGCCGGGACGGTCAGCAGGTGGCAGGTGCCCTGCTCATGGCGCAAGAAAGCGAGCGATGCGCCATCGTCGGCCCAAATTGGCCAAGCTTCATCACCGTTGCCGGTGGTCGGCAACAACACCGCTGACCCGCTCGTGGACCGGACATGCACGCGCCGCCGGTGAGTGCCCTGGTCCACAGCGACATAAGCGACACGTGACCCATCAGGCGATACATGCGGCAACAGCTCGGCACCCGGATCCGCCGTGAGAACCAGGGTCGCCGTCGCGCGATAGTGATCCAGCTCCCGTCGCTTCTGGTTGCTGACTTGTACTATAATTCCTATTATTGCAAAAGCCACTATGCTGGCGGCCGTCGCGATGAGACGTTGCCTCTCCCGTGCGGGCGTCGTCGCTGGCGGACGAGTTGGCGATCGGTCTTGCGTCGCTGGCTGCGGAATTTCCCAAAGGGCTTTTGCCAACAACCGGTAGCCAAGCCTGGGCACCGTTTCGATGTGGCGAGGCGTGCTGACTTCATCGCCAAACGCGCGTCTCAATTCGCGAATCGCCTGGGTGAGGACGTCATCGCTGGGGTTGCGCTCTCCCCATACTCGCAACAGCAGTTCCTCACGACTTACCGTCACGCCCGGCTGCGCGGCCAATTCGAGCAGCACGGCAACGGCCTTGGGTGTCAGGCGTGGAGTTTCGTTCGCGTCGAGCAACCGCAAGGCGCCAACATCAATGCGATGTTCGCCAATGCGCAGGATGTTCGCACGCGGCAATTCAGAGTGCGGCGCGTCCACGTCCACTCAGGCCGCGCCGCGCGCGAATTCTGCACCCGGTGAATTCAGCCCGCGACAATGTCGCGCAACTCGCGATGCGGCCATGTCACTGCGCAATTCATGCCCCGATTAACGAAGAGTTTCGTAGATACTAGCGCGCCCGCGTCGCTCACCGCGGCGCGCAACATCACTGAGCAACGACTGCAACAAGGGCAAACTGGAATGCATGCACGCTAAATTTGCCGCGATGCGCAGGCGAGAACAAAATGTATGTTTATGCAATAAGTAACTAACGCAAAAAAAGACGTCGCCGCGATCCCGTCGCGACGACGTGCAAGCGTTCTGCAAATCTGTGTCTGGCGCCCATCCGGAGCGACGAGTTCAGTGTCGTCGCAAGGGCGCCGCGTTGCGTTGCGCTTTACGGCCGATGGTGTGCTCGAAATTGCGCAACCAGTTGCCGCAGCCAAATCGCCCCGACAGAAAGTAGGCGCTGCGCAGTGACGGAGCAGACGGGAAGTCGTCGAGACCGGGCCTTGCGACGTCAGCCATGGCCCTCGGCAGGAGACTGCCGCGACGTTGATCAGCGCAGGAGGTCCGTTGTGGATGTCGGCAATCTGGCAGACAATCGCGTCCGCTACTACCAACCGTATGATCAGCCACATGCCCCACATTCTTACCGTCGATCCGCACGTGGCCCAATTTCGCGTGACACAGCGATTCCTGGCCGTGTCGTGCTCCGGTGCGCAACCATGAATTCCGTCAGGCTGAGCCGGTTGGCGCTATGTCTGCTGGGTGCCATGCTGCTGGCAGGTGGCGCGTCCGCGCGGACACCGAGGAAGGCACACGGCGCCGCCAGGCCTGCCTTGCACACACCAATCAAGTCCAAGACTACCCGCACACACCGGGCAGACCTGGCGATGAGTGCAAGCCTTGTTGCCGTGCCGCCCGGGGACGCTGCGCATCTTGCCGCGACCGATATGGCCGGCTGGCTTGATGCAGTGCAAGGTTCCGGCTTGATCGCTGGGCTGGCGGTCGCGGTTGTGGACAATGACCAAGTTCTGCTGCAGCGCGGGGTCGGATTCGCGGACGCATCGACGCAAGCGCCAGTTACCCCGGACACTGTCTTTCGCCTCGCATCGCTCTCGAAATCGTTTGCGGCCACGTTGGCTGGACTCTTGATCAATGACGGCTATCTCAGCTGGGACACGCGCGTTGGCAGCGTGCTGCCGACCTTCGCCCTCAAGGACGCCGCTGCCAGTGAGCAGCTGACGATTCGGGATATCCTCAGTCATCGGGTCGGTCTGCCCCACAACACGTACGACGGGTTGTTGGAACAAGACGAACCCTACGAATTGCTTGTTGACCGGCTCCGGGATGTCGATCCCATTTGCCATGTAGGCGATTGCTACAGCTACCAGAATATCGCCTTCAGTCTGCTCGGTGATGTCACGTACGCAGTGACCGGCGACTTCTTCTATCACCAGGTCGAGAAGCGCGTTTTTCATCCGCTCGGCATGAATACCGCGACATACGGCCGAGATTCGCTGGAAGCGTCATCGGACTGGGCGCGACCGCATGTACGGCGCGGGCGAAACTGGCAACCTTTCCAGCCGCGCGAAAGCTACTATCACGTGGCTCCTGCCGCCGGGGTCAACGCCAGCATCAAGGACATGACGCAATACCTGATCGCCCAGATGGGCGGCCGGCCGGACGTACTCCCGCAAACGCTGCTGGACACCTTGCACACGCCGCTCGTTGCGACTCCCACCGAGTTGCGCGCATCGCCGTGGCGCCGCGGTCGCTTGCTCGATGCAGAGTACGCACTCGGCTGGCGCATCTACAATTATGCGGGCGAGACACTCATTTTCCACGCTGGCGCCGTGCAGGGATACAGAGGCATAATTGCTTTTTTGCCTAAGCAAAAATTTGGCGCGGTGATGCTTTGGAACTGTGAATCCGCATTGCCGACCGGACTCTTGCCGATGCTGCTCGATCGCTACCTCGGTCTGCCGCAGGTTGACTGGGCAGGTGTGGAAGCGCTGGACACATCGAGCACGAGCATCGGCGGCGAGCGTTAGCCTGCCACACCTTTCCGCGCTGGCTGGTATGCGCCGCTTGGAGCCGTTGCGCGCCTATCCGCTTGCGCCCTGCGCCACAAGCATCAGGATATAGTTCGCGGACCCTGAATGGCGGATTGGACCGTGCTTATTGCCGAACGTTTCCTGTTGCTCGCCCTGGATCCGGTCAACGGCGTCGTACGCCTGCCGCGCAGCGACACTGACATGGGGCAACTCTGCGCCGCCGGCCTCCTGCTGGAGTTGATCGCGCAGCATCGGGTGCAATTTGGCGAGCGCGGAATCTCGCTGGAGTCGGCGCTTCCTCCGAACCACCCGCTGCTCGAAGCCAGCTGTCATGCATTGCCAGAAGTTGGCGAAACCGATGTGGCGACGGCGCTCAGCCTGATCGAGCATCGCATGCGCCCACTGCAGCGCAGTCTGCTCGACAGCCTGTTTCGCCGTGATTTCCTGCATCGGGTGCGCACCTGGCGCTTCTGGGATCCCACCGCGTTGCGCTATCCGCTGCGCTCCATACAAGCGCGCAACGAGGCGATCGCGCACCTGAATGAAGCCGCGTTGAGACCCCGTGCCTCGCCGGCCGGGTTCGCGTTGCTGCTGTTGGCGGACGTCGCGGGTTTGCTTCCCATGCATCTGGATGCTGCGCACCATGAGCAAGCGAGCTCCGCTCTGGTAATGCTCAATCGCGTTTCACGTGACGATCCGGCGTTCGCGTTGGCCGCCGTTCGGACCGCCCTGCTCGCCTGACGTTAATTTCCGCGCACGGATTGCGGCGCGAACATGCGCGGCATCCGGGCAACAAAAAGCCGGCAAAAAGCCGGCTTTTTGCCGTTGTATAGGAAACCACCTACATCTTGAACTCGATGCGGCGACGCACCGTGGCATCAGTTGGCGCACCGTTGCGCATTGCGGGCTTGAAATTCCAGCGTTGCACGGCATCCAGCGCGGCACGGTCAAAGGTGCGTGGAGGATCCGAATCGAGGACGTGCGCATTGGCCACGTCTCCCGTCACCGTTACGGTGAACTCGACCTGCACCCAGCCTTCCTGGCGTCTGCGCAACGCGGCCTGTGGGTACTGTGGCGCGATCTGCTTGACGAGTTCCGCATCGTGGGAGCCGGCACCTGCCGAGGCTGCTGGCGCTGCCGCAACTGGCGCGGCGGGTGGGGTGTCAACCGCAGGTGCCGGCGTGGTCCGGGCTGCGGCGGCGGTGCCGGCCGCACTGGTACCGGTCGCATCGGCCACTGGCGTCGCCGACGTGGGAGCCGCCGTTGCAGGCGCGGTGGTGGCAGTCGATGGCGCGGCGGGCTCCGCGGCGCGTTTTGCCGCCGCATCAGCTTGCGCCTGCGCCTGCGCGGCTTCGCGATCGACAATCTTGCGCTGAGCGTCGAGCTTGGAGCGGAGGATGGTCAATGTATAGTTATTCGGATCAGCCTTGGTCAATAGCTCGATGACTCGATTCGCTTCATCGATGTTGCGGCCGTTGATGTCCTGTTCCGCAGCACTTGCTGCAAAAGTGAACAACTCGCGCAAGGCATCCGCAGCACCGTTGTTGGCGGGTTCCTTCTCGAGGATCTTCAGGTAGAACTCAAGCGCATTGTTGTTGACGGGAGCAACGAGCCGCTGTTCGTTGAGTGCGGTGCGTGCCTCTTTGAACAGTTGATCCACGCTGAGACTATTCAGCTTGTCGGCGGCTGCAGGCGCCGCCGTTGTGACCGGTGCCGCTGTGGTAGCACCCGGCACGCCTGTCACGGCAGTCGCTGCCTGCTCGGCAATGCCCGGTTCGGCCGGCGCACGCAGAAAGAAGTACCAGCCGCCGGCTCCGAGCAGGATTAGCGCGACGACGGCGGCGGCAATCTTTGGAGCGGCATTGCCGCGGGAGGATCGGAAATTAAAGTTATCGATTCTGGCAGCCATGATTCTCATCGCAACGAAGGGTTGGCAGGAGTCCGTGCCTCCCTTGGCGATTAGCTCGCTTCCTTCGACGGCCGCAGCCTTGGCCACCAGTTCCCCTGTGCCGACGCGGCCGTGTTGCACGGACGACTTGAAGATAACCGATTTTGCGACGGGTGTCGCAACTCCGAAGTGATCTGCGTCACGGAACTGCCGACTCATCACGTGGCGTGCGCGCGTTCGACCGCTCGCGCGGAACCGGCAAACCCCGCGCTGAGGGGCGTGTTCCGTTCGCCTATTCGAAACCGGCGCGGAAGATCAGATCTGAACCGACGGGTGCTGGCAGCACGAGCAAGGTGGACGATCGCGCCGGCAAGCTGTTTAACGTCAGGGTAGATCCGCTGATGGTTCCATTGCCGGCCGCCCCCAGGTGGTGCGATCCGTCGAAACGCCACGCCTGCCAAGCGCCCGCCAGCGTGCTCGAAACGCCAATTGCGACATTTTGTGGCGACGTCGATTTGTTGAACAGCAGCACGTAGACATGTTGTCCTTCGCGATAGATCGTGTAGGCGCCAAGTATTTCGCTATCGCTGCTTGAGGTCGCCACGCTGTCGCCATCGACACGCGAAAAGCTGCCGTCGTAGTTGAGAAAGAGTTTGAACGCGTCTTCGGCATAGCTGCCTGCCTCCGGCGCCACCCAGCGCATCGCCGCATCCACACCCTCGCGCGCAAAAATTGCCAGCGCTTCGGCCTGCGCCAGCGCGCCACTCGCGCCCTGGTCCGGTCCCCAGTTGTATTCGCTGATTGAAATCTTCAGGGGATGGCCAGGACACGCGGTCGCCATCCATGCTTTCACGCGCGGTAGCAAGCCGGGCTTGCTGTAGTGATTTCCATCGGCGTCGCCCAGATCCGACATCCACGATTCCGACACATAGCTGGGGTCATACAGCTCCCGAAGGGAACGCAGACGCTTGGCTGCCACGGCGGCGCTTTCCGAATAGCCAATGTTGTAGCCGTTGAAATCGACGATGCCATCACCCTGCGGGTAGTAGTGCAGATCCAAGTAGTCCACGAGGCGTATGCCAGTCTGTTGCTCGTACGCGCAGACCTGCTCCAGATACCACTGGATGTAGGCCTTTCCCGCGTGTGCGGCGCGATCGCTGCCGCTCAGGCAATTGCAGCTTGCTGCATCCGCGGCCGACGTGAACAAGTCCGGATAGCCCCACGTCACGGGACCAAACGTCTTTGCCGCAGGTTCCTGGGTCTTTATCTGGACCGCCAGATCCCGCCCCTTCGTCCAGACCTCGTCATAGGTCGGCGCGACTGGATGCACATCGCGATGGGTCGAATCCCACAGCATGGGTTCGTTGTCCAGGGAAAAGAGACGCACGCCACCCGCGGCAGCGGAACCGTAGCGGCTCTGGAAGTGCGCGATCCACGGCATCCAGAATGTCGCCGGCTGATTCACTGACGTGTCCGCCGGATCATTGTTCACTATGTGAAAATGCCCCTGATTTCCATAGGCTACGCAATAGCGATGGCCCTGTGAATCGAGACCCGTATTGATCGCTGGATCGCACTCGCCGTTGCCCGAGTCGGCCGTGCAGTAGCTCGCCGACCCGGGTTCGCTGCATTCGTTGCGCAGCTGCGGCCCGTACTTGGCGACGGAAAAGCCCCAGTGCTTGTTGGTCCGATCCGGCAGGGGCACCTTTCCGATGGTCGGAATCGAGATGAGGGCCTCGCCACCGGCTGCGCGTACTTCGTCGATGAAACGATCCGCGTTGTTGTTGACCGGAGGAGTCGCGGTGCCCGAGGGCGAGTCGGGTATGTTCTGCCAGTAGTAGTCCCCCGCCGTACTGTGTACGTCGACTTGCCAGTTGTAGCGGGTCGTCGAGTTGCCGCCCCAGCGACGCACGGGATAGTGAACATTGGCCAGCGTCGACGTGGAGCCGTAGCTGACGCCATAGATCAGCGGACTGACCGAGTGACGGCTACCCGAAAGATTGACGTTGACGCTCTGATTGCCTGACGGAAGTGGCGTGGTGCGCGGATTGAAAACAATGTCATCGATGTATACGGTCGACTGCGATCCTCCGGTGAAATCCTGAATCTGCAGGCGATTGAATCCACCGCTGGTAAGACCGTTTGCGGCAGTGAATGGAATTGTTGTTTTCTTCCAGGTAGCAGCGACGATTCCGCCCGCAGTGTTGCTCGCGACATCCAGTTCCGCCAACGCAACGCCACCGCTCAGAATGCTGACGTGCAGGACCTGGCCATTCCCGCTGCCGCCATGGATCCAGAAGGTGAGCGACTCGTATTGAGCCACATCGTAGGTGTTTGCCACGTCGGCAAACAGCAGACCTTCCCAGGACTTCGGCACGAATCGGATCGATGGGCTTCCGGAATGGGCGGGCGTGACATTGTTGAGGGAGTAGTCGGTACTCCAGCTCCAGTTCTGGAAACTCGCATTCAAC
The DNA here is from genome assembly GCA_039934615.1 of Tahibacter sp. Taxonomy (GTDB): domain Bacteria; phylum Pseudomonadota; class Gammaproteobacteria; order Xanthomonadales; family Rhodanobacteraceae; genus Tahibacter. The sequence goes on from JBDTLV010000004.1 coordinate 18,520, forward strand.
GAATCTATATACAAATTCACTGGCGGCACGGTCTGCGCTTGCGCGACGCCAACTATCGACAGGAGACACAGCAACGCACCACGCATGATCCACTCCCCAAATTCCATGGCGCACGCTAAGGCGCCCGCAGCCCGACTACCGTGCGCGGGTTCACGGATCGACGACCGGCGTGCAAAGCGCCTGCACGGCGATTCGAACTCACTTCACGGGAATGCGGATCAGGGTCTGCAGTTGATCGACCGGAGTCGTCGCAGGATCCGTGATGTATTCCTCCATCATGCGGTCACGTGGCGTGAGCCCATGCACCGCGATCCACGCGTACGCCTTTTCCACGGTGCCGGTGATGGACTGGTACGAACCCGTGTGGATCACGCGCAGCACCTTTCCTGACGGCGTCGTGCCCGCCTTGACCGCAGTGTCAACCGGAACGTCGTTCTGATCGACCGGAACTGCGGCGTCGAATGTCCACGTCTGGCCGTCGAAGGCGGTCGTCAAGGTAAGCGGTGCACCACGGAACGAAATGCCATTGGTCTTCATCACGACGGCAATCGCGGCGTAGGCGGCGCTCAGCACCGTCTTTGCGGCGTCCGGATCGTTCGCGGTGCTCGCCGAGACGAACAGAATGGGTCGCGGCTCGACGTCCTCGACGCTTGGTTCGATTCCGGCGATATCCACATTCGGGAAGGACGCCGCAAGACTCTTGAGCCTTTCCAGTCCGGCCTCGTAATCCGGGCCGACCAACCTGTCCATGAACAGTCCCATGTAGCGCCCAACCAGATTCCAGAGGAACCGGCGGTCTGGGTTCAGAGGCAAATCGCTGTCCAGAGTCCAGGATACATGGGTGCCTTTTGGATCAGGCGTCAATGTGAACTTTGCCGCAGATTGACCCCTGTCGCCAAAATCGAGCGCCAGGCTGACGTACTGGGGCGCAACGCTGGAGATAATGGTTTGACTGCCGCTGCCAACGGTAGATGGATCGCCGATCCACGCAAATTTTGCACCAACCCCGGATTCCGGTCCGCTGTAGCTGTACTTCGCGCGGACATCCTTGGCAGCCCAGGGTGACCATTCGTTGAATCGCCGGAAACTGTTGAGCAGCGCATGGATCTGCGATGCAGGGCGATCGATAACGACGCTCCGTTCGACGTGCGCGTGATCCGGCAGCACGAACGCGACCGCGATCAACACGACCACGAGCACGATCAGAAATCCGCATAGGCGTTTGATGAATCGCATGAGATTCGCTCCTCGCACGACCCGGCATGGGTAGATGCGATGGTAGCGCGGGCGGCAGTCGCAGCGAGAGCCGTCACGCGGCAGCGAGCGCTCTCCAGAGAGCAGCCAGCTCCCACAAAAGAAAAACGCCGCTTGCGCGGCGCCTGATTGCCAATCCGGAAATCCTCTCCCTGCGCTGGGCACCGCAGGGAGAGCAAATACCGTTCTACAGCTTTCTCGTTCTTGCGTGAAACATGGGTGACGCTGATTACTTCGCTTTTGCAGCCTTGGCGGGCTTGGCTGCCTTGGCCGGCTTGGCTGCCTTGGTGGCGCGTGCGACCTTGGCCGGTGCGGCCTTCTTCGCGGTTGCCTTCTTGGCAGTAGCCTTCTTCGCTACTTTCTTGGCTGCCGGCTTCTTGGCAGCGGTCTTCTTGGCGGTGGCGGTTTTGGCCTTTGCGACCTTCTTCGCCGGTGCCTTCTTCACTGTGGCTTTCTTAGCCGCTTTCTTTGCGGCAGGTTTTTTCGCGGTTGCTTTCTTCATGGCCATACGTTTTAGCTCCTCGTCAGTTGGCAGTGGTTGCCCAGTAAAAGCATGCAGAAACGCCTCACACAGCAAATCGCTGTTGGTGGCGTGGCGGAGGTTGGCGACCTGCCGCCGCGTGCGCTCATCGGAAAGTAGGCGAAGTACGTGCATCGGGATCGAGACCGTAATTTTTCGAACCGCTTCGGCCTTGTATCCATGCTCGACATAGGGCCTTACAAATTTGGTCGCAGCCATATCTCCATTACGCGCGCGTTTCAACGGCGCGAAAATTATTCCTGTCAAATCAACCTGTCAACAAGTTTTCGATGCGCGACAAGCACATGCAGAAAAGGCGGCCTTCAGCGAACCGCGCGAAAGAGACCCGAGATTGACTCGAAACGACGCGCCGCGAATTTTCAAAAAGACGTCTGGACGTCTAAATGGATAAGTGCGAAAGCGCCTCGCTCGAGGCATTCGCCGGAAAGCCGAAAGATGCGAAAACCCAGTAATGGCGCGGGCTACGGGCTATTTCACCACCGTCTCAATTTCTGCGACACAGATCGCGTGCGCGGAATTTCAATGCCTCCGATCACATCGCCGCATCGGCCGATCTGTGGTGGTCGCACAAAGTGGTCGACGCAAAAAAGCGCGCGCCAGGGTGGTGCGGCGCGGTTCGTCGAATTTTCCCGACGCGGGTCGGGCACGGAGCGATTTGCGCGAAACTGCGCAGAACAAATCAGGCCAGGACGCGTGCGAGAGCCTCTGCGAATCGATCGAGATCGTCGCTGTTTTTTGTTTCCGTCGCACACACGAGCAGCACGTCGGACCACTCCGGATAATCGTCGCCGAGAGCGAATCCCGCGACGATATTTTGCGCGGCGAGCGCTTCGACGACTGCATGCGCAGGACGCGGAAGTTGCAGCGCGACCTCGTGGAAGAAGGTTCGATCGAAAATCTGTCGCACGCCGTCAATGGCGCACAGTCGATCACGCAGGGCACGCGTGTTCTGCATGCTCGCTGCAGCGACACGGTGCAGTCCTTCGGGGCCGAGCATCGACATGTGGATCGTCGACGCGGTCACCAGCAAACCTTGATTCGTGCAGATATTGGATGTCGCCTTCGCCCGTCGGATATGTTGCTCGCGCGCCTGCAAGGTCAGCGCGAAACCGGGCTTGCCGTCCAGATCCGTGGTGCGCCCCACGATACGACCGGCCATCTGCCGCACGAATTCTTTCTTGCACGCCAGGATTCCGTAGTACGGCCCGCCGGAAGCGAGTGGCACGCCGAGAGGCTGACCGTCGCCGCAAACGATGTCTGCACCGGTAGCTCCCCATTCGCGAGGAGACTTGAGCACGGCCAGCGAAAGTGGATTGACCACACCGATGACGAGCGCGCCTTGCGCGTGCGCCCAGTCGGTCAATGCGTCGACTTCCTCGAGCACGCCGAAGAAATTTGGCTGCGGAATTACCAGTGCGGTAAAGGCACCGAAGGCCTGCTGCGCGAGGCGAGCCGGATCCAGATGGCCGCCCTGATCGTCGACATCAATTTCGACAACTTCGATGCCCTGCTGATCGACGATCGTGTGCAGGACTTTTCGATACGACGGATGCACCGACTTCGGCAACAACACCTTGCGTGGACCGTTGCGCATGCAGCGTTCTGCCATCAACACGGCTTCCGCAACGGCGGTCGCGCCGTCGTACAGCGATGCATTGCTGACGTCCATGCCGGTGAGACGCGTCATCATCGTCTGATATTCGTAGATCAGCTGCAGCGTGCCCTGACTGGCCTCTGCCTGATAAGGCGTATAGGCCGAATAGAACTCGCCGCGCGTGACGATTGACCAGACGGCTGCCGGAATGTGGTGCTCGTATGCGCCAGCTCCCGCAAAGTTGAGCGGTGTTCCGTCCTGCGCGGCGCGCTGTTTGAGCAGGCGGGTGACGTCCATTTCATTCAGTCCCGCCGGGACTTGCTCGAGTGCCTTGATCTTCAGTTCGGCAGGTATCTCGTCGAACAGATCCTCGATGCTGCTTGCACCGATGGTCTTCAACATGGCCGAGACATCGGCATCGGAATGGGGAATGAACGGCATCGTCGGCTACTCGCTGAAATCGTTCGCCGTGATCGCGGCAAACCTGGAAACTGCGAAGGCGCGCTCAACGCGCGCCTCCGGTGTGTTATCGGAACAGACTACCGTCCGTTCTGCCTTTACATCAGTGCTCGTCGTTTTCGATCTGCTCGGCATAGGCATCCGGATCGAGCAGATTTTCCATGTCTTCTTGCAGACTGCGCGGCTTGATCACCACGACCCAGCCTTCGCCATAGGCGTCTTCGTTGATCGTTTCGGGCTTGTCCGACAGCGATGAATTCACCGCTACAACCTCGCCAGACACCGGAGCGTAGACGTCCGATGCGGCCTTGACCGATTCGACGACCGCGAATCCTGCGCCGACTTCGAGCGAATCGCCGACATTGGGCAACTCGACATAGACCAAGTCGCCGAGCAAACCTTGAGCGTGGTCGGAGATTCCGACTGTGACGTGTCCGTTGTCTTCGACACGCGCCCACTCATGGGACTTCATGAATTTGAGATCGCCGGGAATTTCGTTCATGGTCTCATCCTGGATAACGAAGGGCACCGCAGCGCAAATTCTACACGGCGGCGGCAATACGGGGTTGAATGGTGCGGACAAATCGTCGTGGCAAAGTCCGCGTGAACGTTTTGATGGCGCCAGTGATCAAGCCGCGTCGATCTGGCTTTTACCGTCCCTGACAAACGGATATTTCACCACACGAACCGGGGAGAGCTTGCCGCGGATATCGACCTGCACCTCTCCTGGCTCGCCGGCCGGAATGCGTGCAAAGGCAATCGCCTTGCCAAGCGTCGGCGAAAATGTACCCGACAGGATTTCGCCATCGCCGTTGCGCGTAACCACGCGCTGACCGTGGCGCAACACGCCTTTTTCGTCCATCACCAGACCTACCATCTGGCGCGGCGCCCCTGCGGCCTTCTGCGCGACCAGCACTCCGCTGCCGATGAAGTCGCGACCGGCTTCCAGCGCGACCGTCCAGGCCAATCCAGCTTCAAATGGGGTAATCGTTTCATCCATGTCCTGGCCGTACAGGTTCATCCCGGCTTCCAGACGCAGCGTATCGCGCGCACCCAATCCAGCGGGCGCGACGCCGGACGCGAGCAACTTGTTCCACAATTCCACTGCTTGCGTTTCCGGGACGATGACTTCGTAACCGTCTTCACCGGTGTAGCCGGTGCGAGCGATGAATAATCCATCGCCTTCGCAAGCCACAAATTTGCCGATCTTGGCCGCTTTTTCGCGGACGGCGGGAGTCAGCAGGGTCTGCAGCTTGGCGCGGGCGTTGGGGCCCTGCACGGCAATCATGGCGAACTCGGGGCGCTCGGTGACGCTGACGTCAAAGGCTTGCGCCTGTTTCGATAGCCAGGCCAGATCCTTGTCCCGGGTCGAGGCATTCACAACCATACGGAAAAATGTTTCGTCCAGAAAATAGACAATCAGATCGTCAATCACCCCGCCCTGCTCGTTCAGCATGCAGGAATACAGGGCCTTGCCCGAAAGCTTGAGCTTGTCGACGTTGTTCGCCAACAAGTGCCGCAGGAATTCCCGAACACGCGCACCGCGCAAATCGACCACCGTCATGTGCGACACATCGAACATGCCCGCATCGCTGCGCACCGCGTGGTGCTCCTCGATCTGGGAGCCGTAGTTGATCGGCATGTCCCATCCACCGAAATCCACCATGCGCGCGCCGAGTGCGCGGTGCGTCTCGTTGAGTACGGTTTTGAGTGTCATTGGGGCGGGCGGCCGTCGAGTGAGGCGCGCATTATCGCGGCAAGCACTGCCAAGAGGAAGGGCGGATCAAACGCCATTGGCGAAGTTTTCGGCCGGATCGCCTATGACCGGGGCCAACACCGATAGGCCGAGTTGACATAAGGGGGCGTTGTGAAGGCCCGGGCGCAGCGCGTCAGGGCCTCACAACATCCTCGCCAGAATTCTTTGACTAGTTCATTTCTAAACTATGGTGCCGGCCGAACCTTCAGCATGGCCCCGTGGACACCGACGACTTCGACACTGGCTCCCACCGGGAGGTCCGGGCCATCGACCAACCATTGCGAGTCACCAACGTGGGCCTTTCCGCGGCCATTGACGATCGCACTCTCCAGCACACAGCGACGTCCGATCAGTTGCTCGGCCCGGCGGTTCAGGTGGTTGCTGCCATGCGGAGGGCGAGGCTGGCGCGGCAGGAGCAATTTCCAGTAAGCCAGGCAACTGGCGAGCGCGAGGGCTGCGAACAGTACGGACTGCAAGATCACGCCCATGTCAGGCACCAGCCAGACGATGATGCCCATGGCAGCCGCAGCAACGCCTATCCACAAAAGAAAAAATCCGGGCAACAGGATTTCGGCACCGATCAATGCCAGCCCCACCACCCACCACGCATAGTGCGTCGTCCAGATCATCGCCATTCACCCGTTCAATTGTGTGTCTACGCCCGACACGGCATTCCTCAACGCGGCGGCGGCGTCGGCAACGCCGGCCCGGACGCCTTTGGTTCCCTGTTCTGCTCAAAGGAAGACTTTGCCAGCTCAGCAATACCTGCCAGCGAACCAAGCACGCCGGTCGCTTCCATCGGCAGCAACAAGATCTTCTGATTGGGTGCGCCAACCATCGCCTTCAAGGCGTCCACGTACTTGAGGGCCACGAAGTAGTTCAACGCGTTGACGTCGCCCTTGCTGATCGCCTGCGACACCATCATGGTTGCCTTGGCCTCCGCCTCACCGAGGCGCTCGCGCGCTTCCGCTTCGCGAAATGATGCTTCGCGCCTGCCTTCGGCGCTGAGGATAGCTGCCTGCTTTTCACCTTCGGCCTTGAGGATCGCCGCCTGGCGGAAGCCCTCAGCTTCCAGGATATTGGCGCGCTTCTCGCGTTCCGCCTTCATCTGACGTGCCATGGAGTCGATCAGGTCGCGTGGCGGCGTGATGTCCTTGATCTCGATGCGGTTCGCCTTCAATCCCCACGGATGCGTCGCCTCATCGATGACGCGCAGCAACTGAGCGTTGATTGAATCCCGCTTGGAAAGGGATTCGTCCAGATCCATCGAACCGAGCACGGTGCGGATATTCGTCATGACCAAGGCGAGGATCGCCTGTTCAAGGTTCGAAACCTCGTAGGCGGCCTTGGCGGCGTCGAGCACCTGGTAAAAGACGATTCCGTCGACTTTGACCACCGCATTGTCCTTGGTGATGACCTCCTGCGACGGGACGTCAAGCACCTGTTCCATCATGTTCATCTTGCGGCCGACCGCCTGCATCAAGGGAATCAGGATATTGAACCCGGGAGTAAGGGTCGTGGTGTACTTGCCCCAGGTTTCCACTGTCCACTCGTAACCTTGTGGGACTATGCGGACCAGTTTCGACAAAAACACGAAAACCACGATGACCAGCACGATCGCTACATATCCACCCATGGCGTTTCTCCCTGGCGAAATCCGTTATGACGCCAGTATAGGGCACCGGGCCGGGTTCAGGCCGCGCGGACACGGTGCTACTATTCGTATGCAGTCCTTGCGGCGCGGTGATTGGCGCCAACGCTTTCACTCATTGGGGAGAACGACCACCATGAAATGCGCACTCTCGACGGCGATTGCCCTGGCCCTGATTGGTGCCAGCGGCAGTGCATTCGCCATCACAGATTCGGAAACCAACGCGAGTATTCCGTTCAGCTTTTCCAGTCCCGGCGCACGCAGCCTCGGCATGGCCGGCGCTTTCCTGGGTTTGGCTGACGATGCTACGGCGGCCTATGCCAACCCGGCAGGCCTGACCCAACTGGCACAGACGGAAATCTCCCTGGAGGTGCGCCGCACCGACTACAGCACACCGTATATTGATGGCGGTGCCGCCACGGCCAATCCATACGACTTGAGCGGTCTCAACATCAGCAGTGCGGACACGTCGAAGAACAATGTTTCGTTCCTCTCGGTGGTCATTCCGCACGATCGTTGGGCATTTTCATTCTATCGCCAGGAACTCGCCCGTTTCAGCACGGATTTCACCACGCTCAATGGTGCCGACCTGACGGTGGGCAATGACGAGTTCGTGCTGTTTCCGTTCCGCTCGACGGCCGACCTGAAGATCGTCGACTACGGCTTTGCCACGGGGTTCAAGGTCAACGACAAGATCTCGCTCGGTGCCGGCATTGCCTACTACGACTTCAGCCTGCAGAGCCTGACTGCGCGTCTCGACGATGAGGTTACTCCACCGGTATTTGCGTCGGTGCAAAACCAGAACGGCGACGACAAGGGCTTCGGCTTCAACCTGGGTGCGCGATTCCGTTTGCACGACACGCTGAGCCTGGGCCTGTCCTACCGTCGTGCGCCAAGTTTCCGTTACAGCGCGCGCAGCGTGCTGCTTGCCGGAAATGGCGTTCCTCTGGATCCCCCGATCACGCTGGCGGACACGGATCGTGTCCACTTTGACATTCCCGACATCTGGGGCGTTGGCCTTTCATGGCGGCCCAGCGATGCACTCGTCATCAACTTCGACGTCGATCGCGTCGAATATTCGCAATTGACCGAAAATGTTGATTCGCTGTTTCAGGCCGATTCTGCCGCGCAGCGATTGCAGCTCGACGATGGCACGGAAATTCACCTTGGTGCAGAATATACTTTTGCGAGCATGAAACATCCGTTCAGCGTCCGCGGCGGTGCCTGGCGCGATCCGCGCCATTCGGTGCAGTTCAATGGCGTCCCGACAACCGTGGATGAAGCTGCACTGGCGACCCTGTTTGCGGGTGGCCGTGGATCCGACACCCACTATTCCTTTGGTGGCGGCTGGGCTTTCACCAAGTTCCAGCTCGACTTCGCGGCGGACTTGTCCGAAGGACTTGATACCTACTCGATGTCCGGTGTCTATCGCTTCTGATCTCGATGCCGCGATGAACGAAAAAACGCCCCGCATGCGGGGCGTTTTTTTGTGGCCGAAATCGCGACGATTCCTTGACTCAGTTAGTGCACTCACGACCGCGCAGCGCTGTCAGGCGCTGCAGTGTGACATTGCCGGCCGCATAGCCGGTGAGCACCGGCGTGTAGCTCACTGTCGCCCTGTCGTTGTCCAGGAAACGCAACGTCACGCTTCCCCACTTCGTGGCCGCCACGTCCACCGAGGCGAAGGCGGGCGGAAACTGCGCGCCGGCGCCGCCGAACTGGTACATGTCCATGACTACCGACCCGCCAAATGCCTTGCCCGCGCCGACCAGCCACAGGGCTTTTCCATCGGGCTGAAATGTGTACCAATAGGCCGTGATCGCACGATCCGTTGCCGAAAAATCGTTGATTTCGAAATCAAACCCATAGCCCGAACGTGCGGGCTCGAACCAGACACCGCTGTAGCAGGCTTTGAGCGTTGTGCCGACCACATCAGATTGCACGGGCGACGGACTCGTCAATCGACGCAGTGTCATGCCTCCGACTGTGAAGCCGGTTCGAGTCGGGGTCCAATCAATCCTACCGTTGCTTGAATCGGTGAATGTGATTCGCAGGGTTCCCCACTGATCATTCACGACTGGGCCCGTGCCGATCGGAAAACCGCTGGATGTCGTGCTGTACACCGGCACCGTCAACACATTTCCAACGGGGGAGGCCAGTCCTTGCAGGTACAGCGGCTGGCCGTTACTGAACAAGTACCAGGTTACATAAAAACTGTCTCCGCCCAGCGCCTCGATCAGCAGGCCATGCCCATTCTGTCCAGGATTGTACCAATTTCCACTATACGACTGATCGATACGCAGCGAGGCGGCGTCGTTGCGCAAGGGGTCCGGTTGCACGTACACATCAGAATTGCCGTTCGTGTCCGATGGATCGACATTGCTTGCCGAAGTCGCGAACGCACCGGTCGTGCCCTCGCAATCCAGGGAAGGACTTCCGGAAGGTCCGTTCGGTTCGGCGCTGCCAGCCGACGTCACAGTTCGGCGCGCGACACCGGTTTCAGCGTCGACGACGAACACGTCGGTCTGATTTGCACCGTCACCCGGGACCAGATTGGTAGCCAGCGATGCAAAGGCAACGGCACCGCCATTGCAGGAGATAGCTGGATCAGCCGCGTCACCGTCGGGTGCCTGTCCGGTCGGAGTCTTGACGCCATACAGCCCACCCGCGAGTGAGCTCGGCAAGGTCAGTGATGCCGGCATCTGGCTCGCATCGGGGCGCGAAGATGCTGCGTCATTATATATAAATACATTCCGCTTTCCACTGCCGAATCCTGCAATCAGATTGGTCGAGCGCGACGCAAACGTGATGCGGCGCCCGTCCGCCGAAACGGAAGGCTTGCCGGTGTCGGAAGCTGCGGGATCGCCGCCGGTGCTTTGACTGATGCGCTGTACCGAGCCAGTACGCAGGTCCTTGCGAACGACCTGCCAGGCGGCGGTGCCTCCGAGGTTGGGCGCTTTGGTTCGGAACACCACAAAGTTGCCGCTACCGGCCATGTTCGGGTCGCAGCTGTCGCCTTGTCCCTGATTGCCCGCTCCGTCGACGCTCACTCGCGTCACGACACCCGTCGTCTGATTCTTGACGAAGACGTCGCTGGCTCCATTGGTGTCATTACTGACCCAATTGGTGGCTGCCGAACAGAACGCCATCAAATTGCCGTCGGCGGACAGACTCGGTGACGTCACGGCACCGTCGATAGGCTGTCCCGCACCATTGGAACTTGTGCATACGGGCTGGTACAGGCCGTTCGACGAAGCCACGCACACTTGCCCCGCGTCGCTGGCGGCGGCGACCAGTCCCGCCTGACCAGTCGGTGCGGACGCACTGGGTGCGCTCGCATTGCGCAACACAAATGCAATCGCTTTGCCGTTGAGAGAGAGGACGGGTTCCTGTGCAGTGCCAGTCAGCGGCTGACCGCCGGCGCCTTGCGGCTGAACGCGTTGGGTAACGCCAGTGCGCCGATCTCGCACGAAAATATCGGCGCCAGTCGAATTGGTATCGTTGTCCACCAAGCCTTGTTGTTCCGACGTAAAGGCAAGAATGGATCCGTCCCCGCTGAGACTCGGGGCAGCGGAGTCAGCCGTCGTCGGTGCGCCGGAAAGCGTTTTCGAAATCGGCCGAGCGAGTCGAGCAGTTCCGAGCTCTTCCTTGCTGGTTACGGTGAAAACCACGCCGGCGATGCTGAAGGTGGCTTGCGCCTGTGCCAGCAGGGCTTCCCCACCCGGAATCGCATTGAGGCGTACGGACACTTTGCAACTGCGGCTCGCATTGACGGCCACGGTAGCATTCACCGTCCAGATGACCTTGCCATTGCCGAACTGCGCGTTGCAGGTGCTCGACACAAACCCGACCCCGGTTGGCAAGGTCAATTCGACGCTGCGTCCGTCCAGCGTTGCGTCGCCAAAATTGCGCACGACCAGATTGTAGCCAAACGTTGCGCCGGCCCGGATCGGACCTGCCGTATCGGATTCGATTCCCAGGATCACCCCTTCGGAGGTGGGCGGGCCGATCACCGTGACGATTACCGACGAGTTGACCGTTGCACCAGTCGCAAGACGTGCGCACTGTACATTAAACTTGTATACACCGCGCTTGATCAGGTTGAGGGTTGTGGTGCGCAGCGATGAGCATCCGGCTGCGCCCGTATTCGCGCAGACGCCCGTACCTAGCGGCCACTGCGAGAACGAAACGCCATCGGGAAATTGACTACCGGCATACCCACATAAGTCGGCATTCGCCGCCCAGGTCAGTGTGACGGGAGTGTTCGTGACGACGGTGGAGGGTGCATCGCCCTCGAGCCCATTCGTAAAGCTGGGTGGCGATGGTAGCGTCCCCGCAAGCACGATTGGCGCAACGATCGATCCAGCCACTAGTGCCACAGCACACAAGATATTTTTCACGATTTCCTCCGAAACAAAACATCCGCCTGGACTTCATCGATACGGAGGACACGCTAGCTCCGTCGATGCAAGCCTGCAAGCATATTGAACCTACAGAACGTCATGTCGTGTGAAGAAACGACAATGCCGAGCGAATGGCGCCGATCTGAGGCGGGGGGTATTCGGGCGTAATCAGCGAGTTGCCGCAAAAAATGCACGGAATCGAGGGGAGAACAACGCCTGATCCGGCGTGAGGCGAGCGTCAACGACCCGCGCAGCGCGTACATCGGCACGCGCACTTTCGAGTAGCCCGGCATTGCCATCCAGTTCTGATTGCAGCTGGCGCGCGGCGGCGCGGATCAGGAACGCTTGCGCTTTTGCACGACTGTCGGAAAAGCCTTCCGGATTGATCTTCACGACATCGGCGTAACGCCCCGCGAGCCAAGCCTTGACCGCCTCGAGCAAAGCGGCGGGGACGCGTTCTGCAATGGAGGCCGCCGGTTTCGGTGCGACCGGCTCCTGTGGCACCGGAGTGGGCGTAACCGGCCTGGGCGGCGTTGGCGTTGGTTTTATCGGCAGAGCAGGCGTTGGCTCGACCTTCGGCTTGTCAGGCTCGACGGGCGGCTTTGCCGGCGCCTGTTGTGTGAGCTTTTCTTCACACTTTGCCTGGTCTCTTTGTTGTTCCGCTTTGAGGTCCGGCAATGCGCCAATAACGCCCATGTTTGGCGCCGACCGCCACTGCGCCAGAGCACTGGCGCAGTCGCCCAGCTTGAAGGACGCAAGACCAAGGTAGTACTGCGGTACGTAAGCGTCCCAGCGCTGACCGTAGAGCCGCACGCGCTCGGCTGGATCCGAGCGGTCGGCAATCGCCTCCTGCATGCGCTGCCGAACCTCAGCCCAGTCACCGCTCTTTGCTGCATTCAATCCGCGACTGTAGCTGTCCTTATAGTCCGCGCCTGCCGGCATCGCCAGCAGCAGACCGACCAGCAGCGCTGCGTATCGCCTACCAGCCCGCACGCGAGAAATAGTCCTCTGCTGTGATCGTGGGGAATGCCGCGTTGGCTACTGCGCGCGTTTTCGCCTCGACCTTGGCAATGACGGTCACCGGCTTGTTTGCCTGTGGGTGGCGAAAGGTGATGACGTAACTACCCGCCGGCAGCGTGAGCGCAAGAGGTGTACTGGACTCGGCCGGCAAGGGAATCGACTTGCGATTGCCATCAAGCACCGACTCGATTTTGGCCCAAGGCTGCGCATTGAGCAGCAATTCGCCTTGCATCGCGGCCAGCCGAGCCTGTTCGGCATCAATCAGCTTCTGGCGCAGGCCCGCCGCGTCGCGTTGCAGTCCGGCCTGACCTGGTTCATTTCGCAGCAGCGCATCGAGATCCTTCGCCGTTGCGAAGTAAGCGTCGAAAGCAACCACATCGGTGCTGCCCCTGAGCGCCGCGTCCAGCGTGTCTGCGAGGCGTTTGCGCAAGGCGGCGGCCTCGACGTCGCGAGGATCTGTCGTCAGCAGGGATTCGATATCTTTGCCCGCTGCACGCAGTTGATTCGGATTCGCCGGAGTTACGGCGATGGCCGCCGCGATCCTTTCGCGCGCACTGCGCGCCTGCAGTGTTTTTTGCTCGGCGCCGGCCTGGGCATCCAGGCGGGTTGCGAGGGCCGTTAAGCTCGCTTCCTGCGGATAGGCATCGCGCGCAGCGCGAACCAGCGAGATGGCGGTCGCAGTATCACCCTGAGCGGCGCGCTGAGTCGCTGATTCCACAATGCGTTTGGGCAGATCGGCGGTCAGCTGGCGCGCTTCCGTGTTGTCGGGATCCAGCCTGAGCACTGCGTCAAGCGCGGCCCTTGCATTGTTTTCCGAGGGCGCCAAAAAGCGTTGTTCGACCAGGGCTTGCTTGGCCGCAGACAGGGCACGGGCAATGTCGGCCAGACGTTGCCCGAGGCGCTGCTCGACTTCGGATTTCAATGCGCTGGCTTCGGCACGATCCGGCTGGACACGCAATGCAAGTTCGGCGCGCTCCAAGGCACGTTGTGGCGCATTCGCCAATGCTTTGCGGCCGTCTGCGACCAATGCCAAAGTAAGTTCCGCGGCAAATGCTCGGGTGCCTGAATCATCTGCTGCCAGCTGCCGCAGCTGGTCAAGCGTCTCGTAGGCGTTTTCCGCGGTGGGCTCCGCGAGGCGTCCGGCGGCGATCTGGTCGCGACCGCGCTGCAGCAACTGGGCGATTTGTCGAGCGAGGTCGGATTGCTTGCGCGTGCTGTCGACTTGCGTCACCAATTGCACATATACCGTTTCCTTGCCCAGGTCCGCCTTCAGCGCCGCCAGCAAATCCTGGGCTCGCGCCGCATCGTTCGCCTGCAACGCCGCTCTTGCGGGCGCCAATTGCGCGTCGATAAATGCGCTCAGGCGTTTCGCAACGGCAGCATCTTGCGGGACCAGCTCATGCGCCCGCTGCAGCAGCGCGTAGACTCCGTCCGGTCCAAAATTGCGCTGTTGCTTGAGCGCGGCATCGGCGCCTGCGAGCAACTGTTCCAATTGCTTGCCGCGCTGGATTGCTTCCTTCGCCGAATCGATACGCGCCTTCAGCTCCAGCAGTGGGCCATCGTCACGTCGCACGAACAGACCTTGCTCGGCTTTGTCCTGCGCTGCTTGCAGGTCTCCTTTCGCAAACGCCGCTTCAGCATCTTCGCGCAACGCCGTCGCGATACGCTCCAGCAAGGCCAGCGCTTCGGCATTTTCGGCGTCTTTCTGCAAGACCTTTTGCAGTAGCTCGTAGGCGTTGTCACCCGACGGAGACACCAATTTATGCTGTTCTGCCAGGCGCTGCGCTTCCTTCACCTGCAAGCTGACCAGTTCGCGCGACTCGGCACTCAACCCACCAGCGCCTTGCCAACGCCACAATCCGATGGCCACCAACAAAAGCACACCGACGGAAGCGAGCGCGATCCATGGCCAGCGCGGCCGCTGAGGACCTGGCGGCGGTGCGCGGCGCGCCGGCTCCTTGCGTGAGGCGGCAGGTCTTGCAGCAGGCGGCACCGGTGCTGCACCGGACTTGCGTACACCTTGTTGGGGGCGCGGCAAAGGCTGTGAATTGGACAATGCAGAAAGATTGCGCGAAACCCTTCCCGTTTGTCCGCTGGCGGAAAATCCGAGCTGGCGCAATTGTTCGGACGCGGTAATGCTGGGATCAATCTTGAGCCGCGTCAGTAATGTGTCGCTGCCAACCACGCGTTCCTTAAGGGACGTGACGAACTCGCGAAGATTCGCATATCGATCGTCGCGGTTCTTGGCCAGCATGCGATCGAGAATGGGTTGGAAGTGCCCGAACTCGCCTTCCAGTGGCGGCACTGGCTGGGTCAGGTGGGCCATCATGACCGCGATAGGCGTATCGCCGTTGAACGGGGTGTTTCCGTTCAACAACTCGTAAAACATGATGCCCAGGCTGTACAGATCGGATCGGCCATCCAGTTCGCCGCCGCTGATCTGTTCGGGACTCATGTAGTTGGGGGTACCAACCAGCATGCCGGTCTGGGTCAGGCGCGTCGCCTGCGCGTCCTGCTGACGGGCGATGCCGAAGTCGGTCAGCACCGGCGTCGCGGCATCGCGGAACATGATGTTCGCGGGCTTCAGATCACGATGGATGATGCCCTGATTGTGCGCATAGTCCAGCGCGCCGCCGATCTGCACGACCACCGAGATCGCATCCGCCAGGGCAAGCCCGTCGTGCATGCGCTCCGAAAGTGTACCGCCCTCGAGGTACTCCATGGCGATGTACGACACCTCGTCCGTGGAGACGATGTCGTAGACCGCAACGATGTTCCGGTGCGGCAGCTTGGCCATGGTGCGGCCTTCGAGCAGGAAGCGTTTCTCGAACTGGCGCACGTCGTCGGACGATGCCTCGTGCGCCCGTTTCATGACTTTGATGGCGATCTTGCGCTGCAGTGATTCCTGCACGGCCAGCCATACGGTCGACATGCCGCCCGAGCCGAGCTGGTGCAGAAATTCGTAACCGGGAATTTTGACCGGAGCAGCAGGCATGGCGGACGGATTCCTCCCTCGTCGGATCATAGCATTGGCGACTGCGTGCTCCGCAGTTGTCCACCACCGGATTGATCAGCTCCCAGCCTGCGGCTGTGGCAAATGCAAACTGACCCGCAAGCCGCCGCCCTCGCGGTTTGCCAATGTGATCCGGCCACCGTGCGCTTCGACAATCTCGCGGGCCAAAGCCAGGCCAAGACCGGTCCCGCTGCGCTTGGTCGAATAAAATGGCAGCAGGGCATTGGCCAACACGGTTTCGCTCATGCCGCCACCGCGGTCCAGCACTTCGATACGGCATTCGCCGTCCCGAGTGACCAGACCGATCTCAACGGAGTCCGACGGGCTGCCGGACTCCTGGGCATTCTTGAGCAGATTGATCGCGACCTGTTCGATTTGCGCACGGTCGAACCATACCAAAGTGTCTGCCGCACAGTGAATCTTTAGCGATGTGAACTGACGCGCCAACGCCTCGAGGAACTCTGCGGCATTGATCCGTTCCTGCCGCGGCTGAGGCAGCTTGGCGAATTCTGCATAGCCGTGGATAAATCCATGCAAATGCCGGGTACGCTCCTCGATCGTGTCAAACACCGGCGTCAAACGCGCGAAGTCGCCTTTCTGTGCAAGAACGCGCCCCGAGTGCGCCAGCGAGGAAATCGGTGCCAGGGAATTGTTCAACTCGTGGCTGATCACCCGGATGACTTTTTTCCAGGTTGCGACCTCCTGGCGGCTCAACTCGCGGGTCAGACGGCGAATCTGGTACAGATCGTGCGCCCTGCCCTGCAATTTGAAACGACGCTGGGAAAAGTGGAAGGTTTCGTCCTCGCCTTCGATCGTCACGCCAAACAGCATGTCGCCGCCGCTCTCCACGGCTTGCGCGAAAGCCTTTGGGCAATCGCGCACGACGGCGGTGAAATCCAGGCCAAGCAGGCGCCGCCCGCCGTTCAGCAGTTGCCGGGCCGACGCATTCGCGTAGACCACATGCCCACTGGGGTCGGTCAGCACGAGTGCGGTTGGGGTGTGCTGGACCACCGTGTCGAGCAGCAATTCGCGCTGGAACAGACTTTGCCGTTGATCCCGAAGTACCCGACCCAGTTCGTTGTGCGCACGAACGAGATCGCCAATCTCGTCGCGTCGGGTGGTGGCGATCGAAACGCTGAAATCTCCATCGCGAAAACTCGATACGCTGCTGGTCAGGGCGCGGAACAGACTGGCGCTCTGTCGCATGAGGCCACGCGCGACCAGCGGCACCACCGCCGCGATCACGGTCGCCACCAATAGCGCCGCGAGCAATCGTGTATGCACCAGGCTCGTCAAGACCACACCGAGCACTGCAGCGCCGGCCGTCAGTAACGCCAATACCAGGGCCAGCTTGCCTTCCACGGAAAAGATGCGCATTACGCGAACTATATCGCGACCCTTGCAACGACGGGCACGCCGTCAGTTCACGGTCGCGATGCCGAGTTTTTCCAGGCGCCGATACAGGGCCTGGCGCGACAAGCCAAGCTCGGCCGCGGCCTGACTGATGACGCCGCGGGCGCGCGTCAACGCAGCCTCGATCGCCGCTCGGTCCGGCTCCTCGGCATTGCGAGCCGTAGGCCCCGGCCGCAATGCCGCCAAACCCAGGTCGGAAGGCTGTACGAGATTGTCGCGGCACAGCAAACAGGCTCGTTGGATGGAATTCTTCAGTTCGCGCACATTGCCGGGCCAGGCGTGTGCCATCAGTGCATGGCTGGCTTCTTCCGACAATCGCGCCGTGCCGTCCAGAAAATGCGCCGCGAGCGGCAGGATGTCGTCTGTCCGGTCTTTCAGTGGCGGTAAGTTCAACTCGATCACATTGAGTCGGTAGTAAAGATCTTCGCGAAAGCGGCCGTCCCGGATCATTGCGGGCAGATCCGCGTTGGTCGCGCTCAACACACGCACCTTGACGCTCCGGGTGCGGCTGGAGCCGAGCCGCTCGAAGCGCCCCGTCTCCAGGACACGCAGTAATTTCATTTGTCCTGAAAGCGGTAAATTACCAATTTCATCCAAAAACAGTGTTCCGCCGTCGGCGAGTTCAAATCGGCCTTCCCGTGCTTTTCCGGCGCCTGTATACGCTCCCGCATCGGCGCCGAACAGTTCCGCTTCAATGAGCTCATTGGGCAATGCGCCACAATTGACGACCACGAACGGACCCGTCTTGACCGCCGAATTGGCGTGCACGATTTCGGCGACGCGTTCCTTGCCCGCGCCGTTGGGCCCGGTGATCAACACCGGCAAATCCGCGCGCGCGACCTGGCATGCCAATTCGATGACCCGTTCGGTAGCACTGTCGGCGAATACCAATTCGCGCAGATCGAAACGCGCGCGCAAGGCTTCCTGGCTCTTGCGACGTGCGCGCTTGAGGCGCGTGACCTCGCGGGAGGATTCGGCCAGCTCGAGAAGATTTTCCACCGTGGCGAGCAATTTCTGGTCGTCCCATGGCTTGGCCAGATAGTCTGCTGCCCCGGCCTTGACCAGCTCGACCGCCGTTTCCAGATGCGTCCATGCGGTAAGGAGAATCACGGGCAAGTCTGGATGGCGCGCGCGAATCGCCCGAAACAACGCGATCCCTTCCTCTCCCGAGGTGGTGTCCTGGTGGAAATTCATATCACCGATCACCAACTCGACCCGCTCGCGGTCCAGCACCGCAAGACCTTGCTCCGGCGATGGTGCGGACAGTGTGCGGATCTCGTTGAGCGACAGCAGGATTTCCAGCGCAGTTGATACGGCAGGATTGTCGTCAATCACCAATACGGTGCGCATGGATTCACGGTCTGGGGGGGCTATGGGCATGCGCATACGCCACTTGGATGCGGCGACGCGCGGAACGGTTGCGTGGTCTTCTGGATATAGTTCGACTGGCTCGCCGCATCGTACTACGTCCTCGTCCGAATGCAGATCGCGGCGACGTACAAATCATGCTACTCCGCCACGTTCGCACGATGGCCATAGCTCAACACGCGCGTGATCTCCCATCGATCGCCGTGCTTGCGCCAGACGATCGTAAAATCCGCCATACCCTCGCAATTGCCACTCTGAAACTGGCAGAAGCGGTGCACGCCGGTTTCGATCGCGCCAAAATCCTTGATCGGATAGACCTTCAGGCTGCCCGCGATCAGTTCGCGACTAAAGTGCCCACAAACGTGTTTCCTGGTGTTGGCCAACATCGCGTTGCGCGTCCAAGTGACCCCGCCGTTGTCGTGGTAAAACTCCACATCTCGCGCAAAGTAACTCTCGTGCCTATTCAACTGCCCGGGCACATCGCAATGATTGAACGCGTCGAAAACGGCGGTGTCCAGATTCGCAATCGTGGCGAACAATGGATCGGTCGAGCCCGGTTCGTCTGCTGCGATCGCTGCCGAAGCGGCGAGTGCCAGACCAATTGCGACGCATGGAACGGAAAAATATCGCCCGGATCTCTGCTGCATGCCGACACTCCTTATGGCTGATGAAAAAAAATGCATTTCGGTGCGCGCGCGTCGACGTTCATCGCCGCACGGAACATCGCTAGACGCTACGAGTCGCAGTCGCCGGGGCGATGCGTGAGGCGCGTGTCGCCGGACCAAGCACCGCGATTTGGCCAAGTGTCCACAATGCGACGAAGCCGGCAGGCAGGTAGTACCAAGGTAGGCGCACCGCCTCGTAGTTTGCGATCATCCAGGCATTGAAGGCATAGGCCAGTACGCTGCCGAAAAGCAGGCCCAGACTCGTAATTACGAAATTCTCGGTCTGGAAATAACGCAGGATCTGCCGTCGGCTCGCACCCAGCGCCCGTCGCGTACCGATCTGCCGGGTACGCTGCGCAACCCAGAAGCTCGCCATGCCGACAATCCCCAGCGCCGTAATCGCCAGCAGGCTTGCGATGACCAGCGCCAGAATCGTTGCCATCATCCGATCGGAACGATAGCCAGCCAGACGGATTTCCTCGACGGTCTTCATGCGGATCAGACGGTCGTGGTTGATTTCGTCGAGCTTCGCTTCCGCCGCCTTGTATACCTCGTCACGTCGGCCAGGCTCTGCGCGAACCACGTAGCGCGATTCATCGCCATACGGGCGGATCTGCGGTGCCAATATGGAATATTCCACATCCTCACTATCCAGCCACGGCGCCTGCAGGCGATCCAGGACACCGATCACCGTATTGGGTGCCGCCTTCTGGTCAAGGTACAGTTGCTTGCCGACTGCCTCCTGGCCTGGAAACAGCCTTTCCGCAATGGCCCGAGTGATTATGATTCCGGGCGGCCAATCCGGGTCGCGCTGGTTGCGAAATTCGATCTCGTCGGTCCGGAAATTGCGACCCGCAATCAAACTGGCTCCAAGCGCGCTGATCGCATGCTCGTCGGTCATGTAGACCGCCGTCGATAATGTGGAGTTTTTCTGATCGGGCGTCAGGGAGATGCCAGTCGACCATCCCGACTGACCCATCGGAAGGCGGTTGATTGTCGCGACGTCAGCAACGCCGGGCAGCCCGCGAAGCACCTGCAGGTCCTGAATGATGGTTGCCCGCACATCAAAATGGTCCTCCATTCCGAGGCTTGAGATCTGCAGCGTGTTCGCTTCATCCATGCCACTGGGTCTCGCCATCAGCCCAAATCGCTGCACGATGATGAAACTGGCGTTGCAGACGATAGCCAGGGTCAGCGCAATCTGCAGACCGATGAGGATCAGCACGATCTTGCTGCGCATCAGGGCGGACAGGATGGGGCGAATTTCCATGATCATCTCGGCGGCACAATGGAGGAGCGGATCGCAGCAGTTCGCGACAGCGGGCAGACTCGATTCGACTTTAGTGCATCTTTATATCAATCCACTACATCAGATCGCTTTTCTGCTCAGCGCCCGCCACTATTGGGTCTTCAGATGCAACGCGGGTGGCACGCGACAAGCACGCCATGTTGGATACAGCCCGGCAAGCAGCGCGGCGAGTAGTGATAGAGCGACCGCACTCGCAATCATCGGTCCATCCAGATGGGTCACATTCTTCAACCCGTCGTCGAGACGGCGGATCATCCAGAGCCCCAGCCCAGTCAGGCACAAACCAATCGCCCCGCCACTTAGCCCCACGACCGCGGCCTCGATGAGATGCTGCGCAAAGATCTGCAACCGGCTGGCTCCCAAGGCACGCCGCAGGCCGATTTCTCCGGAGCGGCGCATGAATTTCGCCAGCAGCAGACCGATCGTGTTGACCAGGCAGACGCCGAGAAAAGCAAACGCCAGTCCAACCTGGATCTGCACATCGCGGGAAACGACTTTCTGATTCGCCAACCAGTCATTGACGTCGTACAGCCGATTGTTCAACGGCCGCTGGAATCTGCCCAGCTTCTTCTGTTCTTCCACATAATTATTCAAAAACGTTGTGTACTCGGAAAGTCTGGCAGGAGTACCCAGCTGCACCCACAACTGCTGCCACACGCATTCCGACGCGAGGTATGCATCACGCCCCGCCGGCACGGTCTGCCAGCAGGAGTTGCTGCCGACTGTCCCAAGATTGATCTCCACGGCCGTGGAGTAGGGAATGTAGAGTTCCTCCGGATCATCGAACGGCGCGCTGCCGACCACGTCGTAGAATTTGACCCGCGGCCGCCATTCGTCGAGCACACCAACCACGCTGTATTCCACATCCTTGACGCGCACGCGCTTTCCGACGCTGTTTTCGCCGCCGAACAGCTTCTCATTGGTCTCGCGCGACAAGACGGCGATGCGTGCGTGTTGCTCGTCCTCGCTCTTGCTCCACGGTCCGCCGAAGCGGAACGGCGGCTCAAACATCGGGAAGAAATCGGCACCGGTTGCCCGCCCCACGGCAAGAAAGGGCTTTACTTCGCGACGCTCCGGACGCAGCGGCATCAATACGCGGAACATGGCCGCCTGCCGATCCGCCTTGCCCGCTTCCATCAGCGCCACCGCATCGCGGTAAGTTACCTGATTCGGCGGTTCGTTTGGTTCGGTGAAAGCCCCGTTCGGATCCCAGTTATCCAATTGCACATAGTGCAATTGCGAGCTCTTCCAGGGAATTGGATCGCTGCCCATCGCGTGGAACACGCTCAATGAAGTCATGCAAGCGGCTATGCCAAGGGCAATGCCGACGATCATCAATGCACTGAGCACCGGATTCTTGCGCAGACTGCGTGCACCCATCCAGACGTAGTAGCGAATCACGTCAGACGCTCCGGGTCGCTACCGCCGGCGGCACCCGAGAGGCGCGCGTCGCGGGGCCCAGCACAGCCATCTGACCGAGCAGCCAAAGCACGATGAAGCCGATCGGCACATAGTACCAAGGCAGTCGCACCGCTTCGTAGGTGGCCATCAGCCAGGCATTGAAGCTGTAAGTCAGGACAGCGCCGAGCAGCAAGCCCAGCGACGTGATCAGGAAATTTTCGGTCAGGAAATAGCGCAGGATGTCTTTGCGTGTCGCACCCAGGGCACGCCGGGTGCCGATCTGCTTGGTGCGCTGCGTTACCCAGAAGCTTGCCATTCCGACGATACCCAGCGCGGTGATCGCCAGCAAAGAAATGATGACACCTGCGAGGATCAATGCCATCGCACGATCGGACTGGTAGCCCTCGCGACGCACGCTCTCGATGGTGCGCGCCTCACGCACAATGCGGCTCTTGTTGATCTCGCCCAGTTTCGCTTCGACGACCTTCAACACTTCGTCGCGACGTCCCGGTTCGGCGTGCACCAAATAGCGCGTCATCGCTTCGTAAGGCGTGTACTCCGGCACAAGCGTGGAATATTCCACAATTTTCGACCCTGGCCATGGGGCCTGCAGCACGTCGACTACGCCGATCACCGTACTCGGCGGACGATCCTTGTCCATGTAGAACTGCTTTCCTACCGCGTCTTCGCCGGGAAACAGTTTTTCACCCAGCGCCTTGGTGATGATCAGACTGGCTGGCCAGCCTTGGGTATTGCGATCGTGGAAGCCGATCTCATCGGCGCGGAAGTTTCGTCCGCTGATGAGATTGGCGCCGAAAGTGTCGATGCCTTGTTCGTCGACGAAATAGATCGCCGTGGCGGCGGTCGATTTGGTCTGATCCGGCTTCAGCTGCACGCCCTCGGACCAGCCACCGTCGCTCATTGGCACCGTATTGGTCATGGTGGCGAATTTGACACCGGGCAACGAGCGCAGCGTGGCCAGGTCCTCGGCGTATGTGCGCTTGACGTCGAAATCCTTGCCAAAGCCAATACTGGATATGTAGAACGTGTCGGCCTCATGCATGCCGCTCGGGCGGCCCATTTTCTCGATTCGCTGGTGAATGATGAACAGCGCGTTGCATACGATCGCCAGGGTGAGTGCGATCTGCAGGCCGATCAGGATCAGGGCGATCTTGCTGCGCATCAGGGCGGAAAGTATCGGGCGGATTTCCATGGGATTCTCGAAAGCTGAAAGCGGATGCTGCGGAGTGGTGGCAATCAATCGGGCAGTTGCTGCACTACCGTCGTCGGAAGCACGACCGGAGTCCATTGTTCTCTTTTGTCACAACCGTCACTGGGTCTTGAGCTGGGTTGCCGGCGCAATCTGGCATGCGCGCCACGTCGGATAGATGCCAGCCAGCATCGCCGCGCCGATCGATAGTGCGACGGTGGTGAACACCATCACCCAATCCAGCCGCGCCAGACTGTCGAAATTCTCATACAGACTTCGCACTGCGATCAGTCCGAGCCACGCCAGCAACAATCCGAACAATCCGCCGCTGACACCGATGACGCCCGCCTCTATCAGATGCTGCGCAAACAATTGCGGCTTGCTGGCGCCAAGGGCGCGACGCAGGCCGATCTCGCCGGACTTGCGCATGAACTTCGCGAGCAGCAGCCCGACCGTGTTGACGAGGCAGACCGCGAGAAATGCGAATGCCAGGCCGACCTGAATCTGCACGTCGCGTGAGACCACTTTCTGACTCTCCATCCATTCATTGACGTCGGGCAGACGGTTGTTGAGCGGTCGTGGAAAACGCCCCAGCTTCTTCTGCTCGGTCACGTAGTTGTCAAGAAATGAGTGATAGGCAGCGAGCTTGTCCGGACTACCCAGCTCGGCCCAGTATTGAATCCAGACGCATTCGGAAATCAGGTAACCGTCCCAACCGGGATCGGAATTCTTCCAGCAGTTGTTGTTGCCGGAGCCCGCGGCCTTCAATTCAATCGCCGTCGTGAACGGTATGTAGTAGTCCTCTGAATCGTTGAAAGCGCCGTTCGTGACATCGTAGAACTTGACTCGCGGCCGCCATGCCTTCAGCACGCCGACGACGCTGTATTCGAGGTCGTTCAGCCGCACACGTTTGCCGACACTGTTCTGGCCTCCGAACAATTTCTCGTTGGTCGTCTTGCTCAAAACCACAACGCGCGCGTGCTCGCTGTCCTGGGCGCGATCCCAGGCTCCGCCAAATTCGAACGGCGTATCGAACATGGAAAAGAAATCGGTGTACGTGGCGCGTCCCAGCGAGAGAAACGGCTTCACTTCAGGATTGTCGGGCTGCACCGGCAGGGAAATCTTGTACATCGCCGTCTGGCGCTCGGCTTTACCCGCTTCCATCAGCGCAATTGCGTCGCGGTAGGTAACCTGATCGGGCGGCTCGTTTGGCTCGTCGAACGCCGTGTTCGGGTCCCAATTGTCCAGCTGAACATAGTGCAACTTGTCACTCTTCCACGGAATCGGGTCGCTGGACATCAGGTAGAACACCGTCAGGCTGGTCATGCAGGCGCCAATACCGAGCGCGATGCCGAGCACCATCAGCGCGGTCAACACAGGGTTGCGGCGAAGGCTGATCAGTCCGAGTTGGAAGTAGTAGGTGAACATGGGCGTGGGCTCGGCAATGGAATAATGAAATGCATCGCGTTTCGACGAATCGCGACCGATCAGGCAATCGCCGAATCAGCGATACCCGACTCACGATTGCCAAGTCCAGGCTGACGCAGTCGCGGCTCTTCGTCGAAATCGGTCACCTGCCCGTCGATCACATGCACATTCCGCTGCGCCCGCGCCGCGAGCTCCGCATCGTGCGTCACCATGATGATGGTGGTGCCTTGCCGATTGATCTCTTCCAGCAACTCCAGCACGCCGCGCGCCATCAGCGTGTCCAGATTTCCGGTCGGTTCATCGGCCAGCAACAGCCGCGGCGAACCGGCCAGCGCGCGCGCAATCGCGACGCGTTGCTGCTGGCCGCCGGACAACTCGGAGGGGTAGTGCTTCATGCGCGACGCCAGACCCACGCGCGAAAGTGTCTCCTCGATGCGCCTCTTGCGTTCGGCCGCGTTGAAGCCGCGATAGCGCAGCGGCACATCGACGTTGTCGAACAGGTTCAGGTCGGGAATCAGATTGAAACCCTGGAAGATGAAACCGATTTTCTCGTTGCGCAAGCGAGACCGCGCGTCATCGCCGAGTCCACGAACATCGACTCCGTCGAGCCAGAATTCGCCGCCACTGAATTCCTCGAGCAGGCCGGCAATATTGAGGAACGTCGTCTTGCCTGAACCGGACGGCCCTGTGACAGCGACGAATTCGCCGTCTTTCACATGAATCGAGAAATCGCGCAGCGCATGCGTTTCGATCAGGTGGGTGCGGTATAGCTTCGACAGATGGTTCATCTTGAGCATGACGGTTTCCTTGATATCTTTGGAATCGTGAGTCGGGATTTCTATTGAATGAACTATTGGTACTTATATTTTTTGAGACCAATAAATTGGCATTCGAGCTGGAATCGGATTGGGCCGGAGGCGGCCCCGCTATTCGATTCCATATGCGCCGTGGCTGGCATGTCAGCGCGCCAGCGACACGCGTTCGGCACCCTTGAAGTCGTCGGTGGCAGAAATCACCAGTCGATCGCCCTCTTTGACACCGGACACCAGTTCGACGGCATTGAGGCTGGTGGCGCCCAGCGTGATCGCACGTCGTTCTGCGATGCCGTCGTGCACGATGTACGCGACACGGCCCGCGCCCGAATCGACGAACGGCCCACGCTCGACCATCAATACATTGGGGTGCTCGTCGATCAGGATGCGTGTGGTCAGCCGTTGATTCTGACGCAGTCCCTCGGGCTTGTTGCCGGAAAAGCGCACCCGCGCGACGACTTGACCGTTGACCACTTCCGGGCTGACGGCCGACAATTCTCCGGGAAACTTGTCGTTGCCACTGACGATTTCCGCGGGCATGCCGATGGCCAGATCGTGAGCGAAGGTCTCAGGCACCGGAACTTCGAGTTCCATTGCCGACAGATCGACGACCGTCAGCAGTGGCGCGTTTAGCGGCACATTGGATTTCTGCTGCACGAGCAACTGACCGATCTGCCCAGACACCGGCGCGCGCAGCTTCAACGCGTCGACTTGCCGTTGCAGCTCAGCGACGAGTAGACGCTGACGGTCGCGTGTCAGACGCCGCGTCTTGAGCTCGAAATTCAGGCTCTCGCCTTCGAGCACCGCGTCTTTCTTGGCATGCGACAACACAATGTCGGCCTTGCGCAGGCTGTCCCCAGCGCGCAGCACGTCCAGGTTGGGCAATGCGCCCAGTTTGAACGCCTTCTCGGTGCGTTCGACTTCACGCGCTGCGGTTTGCCGGTCAATGTCGGCCTGGTCGACCGCCTTCTGCGTGGTGAGCTGTTGTTTGCGATGATCGATGCCGGCGCGTTCCGCATCCAGTTCGACGCTTTGCAAACTCGATTGTTCCTGCGCCAGCTTGTTGGTCAGCTCCGGGCTGTCGAGCGTAGCCACAATCTGATCTTTATCCACTTTGTCGCCAGCCTGCACCGTCAACGTCACGGTACCGACGGCAGGCGCATACAAAGTAGGACTGACCGCGGCAACGATGCGGCCCTGCGCCGACACGTCGCGGGTCAGATTTCCACGTTTGACTTCGGCGATGCGCAGGCGCTCAAGACTGATCGAACTGCCCGTGGACAGCATGCGGGCGAGACCCGGCGCAACCCATGAAGCCACCAGCAGCGCGACGGCTGCCCCGGCGACGTAGGCGAGCTTGCGTGAGCCGGATGCGGCGGGCTTGCTCATCGGTCGATCCTGGGCCGAAGTGTCGCGAATCATGAAGTGCTCCGTGGCGTGTCCGCACGTGTTGCGCGGATCGGGTTTCGATGATGTTTTGCAACACCTGTGCCAGACGCATATCTGATTATTTTCAATACACTTTTCACCCAGTTCATGAGCGAATCCCTGTCCGCGGACAGGGCCGGACAGCGGCGCCGAACAGGCCATCCGGGGCTGCCCAAGGCACTTGCGACCAATCGTCCCGCGCGTGCATCTATGTCGCCAGTGGAACATTCCTCCTTCGCCATCGACGTGCCAAACAGCCTGCTGAAGCGTGCGCAGGACGGCGACGCGCGTGCGTTCGAGCAGATCTACCGATTGTTTGAACGTCCGGTCTATACGCTGGCGCTGCGTGTTCTCGGCAATCCCGACCATGCACGCGAAACCCTGCACGACGCGATGCTCAAGCTGTTTCAGCGACTGGATCAGTTTCGCGGTGATGCTCCGTTTTGGGGCTGGTTGCGTCAGATCGCGCTGAATGAGGCACTGATGCGTCTGCGCAAGGACAAGCGGCATGAGGACGAATCGGAACTCGACCTCGTCGAAAGCGAAATTGCGGCGCCCTGGGTGCATGCCGATGCCACTGTGCTCGAACGCGCAATGGCGCGCCTGCCGGCGTTGACCCGCAGTGTGCTATGGCTTTTCCACGTCGAAGGCTATTCGCATGCCGAGATCGCCGAGGCGACCGGAAGAAGTGTAAGTTTCTCGAAATCCCAAGTGGCGCGCGGCACTGCGCGCCTGCGCGGGTTCCTGAGTCCCACTATGGAACAAGAGCCATGTCTGATCGCAGCCACCCAGACGAACTGAGCACGGACCTCGCGCTGCGAAATGCGCTGCGCGAGCTACCGCTGGTTTCCCCCGACTCAAGCGTGTGGAGCAGTCTGCGCGAGCAGCTGTCGGCGCAGAAGATAATAGTGGATAAATCATTCGATTTTCGTCGTCGTGCCTGGGCGGTCGCGCTGGCCGCCGGTGTTCTGCTTGCCGTGGTTTCCATTCCCAGCCTGTCTCCGATCCGGGATCCGGCACGAATCGTCGAAGCAACACCGCTGAAACCCACCGTCACCGCTACACCAGTCAGCGCACTCGCCGGTCTGCGTGGCGAGTCGCAGCGCATTGAATCCTGGTTGCGCCAGCTCAGCGCCGGCGGCGCGACGCTTTCAGGACAGGATCTGATGGCGGCAGCTGAAATCGAAGACTTGATCGGGATGGTCGATCTGCAATTGGCGGCGACTGCGACCGATGACGTCGACAGCGCATCTCTCTGGAAACAGCGCGTCGAGCTGCTGCACGATCTAGCAGCGATTCGCGCTACCAATTACAGCCTGGCTATCAGCGATGTGGACGCGAACGGAAGCTCGCCGACATTGCGCAACTGGATCAATTGACGAGGCAATCATGAAACGTACCTTATTTTATTTTGCGGCAATGCTCTCAGCAACGGCAACGACTGCGGCCGAACCCGTTGCGAGAGCGGCATCCGCGGCTGCCGCACGGCCCGCGGCGTCAGCGACCGCGGCGGCTGAATCGGGCGCTTCCGTGAAATCCGATGCCACGAGCCCGATGACGCCGGAAGATTCCGCAAAAGCACGTGAGCAATTGGGTCAGCTGCGTGAACAGATGCGCGACATCAGTCGGCGCATGGCCGATTTGAGTACGCAGCTTGGCGATGCGGGACCGCGGAGTTACGCCTACCGCTATATTGCGGACTCTGATCGTGCTCTGCTCGGCATCGTGATGTTCCCCGATCAAGGTGGGGTGAAGATTTCCGGTGTAACGCCCGGCGGACCCGCCGACAAGGCGGGAGTAAGGAATGGCGACGTGCTGGTGGCGATCGACGGCAGCGTGGTCGGCAATGATGCCGACCGGCCCGGCAAGGCGGTCGCCAATGCAACGGCTGCGTTGGCAGGTCTGAAGGTCGGCCAGACGGTCAAGCTGGATTTGTTGCGCGAGGGCAGGAAGCTCAGCGTCACCGCGAAAGCGGAACGGCGCGAAGCATGGACGTGGCCACGCATGTTCGGCGGAAATCATACGGGCGACGACGACGCGGATGTCTTGATTGTGCAGCAACCCGACATGCGCGAACTGCAGCAGCGCATCGACCGGCAGATGGAAGTGGTACGTCCGCAAATCGAACGTATGAAAAATGTGCACATCCGCATGCCATGGTGGGGTCTCAATCTCGCACCACTCAGCGAGGATCTGGGTGGTTATTTCGGCACCACTCGCGGCGTTCTGGTGCTATCGGCCGATCCAAATTCGTTTCCGGGCCTGAAGCCTGGCGACGTGCTGTTGACCATTGGCAACGACGACATCAGCTCCCCGGAAGACGCTATGCGCCGGCTACGCGATGCGCCAGCCGGCTCCGATCTGCAGCTGAAACTGATGCGTCAGAAGAAATCGACGACGCTCGCGATGAAGGCCCCAGAGTTCAAGGCGATGTTTCCTCCTCTGCCACCGGAGCCGCCCGTTCCTCCTGCGCCGCCGACACCGCCCGCACCGCCTGCTCCGCCCGCGCCGCCAGTGCCTCCGCCGCCACCGCACGACGGACGCATCGCGATGGGCACTATCGCGTGACGATCGGCGGCGCCCGCGCCTCGGTGGGGCGCCGCTGCGCTAGTGAGAGCAGCTCCAGTTTGTGTAAATGTTCTCTTTAGTACGTTGCATTCCGATCGGGCCACTGCAGCGACGGAACGGCAACCGGAACACTGCCTGCGGATTCTCCGCCTTGCCGAATCCGTACTGCCCCAATAGACTGAACTACCCGCCATCGGGGAGTAGCCGAAGTCGCCAGTTGGGGACATTGCCTGCGTCAACATGCTTGGTCGTCCTGACCATGGCGTAGGCCACGATTGTGAAGAGTGTCGTGCGGCAAGACCGATGGCGCGCTTGCGAACCCCAGCCGGGGCACGCAGCGCGCCATCGTTTTCTTAATGCCCCGGCTGCGGAACCCATCCATGCAGACCCTGCTCATTTCGATCGCCGCCGTTGCGATTGCCGAGATCGGTGACAAGACCCAGTTGCTCTCCCTCGTGCTGGCCGCGAAATATCGCCGTCCTTGGCCCATTTGCCTGGGAATTCTGATCGCGACGCTCGCCAATCACGCACTCGCCGGCGTCGCCGGCGCGTTTCTCGCCCAATGGTTCTCGCCGTCGACGCTGAAGTGGACGGTCGCATTGAGTTTTTTTGCCGTCGCCGCATGGACGCTCGTGCCGGACAAGCTGGACGGCGAAACGTCAGGCAACTCTACCCGCAGTGTCCTGACCGCCACCCTGATCGCGTTCTTTCTGGCGGAAATGGGTGACAAGACACAAATCGCGACCGTTGTGCTCGCTGCGCAATACCATCCGTTGTGGCAGGTCGTCGCGGGAACAACGTTGGGCATGCTGTTGGCCAATGTTCCGGTTGTGCTGCTCGGCAGTCATTTTGCGCAAAAGTTGCCTTTGCGCGCGGCGCGAATCGGAGCGGCGCTCTTGTTTACCGTTCTTGCCATATGGATATTGCTGCACTGACGATTCGCGGAGAGTGACGAATTTTCCGCATGGATTTTTGTCAGACATGCGAACGACGACCGTGATCTGCACTTCATGAGCCGATGTACTGACCCGCACAGTCGCGGCGACTCTCCAAAGCGCGATGACCGCCATATCCGTTGCGACCATGGCATTGGGTGCCACTCAGGACATCGTGGCAAACATCGCTCCCCGCGCCGCAACCACGGTGTTCCGTCCGGCGTCCTTGGCTCGGTAGAGAGCCTGGTCGCAGCGCCGCAAACACTCTTCCAGCGCTTCGCCCGGCAGTACTTCAGCGACACCGAGGCTGATCGTCACACGCAAACCGGCGACCGGAGTTCCCATGCGCGCGACGCGTTCGCGCAATTCTTCCGCGCGTCGACAAGCGTCAGTCAATTTCACGCCCGGCAGCAACAGGAAGAACTCTTCCCCACCCCATCGCGATGCGTGTCGATTGTCGCCCTGGAAGCGCTCCAGTTCGCGTGCGGCCGCGACCAGGACCTCGTCGCCAATATTGTGGCCAAAGTCATCGTTGATGCGTTTGAAATGGTCGATGTCGGCGAGGATTACCGAAAAGCCTCCTTCACCCCGGGTGGAGTGCAGCGCCTGCACGAGCATCTCAAGCATCGCACGTCGATTGAGCAAGCCCGTCAATGCATCGGTCAAGGCCGCTTCGGCGAGCAAGGCTTCAACTTGCAGGCGATTTTCGATCTCGCCTTTGAGTTGATGCGTCGCCTCCTCGATCGCCCGCGTGCGCTCTTCAACGCGTGTTTCGAGATGCTGATTGGATTCTGTCAACGCATCGAGCGCCTGCTCTCGCTGAGCGCCTGATTCGCGCAATCGTTGCGCCATCGAATCGAATTCAGCGATTACGCGATCGAATTCGTCACCGATCGCCGCTTGTCCGGAGGTCACAATCTCGCCGGCGGCCAGTGCGCGACAGCGCTGCCCGAGTGCAATGATGCGGCGCTGCAGTCGCTGCGCCAGCAAGCGCGACAAGACCAGAGCGAGCAAAACGCCGGCGAGAAATCCGACCAGTGCCGAGAGGCGAAGCAGTCTCAGCGTGGATTGCAGACTCGGGGCCAGCAGACGCACGCCGACGACATAGCGAGAGTCATTGCCGCCGATCGGCGCCAACGCTGACAGTTCACCGCGCTCGCGGGCCGCCTCGCGAACGTCGGAAACCACGGCCTCATGCAGACCGTTACGCAACAGAGCGAGTTCATCGACGAGCAGGGGGTTGTTGCTCGATGGCCCGATCGTCGGATCGCTGCTCGCAATCACTCGGACGTCCGTCCCCTGTACATCCGCCACGAAACTGCTGGACAGGCTCGTGTTGAGCGAGACCGCGCGCACCAGCCGTCCGCTCACGCGGGAACTGGCGCCCGATTCGGAGCGGACCGTCATCGCGTCCAGATCATCGCGGTCGATGGAGGCCGCAAGCAGCCGTGCATTGTCGAGCAGGCGCTCGCTGACGCCACCCAGGACCTGGGACACCGCCGCCAAGTAGAGATAGGCACCCAGCGCTCCCGCGCCAAGCAGTACCACGAGTAGATGGCTCACCAGGAGCTGACGCTTGATCGTCATCACAAAACCGGTCCCCCCCGGATTACTGCCGCGCTTTGTCGCGCGCGACTGGCGATACATGCATCGCAAGCCGCCCTTCCCACCAGCACGGCTCCGCCGAGATGGCGTGGCCGAGTCTACCACCGCCAAACCCGTTGCACGCCGCAGCGCACCTTGCTTGCTTACGCCGGCATGCTCTACGCTGACTCTTCACCGCGGTAAGGGCACGCCCCGCCGCCCATGTTTGCGGGGAGCATCACCTATGTTCGGGGCTTTGGGTCAAATCCTGTTCGGCTTTTTCGGCTTGTTCGTACTGGTCATGATCGCGTTTGCGTTTTCCAACAACAAACGCGCGGTTGACTGGAAACTGGTCATCACGGGCATAAGCCTACAAATCCTGTTTGCGACCTTTGTACTGAAGGTTCCGTACGGCAGTGCGATGTTCGATTCGCTCGGGCATGGCTTCGTCAAACTGCTGGAGTTCAACCGGGTTGGCTCCGAATTCATTTTCGGCAAGTTGCTCGATACCAGCGCGTTCGGATTCATCTTCGCGTTCCAGGTGCTGCCAACAATTATCTTCTTCGCCGCTCTGATGGGCGTGCTCTATCACCTGGGTGTGATGCAGCAGATCGTGCGCGGAATGGCTTGGGCGATCACCAAGGTCATGAACGTATCGGGTGCGGAAACAACGTCGGTCTGCGCCAGCATTTTCATCGGCCAGACCGAGGCACCGCTGACGATCAAGCCCTATCTGGAAAAAATGACCGAGTCCGAATTGATGACGGTGATGATCGGCGGCATGGCGCATATCGCGGGTGGGGTACTCGCGGCGTACGTCGGTCTGCTCGGTGGTGACGACCCGGTGCAAAGGGCTTTTTTCGCCAAGCATCTGCTGGCGGCAAGCATTATGGCTGCGCCCGCGACGCTGGTTTTGGCCAAAGTCCTGATTCCCGAAAGGCAGGAACCACTGACTCGCGGCAGCGTACGTATCGAAGTGGAAAAACATACTTCGAACGTCATCGATGCGGCAGCATCCGGCGCGGGTGATGGCTTGCGTCTTGCGTTGAACGTCGGCGCGATGCTGCTCGCGTTCATTGCCTTGATTGCCCTGCTCAACTCCCCTCTTCAATGGTTGGGGACGGTGCAATGGGGCGCAGCAGCCGACTCGACGATCAACGCCTGGTTGTCCGCGGGCAAAAGCCTGCCGGTTCAACTGAGTCTGCAAACCATATTCGGCTATGTCCTTTCACCGATTGCCTGGCTGATCGGCGTACCGTGGCAAGACGCGGTAATGGTCGGCGGCTTTATCGGCGAAAAGGTCGTGCTGAACGAATTTGTAGCTTATGTTGATCTTTCCAAGAATATGGGATTGCTGCAGGAACACAGCAAAGTCGTTGCCGCGTACGCGTTGTGCGGTTTTGCCAACTTTTCGTCAATTGCCATCCAGATTGGTGGCATCGGCGGACTGGCGCCCAACCGGCGCGCAGATCTTGCGCGCCTCGGATTGCGGGCGGTCCTGGGTGGCTCTCTGGCGACCTTCATGACTGCCACCATTGCGGGCGTTTTGAGTCAACTTTGAAGCCATGAAAAACGTCGTCGTTGTCGGGTCCTACAACCAGGACCATGTCTGGCGCGTGGACCAGTTTCCGCGCGCGGGAGAAACGCGCCGCGGCCATGCGTTCGCCACGGGACCCGGCGGCAAGGGCTTCAATCAGGCGGTCGCCTGCGCGCGCCAGGGAACCGCGACGACATTTATCGGCGCCCTCGGCGCCGATGCCATCGGCGCACATGCGCAACGTCTCGCGCTGGCCGAGGGTATCGACGGATGTTGGGCGCCGCCCCCGCCACTGCCGACTGGCACGGCGTGCATCCTGGTGGATTCAACGGCACAGAATTCGATCGTCGTCACACTGGGCGCCAACGAGCACCTGGACCCGCAATTTGTTCGCCGCAAGCTGGAACGCGCCGAGGCCGGTGTGCTTCTGTGCCAGCTCGAGACCAACTTGGACGCGGTGGCGGCCGCGTTCGCCGCGTGCGCGCCGACAACCATCCGCATCTTGAATCCGGCACCGGTACACCCGGCACTGGATTCCGAATTGCTGGCCAACGTCGACATCCTGACGCCGAACGAATCCGAACTCGCGCAGCTTTTGCGACAAATCCATAAAACAGAAATTGCGCCCGAGTCAGTGGCGACCTGCAGCGACGATGAACTGCATGCCCTTTGCCGTCGGCTCGGGTTGCCGACGGTGATTTTGACGCTGGGCTCCCGAGGCTGTTTTGTCTCTCACGCGGATGCAAACCTGCGCGGCGATGCCAGCAGGTTCTACCGAGTGCCCGCGGAAACCGTAGTGGCCGTCGACACGACCGGCGCCGGCGACGCGTTCAACGGTGGACTGGCGGCGATACTGTCGACCGACCCAATGCCGTTTCGCAAGGCAGTTCTAAGCGCCAACCGCATTGCAGCGCTGTCCACGGAATCCCACGGAGCAGCGGCATCGATGCCAACCGCCGCCGAGGTACGCGCCCGCTTCGGTGCCTGATACCAGAACACAACGGCGCGGGGATGCTCCGGCACCCCCGGGACCGCGGCTACAATGCGGTCATGCAGATAGGTCCCTACATAATCAGTCCGCCGCTGATCCTCGCGCCGATGGCCGGTGTGACGGACAAACCGTTCCGCCAGTTGTGCAAACGTCTCGGCGCCGGCCTCGCGGTTTCCGAAATGACAACCAGCGATCCGCGATTGTGGAACACGCGAAAATCCTTGCACCGCATGGATCATTCGGGCGAGCCCGCGCCGATCAGCGTGCAGATCGCTGGCTATGATCCGGCCATGCTTGCGGATGCGGCACGCTACAATGTCGACCATGGCGCGCAGATCATCGACATCAACATGGGCTGCCCTGCCAAGAAGGTCTGCAATGTTTACGCCGGCAGCGCCTTGCTCCAGGACGAAGCTCTTGTGGCGCGCATCTGCGCTGCTGTCGCACGTGCAGTTGACGTGCCGGTCACGCTGAAGATTCGCACCGGCTGGAATCGCGACAATCGCAATGGCGTCAATGTGGCGCGGATTGCTCAGGACAGTGGGATTGCGGCTCTGGCCGTGCACGGGCGCACGCGCGCGGATCTTTACGAGGGAGATGCCGAATATGCGACGATCGCCGCGATCAAGCGCGCCGTCTCGATTCCGGTGATGGCAAATGGGGATATCGACAACCCACGGAAAGCGCAACAGGTGCTTGCGGAGACGGGTGCCGACGGGCTGTTGATCGGGCGTGCAGCGCAGGGGCGGCCGTGGATATTTCGGGAAATTGCGCATTTTCTAAAAACCGGAAACCTTCTTGCGGCCATTTCTCCACAGGAAGTCTGCGCGGTCTTGCTCGAGCATCTGGACCAATTGCATGCATTTTATGGCGAGGTTCAAGGTGTGCGGATCGCCAGAAAACATTTGGGCTGGTACGCCAAGGATCAGCCGCAAAACGCGGCATTCCGGAGTATCGTCAATCGCGCAGATACGTCGATGACTCAGCGCGCTCTGACGCGTGAGTACTTCCAGAAGCAGTGCGATGTCACCTCCGCCATTGCCGCTTGAGGCGCGCTGTCCCCGTTGCGAAGGCCCCAATGCCTGCGCACTCAACGGCGACCGACTTGCCCGGGATTGCTGGTGCCGCCGCGTTCAGTTCGATCCCCCCGCGCTGACCGGCCTCGCGCGATCAGCGGATCGATGCCTGTGCGCAAAATGCGCCGCCCGGCCGCAAGCAATCTAACCACAACCCATGCGATGGATGAATGGACTCACATCGCGGCGTATCCTTGCGGCTGCATTCCGGGCCGCAGCTGTGTATCATGCGCGGCCGTTGTTCTATCCATCCATCCGTATTGAAGGATATTTGCCGCGATGAGCAGCTACCTCTTCACCTCCGAGTCCGTGTCCGAAGGTCATCCGGACAAGGTCGCCGACCAGATTTCCGACGCTGTACTGGACGCCATCCTGGTGCAGGACAAGCGCGCGCGCGTCGCCTGCGAAACGCTGGTGAAGACCGGTGTCGCCATCGTCGCCGGCGAAGTCACGACGTCCGCCTGGATTGATCTCGAAGCGCTGACGCGCAAAGTGATCGTCGATATTGGCTATGACTCATCCGAAGTCGGTTTCGACGGCGCCACCTGCGGCATCCTTAATCTCATTGGCAAGCAGTCCCCCGACATCAACCAGGGCGTCGATCGCAAGAAGCCCGAAGAGCAGGGCGCTGGCGACCAGGGACTGATGTTTGGCTATGCCACGAACGAAACCAAAGACATGATGCCGGCGGCGATCTATTACAGCCATCGTCTGGTCGAACAGCAGGCCAAGGTGCGCAAGCAGAAGAAGTCTCCGCTACCGTGGTTGCGCCCCGACGCAAAAAGCCAGGTCACGCTGCGCTATGAAAATGGCAAGGCCGTTGCGATCGACGCTGTTGTTCTCTCGACGCAGCACGATCCCGACGTCAAGCAGAAAACTCTTATCGAAGGCGTGATGGAAACGATCATCAAGCCCGTGCTGCCGTCAAAATGGGTCCACAAAGGGACTAAATTCCATATCAACCCGACTGGCAAATTCGTCATCGGTGGACCCGTCGGCGACTGTGGACTGACGGGTCGCAAGATCATTGTCGACACCTACGGTGGCTGGGCACGCCACGGCGGCGGCGCGTTTTCGGGCAAGGATCCGTCCAAGGTCGATCGCTCGGCAGCTTACGCGGCGCGCTATGTCGCCAAGAACATCGTGGCTTCCGGGATCGCCGATCGTTGCGAAATCCAGGTTTCCTACGCGATCGGCGTGGCCGAGCCAACGTCCATCTCGGTCACCACCTTCGGCACCGGCAAGATCAGCGACGACAAGATCGAAAAGCTGATCCGCAAGCATTTTGATCTGCGTCCGTACGGCATCATCAAGATGCTGGATTTGGTCCATCCGATGTACCAGCAGACCGCGAGCTACGGCCACTTCGGCCGCTCGCCGTACGATGTCAAATTGGAAAATGGCGAAAAGTTTACTGCGTTCTCGTGGGAAAAGACCGACAAGGCTGACTTGCTGCGAGCCGACGCAAAAATCAAGTAGAACAAAACTCGCAGGTCAACACACAGAAGGGCCGCTCAGTGCGGCCCTTTTGCAATTTGAAGCATCGGCCATCCAACAAAACTCCGGGTCCCAGGGACTGACTCGGATATCCGCCCATGGATCGATCGCTGTTATGCTTCAAGCTGATCAAAACCGCGACGTTCGCCATGCATCCGTTCCTGCGTCAATCCCTGCTCCTGGCTGCACTTTGCGCCGCAGCCGTCAGTACCCGCGCGGAGAAGCTCGAACCGCCGAGCGAAGTGCTGCACTCGCCTCTCGTGAACGTGACGGCGACGGAATTTGTCGAGGTCGCGGCATTCGGTCACGTCGTTTTCCGTCGCATCAAGACGCTTTCAGGGCGCGA
This sequence comes from Tahibacter sp., assembly GCA_039934615.1. Taxonomy (GTDB): domain Bacteria; phylum Pseudomonadota; class Gammaproteobacteria; order Xanthomonadales; family Rhodanobacteraceae; genus Tahibacter. The sequence continues at coordinate 55,779 of JBDTLV010000004.1, forward strand.
CGACGCGCTTGAGTTGATCGACTTGATCGTACCGGAGGAGCTCGTGCATGTGCTCAAGCCCGGCTCGCGACAATTGATCGCCTGGAGCGCAATCGGCAGCGACCCGCTTGTGCCGGAAGGCATGCGACGCGATCCCGCAGGCGCGCGCCTGGTCGTGACCACGGGACTTGAGCCGGCCCTGTTCGCGGATACACGGGAGAATCGGGCACTGGTGCGCTGGGACCTCGGCGAAAGCGCCTGGCAACAGCGTCGACAGCTGCCGCGGCTGCTCAAGCTGCTGGATACTCCCGAAGCTGCCGTGCAGACGTTTGCGATTGCCGAAATCGCACTGCGGCCTAGCGTGGTCGCTGCGCTGGACGACGCCGCCCGAGATCGCCTGCGTGCCTTTGCGATCGAGCCACGGGCACCTGAAAACGCACGTGCCCTGCTGCTCGAACTCGTCGCTCAGAGAGCCGTCGAACTCGGCGAAAAGGGCTGGAGCGAAGTCGCCGAGCACATATTGTCCCAGACGCCTGTCACCGCAAGCACTGCACCGGGTCACGAGAGCCTGGTGCGCCAAGCGTTCGCCGTCGCGGAATCCCGCGCCGCCACGCTGTCCGGGGAATCGGTCGAACGCTGGCTGCGCAGCGACAGCACAGCCTTGGCAGAAACCGCGCTCCTGACGCTACGTCGGACGGCGCCCGAACGGGAACCGCTTGCGCTGGAAGCTGCACTTTCCCGCTCCGACCTCCCTGCCCCGACGCGCAGCTTCCTTCTCGATCATCAACGTCGATTACGCCTGATGTCCACTTCCAGCCACTGAGTCGTTCCGCGCGCCATGCCTCTTCGCAATGATTTGCGCCGGCACTTACCCCTTTTCTCCGGTTTGAGGCATCATCCGCAAGGCTGATAAGCCTTTCAGTCTCAAGACCCACTATCCGGGGAGTCATCGCGATGCGTAGCATAGTATACTTGGCGGCAGGAATGATCGCCGCAAGCGGGGTCTTTACGACTGCCGCTTCAGCGGCGGGTTCGCCGCAAATCATTCCCGCCATTCGACACGACACGTCGCGGCCCATGCGCGATATCGTTGCTGAAATGGGTCCGTCGGTGACGCCGGAAGGCGGCGAGGAATACATCATTCCCAATCGCTTTCTCAAGGAAAGTGGCGCCGACATGAGCCTCTTCCTGCGCGAACTTGCGGCGCGCAATGTGCAAAATGTACCGATGGGAATTCCGGCCCCGTCGACCATCGTATCGTTCACCGGGCTGACTCGCGCCCTGGGCGGCGGAGGTACACCGCCGGATACGAACGGCGACGTCAGCCCCACCCACTACATCGAATGGATCAACACCAGTTGGGCCATTTTCAACAAGACGACCGGTGCGCTCATTTCAGGCCCGACGGCCGGTAATTCATTTTTCGCCGGTTTCGGGGGAGCTTGCCAGACGAGTAACTCAGGTGATCCGATCGCCTTGTGGGACGACCGCGCGCAGCGCTGGGTGATGAGTCAATTTACGACCGGCTCTCCTGCTAGCCAGTGCTTCGCGGTCTCGACCACGTCCGATCCGCTGGGCACCTATAACCGCTACGAGTTCCAGTGGCCGACCTCACCAGCCCCGGTGTTTGGCGACTATCCGCATATCGGCATCTGGACCGATGCGAGCGGTACCCAGGACGCCTACACGCTGGTGACCCACGAATTCAACAATTCCACTCAGGCATTTCTCGGCGCTGCATTTACCGCCGTCGAACGCGACAAGATGTTGGCAGGCCTTCCAGCCCAGATGGTGCGATTCCCCGGCTTCGACGCGTACGGTGCTGAACCCATTCACCTGGATGGTCCGCTCAACGCCCGCGCGCGCAGCTGCCCCACCTATGTGCACTACGATGCCAGTACCAGCGAGTATCTGTTCTGGGATCTTTGCGTGAACTGGACGACGCCGGCGAGCTCCACGATCTCCGCGTTGCCACAGCGGATTGCAGCAAAAACACCGTTCGTGCCCTATTTCGGCCCGACACCTCAGCTGGGTTCGGTCAACCCGCTGGATTCGTTTGGCACACACATCATGTATCGCGCCGTTGCACGCGCCTTCCCGGCCAGCGCACCCACGGCGCTGACCATGGTGGTGAATCAGACCGTCATCGGCGGTCCCGCCAATCAAGGCGCGATACGCTGGACGCAGTTTGGCCTCAGCCAACCCGGTGAATCGTTCGATCGAATTTTCCCGGACGGCTTCGATGTCAATCAGGTACCTGTCGCCCTGGTCAAGAAGATTGTCGACGAAGGCACCTACGCACCGGATAACAACAGTCGTTTCATGGGCGGAATTGCGATTGACGGCGGTGGAAATATCGGCGTTGGATACAATGTATCGAGCGCGACGATCAATCCCAAACTTCGGATCAACGGCCGCACCCTCAGCGATCCCGCGGGCCAATTGCGTGACGAGCAAGACTGCGCCCCCGCAGTAACAGGCTCACAGACGGGTTCGTTCGGCGGCCGCGGACGCTGGGGAGACTATGCCTCAATGAGCGTGGATCCAGCCGATGAGTGCACTTTCTGGCTCGCCGGCGAGTTCTATCCAGTCACCAGCACCGGTAGCTACGCGACGCGCATCTGCAGCTTCAAATTTCCGAACTGCGGAAGTCCCGATTGGAAACTGGTCGTCGAATCGGCTCAACGCATCCAGGTTTGCGGCAGCACGCCCGGGCCCGATCCCGCATACACCTTGTTTGCCGGAACAATCGGCGGATTCAATTCGCCAGCCGTGCTCGCTGTTACAGGTACGCCTCCGGCCACTTCGCAGAGTTTCTCGGTCAATCCGATTTCACCGACGCCGGGCAATAGCGTACTGACCATCGTTGGCGGTCATGGCGCGGCCAGCGGCGAGTACCTGATGACGGTCACCGGGGTTGCGAACTCCCTGGTTCGCACCGCGACCGTAGAGCTCGGCGTATCTGCCACCGCGACTGGCGCGCCCACCTTGACGGCCCCGGCAAATGCAGCGACGGGCATCAAGGTCCGACCGCACCTTACCTGGAACGCCGTGCCCGGCGCGTTGACGTACATTGTGGAAGTGTCCACCAGCAACACGTTCGCGACCCTGGCCGCGAGCGCAACCGTCACCGGCACGAGTTGGGATGTCGACCCGACATTGGCGAGCACCACCGCGTATTTCTGGCGTGTACGTCCGACCAACTATTGCGGCAACGGAGCGACGTCGGCTGTGTTCACCTTTACCACCGGCACTCCGGGAACCTGCCCGACCGGTACCGCAATTAGCGTAGTCGCATCGTATTCATTTGACACTGGCGCTCCGGAAACAGCGTGGACTGTCGGTGCTCCCGGAGATGCCGGCTCAACGCCTTGGGCCAACGCCGCACCACTGGCTGGCGCAACCGGATTCACCAATCAGACCTGGAACGTCGCCGACGGCACCGTGACCAGCGATCGCTCGATACTCTCGCCGAGCATTGCCGTACCGGTCGCAGCTGCCGTGATTCTTGAATACGACGGCTACCACAGCTTCGAGACCGATGATCCAGGTGGTTGCTGGGACGGCGCGACGCTCGAGTTGAAGGCCGGCGCGGGCAGCTTTGCGCAATTGGGCAACAATCGTTTCTTCACCGATCCGTATGACGGTGTGTTCTCGGCTGGCGCTCCGCGCGCAGGAGCCCAAGGCTGGTGCCACCAGGCTGCGGGGACTGCCGCCAAGCATTCGATCGTCGACCTGGATGACTTCAACGGGCAGTCCGTGCAATTGCGCTTCCGTTCCACCAGTGACGGCAACACCGTGGCAACGGCGACACCAGCAGGCATGGTGATCGACAACGTCAAAGTCAGCGTCTGTCAGTAATAGCAAGCGCTTGAACGCCGAAAGCCGCCGCAGCGATGCGGCGGCTTTTTTCTTGCTCGGATACTTCGCAAGCGCCTGCTCACCCGCGTGCACAAATTCCGCTACTCTCGTTGGCAATGTCCGTCGTCGGGTGCGTCATGCGTGGTGCCGGGATTTTTTTAAGTTTGTGGCGTTCATCCTGACTGCCGTCACACTGCCTGCCACGGTCGGCGCGCGCACCTGCCTCGCGCTCGGGGGCGGCGGCGCCCGCGGCGCGGCGCATATTGGCGTGCCGAAGGTGCTCGAACGCGAACGCGTGCAGATCGATTGCATCACGGGCACTTCGATGGGCGCTTCGTCGGAGGTCTATATGCCGCAGGCTACGACGCCGCCGAGATTGAGGTTGTGCTCAAGGGCATCGACTGGAAGGACATGTTTCGCGACGATCCACCGCGCAGCGAGCTTCCGATGCGGCGCAAGGAAGACGAACTGCGATTTCTCGGCGGCATCGAACTCGGCGTGCGCAACGGCAGCATCGCCCTGCCGCGCGGCGTGATCCAGGGGCAGAAGCTACAACTGTTGCTGCGGCCCCTGCTTTTGTCCACGTCGAATCTCGAAAATTTTGATCAATTGCCGATTCCGTTCCGCTCGATCGCGACGGATATCGGAAATGGTGAAAAAATGGTATTTGCGGATGGCGACCTGGCAATGGCGATCCGCGCCAGCATGTCAGTACCGGGGGCGTTTGCGCCGATCCGCTTCCGTGCTCGCTTGATGGTCGACGGAGGCATCGCCGATAGCTTGCCGATTGACGAGGCACGCCGACTCGCCACTTCGCGCGATGCTGCCGACCAATCAGGTACTGCAGGACAAACGCCGACACGTCTGATCGTCGTCAATGTCGGCGAATCCCTGTCGCCCGAGGACAAGCTCAACTCCCCTCTTCGACATCGCCAATCAAATGTTGACGTCGCTGATGAAGCGCGAAACCGATGCTCAAGTGGCGACGTTGGGCGCGAACGACGTCTTGTTGGTGCCCGACCTTGAAGACATAGACAGCGAGGAGTTCCTTCGGAAGCCGTTGCTGCCGGCGCCCTCGCTGCTCAGCAGAAACTTTCCCCTTGGCAAACTTTTGCCAGATCTTCAGACGACTATGCCGTTTTCCAGGCAGCCCATCATCGTCGCGCATTCGATCCACCGCTGATTGGACTTCTCGACGTTCTTCGAGGGCGCAGCCGCACTGCGGCGTACGTCGAACAGCGGCTGTCATGACTGGTGGGGAAAACCTACGATGCCAATCAAGTGGACCGGCAGATTGGCTTGGCCTACGGCGATGGCAGCTATGAGCGCATCACCTATGACTTCACTCAACGCGACGGCCAGACCAGGCTTGCGGTGCAGCCGGTCGACAAGGGCTGGGGGCCCCATTTTCTGCGATTCGGCCTACGCCTGTCAGACGATTTCGCGGGCGGCAACAGCTATCAGTTGATCACCGAGGTCAACTTTAACGGCCTCAACGATCTCGGCGGAGAGTCACGCAACCGGGTCGAACTGGGTCGGACAACCGGATTGCACAGCGGGTACCACCAACCACTCGGGGCCGTCGGGCAATTCTACGTGGCTCCTTACCTGGACTATCGCGCGTTCAATTTCGCGATCATCGGAGATGGACCAGCCGCGTTTGCCGAGTATCGGCGTAGCCGAACGCTCGCCGCCGTCGACATCGGCTACACGCCCGACGCCGATTGGCGCCTCTCGAGCGTCGTGGGCTACGGGCGCGACAGCGCGCAGCTGCGCGTGGGCGGCGTTCCCAGCGGCACCTCGATCAGTTCCGATCCAGGTTCGGTTATCCTGCGCGCGATACACGATACCCTCGACGATTCCGGCTTTCCGACCAGAGGATCCCGCGTCGATCTGAGCGACGAATTCCAATTGCGCACGCTGGGTGCAACGGACGGAACGAATATTGCGCGGCTGCGCTGGGATACGGCCTATTCGTACGGCGCAGCACGCTGGCTGATGGGCGCGCAATTGAATTCGCCGAGCGGCAGCGAGAATGTGCTTGCCGCGTATAGCGCACTTGGAGGATTGGTTAACCTGTCCGGTTTTACAGAAAATCAGTTGCTCGCGACACAGACCGCGCTGGTGCGCGTCATCTACTATCACCGCCTGACGGACGGCACACGCCTGGTCAGCGTACCGGTCTATCTTGGAGGCAGTCTTGAAGCCGGTGGTGTCCGGAATCGTCGCGGTGACATCAGCGGTTCTGATCTGATTGGTGCGGGCACTGGGTGTGGATACATTCCTTGGCCCCGTATTTCTCGGCTATGGTCACGCACAAGGCGGCAACAATGCCTTCTACCTGACCTTCGGATCCCTGTTGCGCAGCGATCCGTGACAGCGGGAGTCGCGTCGATCGCGTGGCTGTTGCGACCGACGATTGAATCGGGAATCGAAAGCGTACTACCCTTTTGTGCGATGGCGACGTGAGCTTGGTTTCGATGGAATATGTACCGAGCGCGACCCGTCCAGGTCCAACCACCGCCGCCCTTCGGCGATATACTGGAAAGGAATATTTGTGAAAAAAGTCTTCGCCAATGCAACAGCGGCCCTCGACGGCTTGCTGTTCGACAACATGACGATTGCTGCTGGCGGCTTTGGCCTTTGCGGTATTCCGGAGAATCTGATCCAGGCCTTGCGCGACGCCGGCACCAAGGGTTTGACGATCGTCGGCAACAACGCAGGTGTTGACGATTTCGGCATGGGGCCGCTACTCAAGACTCGCCAGGTAAAGAAAGTTGTCGCGTCCTACGTTGGCGAGAACAAGGAGTTCGAACGTCAGGTACTCGCGGGGGAACTGGAACTGGAATTGGTGCCCCAGGGTACCCTCGCGGAGCGGTTGCGAGCGGGAGGCGCCGGAATCCCCGGGTTCTATACCCGCACGGCTTTCGGCACCAAGCTCGCAGAAGGGCGCGAGACGAAATCTTTCGATGGCAAGGAATACGTGCTGGAGCCGGCGATTACCTCGGACGTTTCCATTGTAAAGGCCTGGAAAGGCGACACGTTTGGCAATCTGATTTTTCGCAAGACGGCGCGAAATTTCAATCCGATGATCGCTACCTGCGGCAGGATTACCGTCGCCGAAGTGGAGGAACTGGTCGAGGTAGGCCAGCTCGAACCCGACCAGGTGCACCTGCCAGGCATCTATATCGATCGCATCATTCAGGGCGTCAACTACGAGAAGCGCATCGAATTCCGCACCATGACCGGCGGAACGCCGTCGGCCAAGGAAAACCCCGTGCGCGACATGATGGCGAAACGCGCGGCAAAGGAACTGCGCGACGGCTACTGCGTCAATCTGGGCATCGGAATTCCGACCCTTGTCGCAAACCATATTCCGCCGGGCGTCGACGTAACCTTGCAGTCGGAGAACGGACTGCTCGGCATCGGACCATTTCCAACGGAAGCCACCATCGATCCCGATCTGATCAATGCGGGGAAACAGACCATTACCGCGATTCCGGGTTCAAGCTTCTTCTCCAGTGCAGACTCCTTCGCAATGATTCGCGGCGGGCACATCGATCTTTCCATTCTGGGAGGATTGGAAGTTTCCGAAAATGGAGATCTTGCGAACTGGATGGTACCCGGCAAAATGGTCAAAGGTCCGGGTGGCGCAATGGATCTGGTGTCCGGCGTCAAACGGGTCGTCGTCCTGATGGAACACACGGCAAAAGACGGTTCGCCGAAGATTCTGCCCGAGTGTGCCCTGCCGATCACGGGTCGGGGCGTGGTCAATCTGATCATCACCGAGCTTTGCGTTTTTGAAGTCAAGGACGGCGGTGGACTGATCCTCATCGAGCTGCACCCGGGAATATCCCTGGATGAGGTCAAGGCCAAGACAGGCTGCGCCTACGACGTCGCCAGCGGTTTGAACTGACCCCGCTGGATCAGCAGTTGGGCATCGCCGGGCGCCACCCCTACCCGAGATGCACGGTGCATTGCAGCCGTACGGGCTCCCGTCTGAGGCTGCCAATGGCGGTCCCAGGCGCCGCGCCGCGACATATATCGCTCTATCCGCAACAAGCGATATAATCCAGCTTCTCCTCCCGCCGAGGGGCGCTGCAAGTTCGGCCGTTGACCAACCACGGCAAGAAATCAGGCTCGGCGGATTTTCGGGTCACATTCCGAAACTGCGCCCGCCCATTGCACTGGAGCACACGCATGAATGCCGTAGCCAAGCCGCACCAAGACTATAAAGTCGCCGACATGTCACTGGCCGATTGGGGCCGCAAGGAAATCGAGATCGCCGAGCACGAGATGCCCGGGCTGATGTCGATCCGCAAGAAATACGCCGCCGCAAAGCCGCTCAAGGGTGTGCGCGTGACGGGTTCGCTGCATATGACGATCCAGACCGCAGTCCTGATCGAGACGCTCGCCGATCTCGGAGCCTCTGTGCGTTGGGCCTCCTGCAATATCTTCTCCACCCAGGACCACGCCGCAGCGGCGATTGCCGCAACCGGAGTTCCGGTGTTCGCGTGGAAAGGTGAATCTCTGGAAGAATACTGGGATTGCACCCTGGATTGCGTGATTCACCCGAACGGAAAAGGTCCGGAACTCGTCGTCGACGACGGCGGTGATGTCACCTTGCTGCTGCACAAGGGATATGAACTGGAACAGGGCTCAGACTGGGTCAACGGTCCATCAGCGTCGCACGAAGAGCAGGTCATCAAGAACCTGCTCAAGCGTGTCGCCAAAGAGCGCCCGGCAGGATTCTGGACAGCGATCGTCAAGGACTGGAAGGGTGTTTCGGAAGAGACCACCACTGGCGTACATCGCCTGTACCAGATGGTCGAAGCCGGCAAGCTCCTGGTTCCCGCCATCAACGTCAATGATTCCGTAACAAAATCTAAATTTGACAATCTGTATGGTTGTCGCGAATCACTGGCCGATGGCCTGAAGCGCGCCATGGATGTCATGCTCGCCGGTAAAGTCGCTCTCGTTGCCGGTTATGGAGATGTCGGCAAGGGCTCGGCTCACAGCCTGCGCGCTTACGGTTGCCGCGTGATCGTGACGGAAATCGATCCGATCAATGCGCTTCAGGCAGCAATGGAAGGTTTCCAGGTCGATACGCTGGAATCTTCGCTCGGCACAGCCGATATCTACGTGACCACGACCGGCAACAAGGACGTGATTACGGTCGAGCACATGCAGAAAATGAAAGATCAGGCGATCGTCTGCAACATCGGTCATTTCGACAATGAAATCCAGGTGGATGCGCTGAATACGCTGAAGGGCGTCAAGAAGGTCAACATCAAACCACAGGTGGACAAGTACATTCTGCCGAATGGGCGTGAGATGTTTCTGCTCGCCGAGGGTCGCCTGGTAAATCTGGGTTGCGCCACCGGCCACCCGAGCTTCGTGATGTCGAACTCCTTCTCGAACCAGACGCTCGCGCAGCTGGACTTGTGGGCAAACAAGGACAGCTACGAAAAGACTGTCTATCGTCTGCCGAAGAAGCTCGACGAAGAAGTCGCCCGCCTGCATCTGGAAAAAATCGGCGTGAAGCTGACGCGCTTGACCGTGGACCAGGCTGCCTATCTCGGCGTGGATGCCGACGGACCGTACAAGCCGGAACACTATCGCTACTGATGCATCGGCACTTTTAGTGCTTGAGCGAGAAAACCAAAAAAGGCCGTCGCTTTCGAGTGACGGCCTTTTGGTTAGCGCGACGCTGCGCCGAATCTGCACACCCGATTGCGCCCCTCGACCTTTGCGCGATAGAGCGTTCGATCGTCCATCGCGCCAAGGGCACTCGGGCGAAGGCCAAGAACAGAAATAGCGCCAGCACGGCGTATCCTATTGCCGCGGTGCGAATGTAAACCCGGCCGAAATATCCGACGACGAGCCAACCGAAGAGGTAGAAGTCGCCTCCAAGCACGCCGCGTGCAGCGGTTTCAACCAGTTCGCGGTTGAGGCGGAATTCCGCCGCATTCTTGTCGTTTGAGTCGTGCCCTTCCATATTCCGCGTTGTGCCGCATGCGATCAACGCGATTGCACCCGAGCATGGGGCCAGACAGGTGATTTCGTCTTTCGAGACTGATCGAGGAAGATCGGGAAAGGGACTGCACGGCGCCGGCCGCTTCGACTACACTTCGTTCCATCTTTCCATCCGGAATGAGCGATACATTCGTTCCCGAACCGAGCAGTGAAACCAATGGCTTCGATACCGATTTCGCTGGAATTCTTTCCACCCAAAACCGATGAACAGCGCGACGTGCTGGAAAAGTCGCTGACGCGGCTCAAGACGCTCAAACCGGAGTACGTGTCGGTGACGTTTGGCGCGGGAGGATCGACGCTCAGCTACACCCCCGACACGGTCTGTCACCTGCGCGAGCACCACAATCTCGACGCCGCCCCGCATCTGTCCTGTATGGGTGGAACGCGCGCGGAAATCCGCGGCCTGATCGATCACTATCGCAGCAAGGGCTGCCAGCGCATCGTGGCCCTTCGTGGAGATCTGCCTTCGGGAATGGCCAGCTACGGCGACTTCCGCTACGCGTCGGATCTGGTGGAATTCATTCGCACGGAAACCGGCGACTATTTCCATATCGAAGTTGCCTGCTATCCCGAGATGCACCCTCAATCGGAAGATTCACGCGCGGACCTGGCGAATTTCCGCCGGAAGATCGACGCCGGCGCTAACGGTGCGATTACGCAATATTTCTACAACCCGGATGCTTATTTTCGCTTTGTGGATGATGCGCGGCGCGCCGGGGTGACGATACCGATTGTTCCCGGTGTTATGCCAATCACCAACTATTCTCAATTGCGGCGTTTTTCAGAAATGTGCGGCGCGGAGATTCCACGCTGGATTGGCCGGCGGCTGCAGGCTTTCGGTGACGATGCAGAGTCGATCCGCGAATTCGGAATTGACGTGGTTGCCGAACTCTGTCGGCGGCTGATCGCAGGCGGGGCGCCTTCCTTGCATTTCTATACGCTCAACCGCGCTCGCAGTACTACCGCGATCGTCGAAGCTCTCGCCTGACGACGAACGTCGAAGGGTTGATGAAAACACTCGCCTGAAATTGCCTGCATGTGGAATCCACATGCAGGCTTGAGTTGCTGCGAACCGTCGAAGAGCGGCCGCTGGATGTAGTACTTACGCCGACTGCACGACAAATACGAAGTAGCCCAGAGTATCGACGGGCCTGCCGTCATAGGTCGTCAATCGGCGATGGTATCCACCACCATTTTGTTCGGCAAAAGCCAGATCGGTAATCGGCGGTGCGGCTGATACCCCGTTCACCAGCGCAATGTACACACCGTCGGCAGACGGGAGCTGGAGAGGAATCTGTCCACCGCGCCCGCTTGCTCCGATCGATAGCTGCATTTGCAGGCTTCCACCGCTTGCATAGGCCGTCAGCGATGATGGAACGCTGATGAGTTTGTCGCTGCGCACATCGGCCCAGCCGTACGGGTCGCCACCAGTGCGCAGCGAATTGAACATCACATCCAGGCGCATCGACGCAATGCCGCAGCGTCCGTCATAGCCCAGCAAACGGACGTGTACGGGCTTTGCAGCCTCCGTGCTCGTCGTCGTAGGAACTGCACTCAATGACGCGGGAAGACTGACGGGATACGGCACGCCAGCCAACGAAGCACAGGGCTCCATCCAGCCTGCGCGCAAATGCGACAGATCCGACAGAAATCTCGCAGCGTCCCAGCGCAAAAGCGTCACTTTCGAACCAGCCGGCGGCAAGCCAGGTTTAACACCCACTGCCCAGCTCAGCGGTGAGGCCCCGACCGCACAGGCTGCAAGTGCGAGCGAGCTCGACTTGCGCAAGAACTCCCTGCGACCGTCTGCCAAACCGCGACTCGTATCGTTCGTTGTGTTGCGGGCCATCACGGATCTCCAGGTGATAAGTCACAAATCGAATCTCGGCGCATCGAGGTGCACGCGAAAAAGGCATCCAGGGTGGGCAACCATCGCCGACGAATCGCCCCACTCGCTTTCGTCGGGCCTCTCAAGGCACGAGATGGAGTGGCGGTAGCGATTGCGATTGCCGAGCTCGAATTGAGGCTCCGCGCAATCGTTGCGCAAAAGCCTCGACCAGAGTCGTCAATTGCAGGCAGTCGGTATGCGCTCCCCCCGCGGATCAGCGCCGGATCATTATGTCTCGCCATATGACCGGGCACCAGCGGCCAAATTCTCTACACCGCTGGAAAGTTGCAATTACGACGCCAGAACCAAGCACTATTGCGGCGATTTCGCCTCAAACGCACTGCGCGTGTCAAAACTTTGCAATTGATCCGAAATATCGCCGTCGACAGGCACGTTGAATTTTTGATACCACATTCCGACGTGGATAAAGGGTTCAGGACACTGCAGGCATACCGTCTCGTCTGCCAGTGCCTCGATGCGTTCTTTCGTCTGCGAAGCTGCCACTGGAGTCGCAGCGACAACCTTCGCTGCCCCCAATTCGCGTGCCGCGGCGATGGAGGCCTGCATCGTGCCACCAGTGCGCATTCCATTATCGACCAGTATCACCGTCTGGCCATCGAGATTCCTGGGCGCGCGCAGGCCCCGACACTCTAGCTCCCGTTGCGAAAGTGCATTCATTGCGTCTTCCACAAAAGAATATTCTACTGAATCCGTCGCCGGCATACCGAAGGCAAGCAGCTCAGCCTGCGCCAGCCTGCCTGCGACGCGCACGACACGCACGACACTGGAGTCCGGCCAGTGGAACAACGCGCGCAAGACAACGGTATCAATCGGAAGCGCGAGCTGCTGTGCAACTTCCAGAGCCACGGGCACTCCGCCACGGACAATCGCGAGGACCACAGTGGCTGGGTTTCCGCGATACCCGCTCAGGGCGTCAGCAAGCTCCGTCCCGGCCTGCCGAGGGTCGGTATATTTCCCATGTGCTTTCCTCGATGTCTGCATTCCCTTCTACCTGTGCGAAAATCGCGTGAGAATTCTCGGAGTACATTGATGGAACTCGACCAGCTGACACTCGAAAGCGCAAAGGCTCTTGAAGGCAAGCATTTTGACATCATGCTGCCTGATGGCGGCCAAACCCGTCTTGTCGTCGACGCGGTGCTACCTTTCGAACGTCGTCAACGTCGACCGACACGCGGTGAACGCCAGCCTAAGCGCGAACCATTTTCGATTTATTTTCTCGGTCCGCCAACCGAACTCATTGAGCAGGGAATGTACGATTTCCAGAATCCGGACGCCAAGCTCGGTCAGGTATTCATCGTTCCGATCGGACAGGATGCGGAAGCGACCGAATACGAAGCCGTATTCACTTAGGCGGCGCTTCGGCACTCCATTCCATGTAGTGGTAGACACCGTTGGTGTCCGCGTGGCGAAATCCGAGACGGTCATACAGGTGTCGCGCGGGATTGAAATGCTCGACATAGATCGAAACGATCCTGCCAGATGCCCGGCCTTCATCGAGAATTTGCTGCAGCAGCCCACGACCAATGCCGCGACCGCGAAATTCCGGCATCAGGGCAATGTCGGTGATTCGAATGTCTTCGCCTCGGTCAATGTACAAGCGACCGATCGAGCATCCTTCCATTTCGACGACAAAGTATTCGCAGCCCGGATAGTAGCTTTCGTAATGCGCCTTCTGCGCATCGAATTGCATATTGAGAAACGTGGACTTTTGCTCATCGGTCCAGGGCACAAGGCGCATTTCATCCTCGCGCGATGCGGCATAGACCTGTCGCAGGAAAGGTACGTCGGCCTCGACACAGGGCCTCAGTCGTATGGCTGACAGCGAATCGGGACTGTTCATCGCAAGTGGTCTGCATCGTCCGTGCGGCAGACTTCCCCGCCGCACGGATCGATAGTTGTCATGGACGTGCGGGGAAAACTCCCTGCATCGCGAGGATGAACGTCACGGTCAGGTAGGGCTGCATGTTGTTGTGCGGAGACGAACTGCCCATGATCGAGACGGCCTGCTGATTCATCGGCGTGAGATTCGCCGTCGAGTTCGACTGATACAGAAAGCCGGTGCCGGATCGAGCCATCGCGCGAGCCGGCGATGGATCATTGACGTCGGCGGGGTTGAAGTTGCCGCGCAGATTGTGCGAGTGAATTGGCATCTCGGTTGAGAGCAGCGTGACGGTGGGCGTGCCACTGCTCTCGCCGAGAAACCGGTCGCTCAATCCCCCGCCTTGTCCCTGGCCAATGGGTGTGGAACCCTGCAGATCCGGCAATGCAAATGTGGATTTTCCGTCACCGCCGTACGTGGTACCGAGCAGGGAAAATAACGCAGTGTTCTGCGAAATCGGCAACAGCTGGCCATCGCAAAGCGCCCAGCCGCGTGGTGCGAAGTTGCCTGCGAACATCCGAATTTCTGCGACAAAAGGATCTGACATGGCGAACTCCGATTAGTTTTGGCTGGGGAAAACGCCAAACAGGGAAATGATGAAGCTGAGCGTCAGAAACGGCATCATGTTGTCATGAGGCTGACTGCCGCCCGCGGGACCGAGCGAACTGGGTGCCAGATTCGTCGTCGTGGTCGCTTCAAAATAGGCTGCTCGCTGCGTTGATTGCGCCAACGTCTGATTCGTCGGCGAACCCGAGTTTGATACCGAAGTGCTCACCACAAAGGCGTGATTGTGGATCGGCATCTGCTGCGTATTCAGCGTCACCGATTCCACACCCGACTTTTCTCCAATTTGATAATTCTGACTTATTCCAGGCCCCTGCCCCGCGTGAATCGGCACGCGCCCCTGCAGATCGGGTATTCCGAAAGTTTCCTGACCGTCACCACCGTACGTGGTGCCGATCAAGGTGAACAACGTGTCATTCTGGGAAATGGGCATCAACTGCCCCTGGCAGAACGCCCAGCCTGATGGAGGGAAGTTGCCGCCAAACATGCGAATTTCACCGACAAATGGCTCGCCCATGGTGACGCTCCTTAGTTCTGCGACGGGAAGATGCCCTGCAGGGCAATCACAAAATTCAGCACCAGATAGGGCTGCCGGTTCTCGTGCGGCTGACTGCCGCCGATATTGCTGATCGTGTCGGGAATCAGCGTGGTCAACGCGGTCAACGGCGCATACTGATTACCAATGACAGAGGCAAGAATATTGGGCGTATTGCCGGGTGGAGTGACCAGGGTGGCTTGGTCCGCTGCGGTAATGGAGGCGCTCGGCTGATGGTTGTGCGCGGGCATTTCGCCGGTGTTCAACGTGTGGAACTCTTCGCCGGCTCTTTGGCCGAGAACGATGCCCTGACCGACATGCACCGGCGCTCGGCCGCGGAAGTCCGGCAGCGCGAAGTTGGTCCGACCATCGCCACCGTAGGTGGTCCCAAGCAACGAAAACAGCGCCTGATTCTGATTGATCGGCAGCAACTGACCGTTGCAGAACGCCCATCCCTTGGGCGGGTAGTTCCACGCGATGATTTTGATTTCAGCGATGAACGGAGTTGACATCGGACTACCTCCTGGTGGTCTTGCAATGGCCCGGTCGCGCGCACTGCGCGACCGAACCTCGTTACTTTTGCGATATCACGGCGTCGTACAGGCCCCGCCTCCGGTGTAGCCCGGAGCAGGCGCCGAATACTGCGAGAACACTTTCGCGCCTGCGCCCGGATTGCTGGTCGAAATAAACGTTGCTGCGCTTGCGGGAACATTTGCAGCTCCGGCGTAACCCGGCAACTTGTGCGTGGCATTGAATCGCACATTGGTGACAATGCCAAATTGTGTACCGACACCCGGATCCTCATAGGTACCGGTAATCGTATTGCTGTTGAGGTTCAGGCATCCGAGAACGTTTGCACCGGCCGTCGTTCCGATACTGGTTTCGATACCGTGCGCGATCAACCCCAGCGGGTTCTGGAAGGTGTTCGACACTGCGTTCAGATCAAGCACGCCGGCGCCATTGCCGCGGACACTCAAGGCGGCGCCATCAAACTGCTGAACAACGTTGTTCTGCACGCGCGTGGCAATCCGTCCGCTGCCGCCGATGAAGTTGATATCGATGCCGTGGCAGTTTGATCCAGTCGTCGGCTGGCATGCCGAGCCCGATTGGCCTGCGGTGCCGATCGTGTTGCCACTGATCGTTCCTTGCAGCGTTCCGCTCGTCGGATTTGCCGCCGCATACAGGATGCTCTGCAGATTGGTCCGGTTGAACTCGTTGCTCGTCACATCGTAAGTGCCGCCAGCGGCGTTCTGCATCGACAGGATAACGCCACCTGCGTTCACGTCGAATGACGTGTTCTGTGTGGTCCCGCCGAGGGTTCCACCCGTCAGCGTCTGGATGTCGACGGCATTCGCGGGGAAGTTGTTGTTCAACACCACGCCATTGAGGTTCAAGGCCATGTTGACTGCGGCTGCACCAAACGACTCGAACAGGATGCCCTGCTGCGTGTTCGCTCCGGATGGCGCCGTGTTGCCGATCATCGTGGTGCTCGTGTCCTGCGTCGGATAGGCGTTGTTCGTTCTCGTACCGGTTATCGTCAGCGTCAATGACGAATTCACGATATTGCCCACGTGCAACTGGCGTGCCGCATTGTCGCGGATGATCGTATTCGTGATGGAACTGGTACCCGACAGGTTCTGCAGGGTCAGACCATTTTCGAACCCCTCATTGCCGTTGCCGGTAATCGTCGATCCACTGATTACGAGCGCCGAAACGCCATTGCCGTTGATGCCCACCTGGCCGCTACCTGTGACGCTCATGTTGGTCAGCGTCGCGTTCGATACCGTCTGCAGGTTCAGCGCAGCGACACAGCTGAGATTGTTCCCCGCGCGCAAATCGCCGCCGCACGATGTCGAGCTTCCCGGCACGGTTTGCGACTGCGCGTTGTTGGGCAAATTCATGTTGCTCAACGTGAGGTTGTTGGTGCTGATCGCCAACACGCCGTTCGAAGCCGTGCGCTGGATGGTGCCGCCGGATCCGGCCGTCACGCCGGTACCGGTAACCGTCAAGGCACCCAGTGCACCTGTCGTGTTCAGCACGATTCCATTAGTCGGGCCACTGGCCCCAGTACCCGCGGAAATACTCTGGAAGCGCAGGCCGCTGTCCGGCGCCGCACCAACGGCTCCAATCGTTGTGCTGACGAAATTCAGCGCAATGCCGGTCGTCGACACAATGGTATTGCCGGTGCCTTGCACGGTAACCCCGGTTGCTCCGCCCGTCGCAGCAAAGCCCTGGCCACTGGTGGTATTGATCACCAGTCCACCGCCGGTGAAGTTGATCGACGTTCCGCCGTTGGTTGCCAGGGTCACGGCGTTGCTCGCGCCGGTGGTCAGCGTCTTGGTCGACCCGGTGAAGTTGATCGTTCCGCCGGTATTTGTACCGATATTGATACCGGTACTTGTACCCGTACTGCTCAAGTTGCCAGACAGCAGCACGGTTCCTGCTGTGCGATTCGTGACTTCGACGAGGCGACCGGCAGAGGTCTTGCTGATCGTGCCGGCGTAGGTGATCGCTGCCGATCCCAGGTTCAGATCGAAGGCTTCATTCGTGCTGCCGGAAATGCTGCCGCCATTGATGACCAGCGATCCCGTCGTCGCTCCGTCAAGGTTGATGCCCTTGCCCGTGCTGTTCGTCGACGTAGCGGATGTCAGGGCGACGTTCAACGCGTTCGCACCGGTTGCGTCGATGGCCGCGCGGTTCGTCGTGTTGATGATGCCGCTAATGATGGTCAGGTTGCCGGCTCCATTCAACAGCAGACCGATACCCGCCGTCGTTGTGATATCCGCGGAGACGAAGGTCCGGGTACCCGACGTGCCGTTCTGCACGGAAATGCCATCCGTACCCGCGCTGACTGTCGTCGTGCCGAAGTTCAGATTGGCAGTGGTGGCACTGATCAGAATGCCCTGCAGCGCCGATGCGGCGATCGTGGTGTTGCCCAGATTCAAGTTGCCGCTCACGGATTGCAGCAACATGCCCTGCGTGGCGCTTGAGGTCGACGTCGCTGAAAGGAGGTTTCCGGCCAGCACGCCGGTATCCAGATTGAGCGTACGTCCGGTGCCGTTCAAGGTCACTTCCGCGACGGTCAAGGTGCCGAAATTCGTTCCGGCAACGTCGGTAGCCGAATTGGCAACCGTGAATCCGCGCAGCGTGTTATTCCCCACTCCGGCGCCAGCCAGCGTGACGCAATCTGCTGCGCAGGTGAAGGTAGGAGCGGTTCCGCTGAACGCCGGGAAACTTGAGGCGGCCACCGGCGTTACGCCGGAAATCGCAGCGAGAGTGCTGCCGGACCCATCGCCGATCAGACGCTCACCCGCTTCGAGAGTGATACCTGCGGTGTAGTTGCTGCCATTGGACGCGACGTAAATCGTATCGTTGGTGGTATCCACCGCAGCGGCTGCGGCCAGCGTCTGGAACGGTCGCGCCTGATTGCCCACACCGCCGGCCGCTGCCGCGGCGTCGACGAACCAGACCAGCTCGTTGTTCTGCAGCGTGAAGACGATATTCGCCGTATCGCCGCCAGTCACGGTGTAGCAGAAGGTCTTTGTGGTATTTGCAACACTTGCCGGCGGTTCGTAGGAGAACGCGCCCGATGCGGTGATGGTCAGTCGACCGTTCGCGGCGCCAGCATCGAGCTGGCTACCCGCTGCGGTGCCCGTACATGCGCCGAATCCAAAGCTCGTGATCACACCGGCACCGAGTACGTCGTTGGCATCGAGTTCCGCGGCACCGGCCGCGCTCGACAGGGTCAGGTGCGGGGTCACGTTGTAGGCGTCGTCATTCGCCAGCGACCCGAAGCCGATACTCGCGACGAAATTCGCCGGCATATTGTTCGGCGGATCGAGGGCATCGCTGTCCGTAATGCCGGCCGAGAGAATAGTCAGCACGCAGGTCTGGCCCGCGACGGCGTTGTCATCCGGATTGAGCACGACGACGGTGGCGGGGCTGGCCGTCACGACAACGAAGTTCGCTGGGGTTCCGCTCGGGCATTCCAGATCGAAGCTCGTGTTCGCGGCGTTCGCGGTCGTGTCGAAATTGACTGGCTCACTGAAGGTGACCGTAATGCTTGAGCTCGGTACGACGTTGGTCGCGCCGTTGGACGGCGCGGTGCTGAGCACGGTCGGCGCCGAATCGACGGTGAAGCTGCGCGTGACATCCGCGGCGAGATTCTGCGGCGGATCGATCGCATCGCTGTCGCTGACCTGAGCCGCCACGACGGTCGCAATGCAGGACGCTCCCGCAGCCAACGGTGCAAGAGGTGTCACGGCCAAGGTTGTCGTGCCCGCTGCGGGCAACGCCGGGACGCTGGAGAACGCGACGGGAGTCGCGTTGCACAACAACGTGAACGCTCCCGCCGTGAGATCGACATTCTCGCTGAACGTCACGTTGAGCGTGGGCCCGGTGTTGGTCACGCTGCCATTCGCCGGCGTAAACGCCGTGACGGTGGGGGCAGCATCCGTTGTGAAGCTGAAAGTGAAGTTCGCCGCCATGTTGTCCGGCGGGTCGATCGCATCGGCATCGCTGACTTGTGCAGCGACGACGGTCGCGTTGCACGTTGCACCGTCTGGCAATGCGGTTGTCGGCGTCAACACTACGCTGCTCACGTTGCTGGCGGGCAATCCAGTAACAGTAACGGCAGCTCCGCAGTTGAGCGTAAATGCCGTGGCCGTGAGGTTGACCGGCTCGGTGAAGTTCAGGGTGATCGTCGTGTTGTTCGCTGCAACCGCTGCATTGGCGGGAACTGTTGTCGTGACTGCTGGCGCAGCGTCAACGGTGAAGTTCGCCACGTAATTTGCGGCCATGTTGTCCGGCGGATCGATTGCGTCGACGTCCGTCACATTGGCGGCCAGCACCGTCAAGGTGCAGCTCGCTCCGTTCGGCAGCACCGAATGCGTCGGCGTCAGCGTGATAACGCCGGCACCTGCTGTTCCGCCAGTAATGAGGTTTGGCCCACCGCAAGTCAGCGTTACGCTGCCAGCAGTTGCGTTGACCGATTCGCTGAAATTGACGGAAATAGCAACATTGTTCGCTTGTACACTCGCGTTGGCGGGCGTACTGGAAGTCACGAACGGCGCATTGTCTATCGCAATCGGGATGATGTCCGTATCCGACAGCGGACCACCGGTTCCGGTGTTGCCGTTGTCGTTGACCGTCACCCCCAACAGCACGGGATTTGGCGTGGGCACGACGCCCGGTGCGGTGTAGGTCATCCCGTCGAGCGACGCATTGATCGCCGCCAGAGTACCGGTTGCGCTGACCGAGTTCGTGCCTTGACCGGTAATGCTCAGCAGTCCGCCCGTGTTGGCCAGATTGATCGAGCCATCCGCCGGGGTCGGCACGGCAACCAGGAGATTGATCGTTCCGGCGACGGCATCGATATCGGCTGTGCTGATCAGATTGGCGTTTGCCGCATTGAACGTGCGGGTGCTACCAATACCGAGAGTTTGCACGCCTGGCACGGAGTTGACCGGAGCGTCGTTGACACAGGTAACGCTCATGCTGACCGTCGCGCTCGACCCACCCGGAGTGAGCGTGTAGGTGAACGTGTCCAGCGCGGTTCCCGGTGGCGTATTGCAATAGTTGGCGTTCGGCGCGTAGGTCAAGCCTGTGCCGCCGCCCGTAATCACGACGACGCCGTTGGCCGGTTGAGTGACCGAAATGATCGACTTGGGTCCACCATCCACGTCAGTGTCGTTGACCAGCACATTGACTGCGCTGGCGCCGGAGTCTTCGGCAACTGTCGCAGCATCGTTGACCGCGATGGGCGCGTCGTCAACGCAGGTTACCGACATCGTCACCGTCGTCGAGCTGCCGCCCGGCGTGAGGGTATAAGTAAACGTATCCAGTGTTGTACCAGGGGGCGTATTGCAATAATTTGCATTGGGGGCATAGGTCAGACCGGTGCCGCCACCCGTGATCACCACGACGCCGTTTGCCGGTTGGGTCACGCTGCCAATTGACTTGGGACCGCCGTCGATATCGGTGTCATTGGCCAACACATTGACCGCATTCGCACCGGAGTCCTCGGCAACCGTCGCCGCGTCAGCAACGGCGACCGGGGCATCGTCGACCGAAGAAATGGTAATGGTCAGAACCTGCACAGGTGACGTATCGACGCCAGCGTTTGCGACGCCACCATTGTCTTGCAGGGTAACGCTGACGGTCGCGACGCCACTGGCGTTCGCCGCCGGCGTAAAGGTCAGAGTGCCGGTCGGCGAAATCGCTGGCGGCGTGGCAAACAACGCTGCGCCCGCCGTAACGTTCGCGGTGAATGCCAGGGTTTGTGCGGATTCGTCCGGCGGGCCAGCCACGATTGCCGTCGCCCAACTGGTGATGCTGGCAGGACCTGAATCTTCCGGTACGACTGGATTTGTTCCGGCTGTGAAGCCAGGCGCATCGTTCACCGCCGTGACGGTAATCGAAAACGCTTGCGGCGCGGACGTGTCGACGCCGCCATTGGCCGTTCCACCATTGTCCTGAGCCGTGATATTGATCGTGGCCGTACCGTTCGCATTCGCCGCGGTTGTATAGGTCAGCACTCCGGCGGCCGAGATGGCCGGGCCTGCGCTGAACAAGGCGGGATTGGTATTGCCGCTGACGCTGAAGGTGATGGTCTGTGAGCCGTCGTCGCCGTCGGCGATTCCCGTAAGGAAGGCATTAACGGTCTGCGGGCCGGCGTCTTCCAACACGGTCTGTGGGGGACCAACGGTGAACACCGGCGGGTCATTCACATTGTTGACGGTGATCGTGAACACCTGGGCTGCCGACGTGTCCACGCCGCCGTTGGCCGTTCCACCGTTGTCACTCAATGTGGCACTGACGGACGCGGTTCCGAACGTGCCGTTTTGCGCCGTGAACGTCAGTGTGCCGGTCGAAGAAATCGCCGGTGCTGCGGAGAACGCGAGACTTCCTGTGGTGGCACCCACCGCAACTGCAAAACTGAGTGTCTGACCCGACTCATCGGCGGGCCCAGGTGAAATCGTCGTGTTGAAATTGGCAAAAGTGTGCGGACCGGAACTCTCCAGCACCGATGCCGAAGTCCCGCTGGTGAACGACGGTACGTCATTGACCGCGGTGACGGTGAGCGTGAAAGACTGCGGGGCACTGGTGTCGACGCCGCCATTGGCCGTTCCACCATTGTCCTGAGCCGTGATATTGATCGTGGCCGTACCGTTCGCATTCGCCGCGGTTGTATAGGTCAGCACTCCGGCGGCCGAGATGGCCGGGCCTGCGCTGAACAAGGCGGGATTGGTATTGCCGCTGACGCTGAAGGTGATGGTCTGTGAGCCGTCGTCGCCGTCGGCGATTCCCGTAAGGAAGGCATTAACGGTCTGCGGGCCGGCGTCTTCCAACACGGTCTGTGGGGGACCAACGGTGAACACCGGCGGGTCATTCACATTGTTGACGGTGATCGTGAACACCTGGGCTGCCGACGTGTCCACGCCGCCGTTGGCCGTTCCACCGTTGTCACTCAATGTGGCACTGACGGACGCGGTTCCGAACGTGCCGTTTTGCGCCGTGAACGTCAGTGTGCCGGTCGAAGAAATCGCCGGTGCTGCGGAGAACGCGAGACTTCCTGTGGTCGCACCCACGGCAACTGCAAAACTCAGTGTCTGACCCGACTCATCGGCCGGCCCGCGCGAAATCGCCGTGTTGAAATTGGTAAAAGTCTGAGGACCGGAGCTCTCCAGCACGGATGCGGAAGTTCCGCCGGTGAACGACGGTACGTCATTGACCGCAGTGACGGTGATCGTGAAAGACTGCGGGGCACTGGTGTCGACGCCGCCATTTGCCGTTCCACCATTGTCTTTCAACACGACACTGATCGTCGCCACACCGTTGAGATTGGGCGCCGAAGTAAATGTCAATACGCCAGCCGCCGAAATGGCAGGCGCGACAGAGAAAAGTGCAGGATTGGAATTTGCGGTGACCTGGAATGTCAGGGTCTGCGTATTGCCGTCCCCGTCACTGATACCCGTAGCGAAGGCCACCGCGGATTGCGCACCGGCATCCTCGAGCGACGTCTGCGTCGGAGAAATGGTGAATACCGGCACATGATTGATGCCCGCGACGGTAATCGTGAACGTCTGCGCGGTCGAAGCGTTGATGCCACCATTGGCCGTGCCGCCCGAATCGTTTGCGACCAATGTGATAGTCGCCGTTCCGTTGACGTTTGGTGCCGGGGTATAGGTCAACGCGCCGTTCGGCGCAATCGCCGGCGCCGTGCCGAAAAGTGCAGGATTGCTATTGTTGGTCACGGCAAAGGCAATGGTCTGGGCAGACTCATCGGTCGGCCCCGGCGAAATCGCGGTGGCCCAGGGATTGACGGTTTGGGCACCTGCGTTTTCGAAGACGGATTGATTCGGACCAACCGTGAATGAAGGCGCGTCATTCACAGCGGTAACCGTAATGCTGAGCGTTTGGGGAGCAGAGGTGTCGGAACCACCAAATGCAGTGCCACCGTTGTCGTGCAAAGCTACGCCGATGCTCGCCGTGCCGTTCGCGTTCGGCGCAGGCGTGTAGGTCAGAATACCCGTCGGCGAAATCGTGGGGGCGGACGAGAAAAGTGTCGGATTGGAATTGCTGACAATCTGGAAATTCAGAGTCTGCGTGTTGCCGTCGCCATCATTGATCGCGGTCGCCCAGCCGTTGACGGTTTGCGCGCCCGCATCTTCGAGCACGGTTTGTGCTACGCCCGCTGTGAAGCTTGGGGCGTGGTTGATTGCGTTGACGTTGATCGAGAAGGTCTGCGCTACGGAGGTATCGATACCTCCGTTGGCCGTGCCGCCATTGTCGGTCGCCACCACGCTGACGGTGGCGATGCCCGACGTCGCATTGGTCGCGGTGAACGTCAAGGTGCCCGTGGACGAAACGGCAGGAGCTGTGGTGAACGCGAGATTTCCGGTCGTCCCGGTCACCGTGGTGGTGAAACTCACCGTTTGGGCGGCTTCGTCCGCCGGACCCGCTGCGATACCCGTCGCCCAGCCCGCGATACTTTGTGCACCGGCACTCTCGGCAACTGCTTGACTGGGACCTGCGGTGAACAGTGGCGCGTCGTTGACCGGGGTGATCGTTATTGCAATGGTTCCCGGCGCAGAAGAACCCTGCCCGTCGTTGCCGATAAACGTGAAACTGTCGCTGCCGTTCGCGTTGGCGTTCGGCGTGTAGGTCACATTGGCACTGGTCGTGCCGGTAGGCGTGACCGCGCCGACGGTGCCAAGCGTTGGCGTCGTCGCTACAGAAAATGTAATTGTATCGCCTTCCACATCCGAACCCGTCAGCGAGACGACGAGCGGCTGGTCTTCCAACGTGGTTACGCTGGCATTGTTGACCACGGGAGGATTGTTCTGCAGATCGCGGACGTCGATCCGAAAAAATACGCGGTCGTTTTCCAGCGCAGCAAAAAACGCAGTGATATCGATCGCGCTTTCGCCGCTGGTGGCGTCACCCGCGGGATCGGTTGCCAGCGGAGGGGTTCCAGCCCAATCGGCGACTTGACCGTCGGTCACAAAATTGGCTGCGATGGCGATTCCGCAAGCGGCCATGAAAAGCGCGATCACCCGCCAGGCCGCTACGCGTTTCGCGCGCCGCGCGCCAACAAAGGCCAGCGCACCGAGCATGAGCAACAGCAACGGCCACGTGAGGAACGGAACGGCAATCGCGGGAAGACCAAATATGATCGGTCCGCCGCCCGGACCCGTGGTCAAATCGTCGGTACCGGTTGCGCTCTGCGCGACAACGGACAGCCGCAATCCCGCGCGTCCACCGAGGTGCAATGAGGCAAGCGCGTCGGCGAGTTCGATCACGTCGGCGCCTGCGGTGCCGTTGTTCAAGCCGACCGGGTAGCCGCCGCCGATAGCGGTTCCAACGGGGAAGCTTCCACCCGAGCAGGTGGAGCGGCGCACCGCGACAACCTGGGGACTCAATCCGCCGGTAACGTCTGCCTGCAGCTGCACGTCGGCGCCGGCCATAGCCGGGACGTTGCATCCGGTTGCCGAATTGACGTCGCCATCGACATAGATTGAGTAAGTATAGGTTTGC
The DNA here is from genome assembly GCA_039934615.1 of Tahibacter sp. Classification (GTDB taxonomy): domain Bacteria; phylum Pseudomonadota; class Gammaproteobacteria; order Xanthomonadales; family Rhodanobacteraceae; genus Tahibacter. Next base: position 80,577 of record JBDTLV010000004.1, read on the forward strand.
GCACTTGCCGCGGTCGCGGTCAACAGTGCAAACGCCAAAGCAATGACCGCCCAGGTCGCATTCCGTATACGCATTGCCCCATCCCCTAATAGCCAGACAGCCGACGCGCAAACGCCGGACAGAAATTCCTGCAGCACCATGGGCATTCAATCAGGCCAGCGCGACTCCCAGTCGCCAGTGCCTTCCCCCTCATGCGGCCACACCATTTTTTTCAATGTGACATATCGCTATCCTAACACTTCGCAAATAATTGTCTCGGGGCCAACCAGGTCCCAGAAATTGTTTTGCGAGGCCGAATCATACCGGTCACGCTTCGATGATATGCGCCGCTAGGCAAAGGCTCGCCCCCCCGGTAGGCTTGCCGACCTTCGCCCCGCAGGATGCTCAGCATGGCCATGCAATACCCCGATCTGATCTGGCACAACGGTCGCATCAAACCCTGGGCTGAAGCGACGACGCATGTCATGTCTCACGCATTGCACTATGGATCCTCGGTTTTCGAAGGCATTCGTAGCTATGAGACACCCACGGGACCGAAGATTTTTCGGCTGACCGACCACAACAAGCGCCTGTTCATGTCAGCCAAGATCTACGACATGGCAATGCCTTACTCGCTGGATGACATCAACGCCGCCTGTCGCGAAGTCCTGCAGGCCAACAATTTGGGTAAAGCGTATTTGCGTCCCGTCGCCTATCGCGGCCTCGGCGGATTTGGCCTTTCTGCCGAAACGCCGACCGATGTTGCCGTGGCGGCATGGGAAATGGGCCCCTACTTGGGCGCGGGTGTGCTGGAAGCCGGCATTGACGCCTGCGTCTCAAGCTGGCAGCGTTTTGCTCCCAATACCATTCCCGCCGGCGCGAAGGCCGGGGGAAATTATCTTTCCGGTCAGCTAATTGCACGCGAAGCACGGCGCCTGGGTTTCGGCGAAGGAATTGCGCTGGCGTCAACGGGGCTGCTTAGCGAAGGAGCTGGCGAAAACCTGTTTCTGGTGTTTGAAGGGGCGCTGCACACGACTCCCGCCAGCGCGGCGATCCTCAACGGAATTACCCGGCACTCCATCATGCAGCTCGCCCGTGACGCTGGATTGACAGTCATCGAGCGCGATATGCCGCGAGAATATCTGTACTTGTGCGACGAGTTGTTCATGTGCGGGACCGCGGCCGAAATCACGCCGATCCGATCCGTTGACGGCAAGCCTGTTGGCAACGGCAAACCGGGTCCGATCACGGGCCAGATCCAGCGTTTGTTCTTCGGCCTGTTCGACGGAACGACGGCCGATCGATACGGCTGGCTGGAACCACGCTGAAACCGAGCCCATTTTGGCGCCGCCAATCAGCGGCGCAAGCGAAAATCCAGGGTTGCGGCGGCGCCGCCCTGGGGGCGGGGGCGGAGAGAAACTTTCCAGTCGTATAGTTCGCACAAACGCCGCACGATGGCCAGCCCCAGGCCCGCGCCCTTGCCGGTAGCGCCTGTGCCGCGGTAACCGCGCTGAAATAGCAGTTCCGCGTCCTCTTCGCGGATTCCCGGGCCAGAGTCTTCGACCACCACCTTGCCCTCGCCCACTCGAACGATAACCTGGCCTTGCGCTGTGTATTTGAACGCGTTGCCGATCAGATTCGTCAAGGCGACCGCGACCACCGAAGAAGGCGCGACCACCTCGAGCAGATCTTCAGTCACCAGAGAAACCTCGACCGGCTTGCTGGCCAGGTGGGTCCTGTTGTTTTCGATGACCTGAGCCGCGATCTTGCCGACGTCCGTGGTTTCGCCGTCGCTCGGCGCCTCCCTCTGCCGACGCGAAAGCAACAACAACGCATCCGTCAATTCGGCGGACTGGCGCGAGGCACGTTCGATGCGCTTCAATCGGTCGCGGAGCTTTTCGGTAAGGTTCGGGCCGCCGAGCAATAGCTCGGTCGTCGTTGCGATAACAGCAAGCGGCGTGCGCAGTTCGTGGCTGACGTCGGCGTTGAACTCACGATCCCGCTCAACCATCTCGGTCAGACGCGCGCGATAGTCATCGAGGGCGGCGGCGAGTTCGCCAACTTCATCATTGGCAAAGTGAGGTGCGAGGTCATCGGCGGATCCACCGCTGCGGAATGCGTGCAGGCGCTCGGCAAGATCGGCGACAGGACGCATCACCCGCCGCGCCGACCAAAAGCCAAGAATGAATGCCAACACGGAAAACGCAACAACGGCAGCGACCAGTGCCGCGATCAGCTGGCGCTCGCCGAGCTCTTCCTTGGCAACGTCATAGCGATAGAAAGCCCAAAGATCGGACTCTTTGCGCACCGCCAACTTGTACGGACGCTCGCGTCCGCGCTCGTCGGCTTCGCGGATGTCGTATACCCCGGTGCCGTACTTCTGCCATGCAAAAGGGACATTGGCAAATTTACGCTCGCTGACGATCAGAGCGGTGACTGGCGAAAACGGAAACTGAGCGCCTTCTTCGGGATGCTCGCGCTTGAAATCAAGAAACTTGTTGACCCCATCCTGCAGTGAAGTATTGATCAACTGATCTTCAAGTTTGCCACGCAAACCAATCACAGCCAACGCGAACAAAGCTGTCAGCGTCATGCCGAACAGCCCGAATGAAATGACGATGCGACTGCGTAGGCGACGGCGATAGCGCATGAAAGGATGGGCCGTCGAAGTGCCGGATCAGTTCACGGCAGCATCAGGGTCGACCATGCGATAGCCGATACCGTGACGAGTCTGAATCAGCGGCTTGTCGAATGGCTTGTCCAGCGCCGCACGTAGCCCGTGGATATGCACTCGCAGAGAATCACTGTCGGGAAGTTCTTCGCCCCATACACGGTGTTCGAGATCCTGGCGGGTCACAACGGACGGGCTGGCTTCCATCAGGAACTGCAGCAATTTCAATCCGATAGGATTAAGTTGAACTTGTTTTCCCGCGCGCGCAACGGTCAGCGTGTCCAAGTTGAAGCTCAGATCCGCAACCTGCAGAATCCGGCTCTGGGGTCCCTTGCCTCGGCGAGCCAGCACCGCAAGGCGCGCTTCGAGCTCCTGCAAGGCAAAGGGCTTCGTCATGTAGTCATCGGCCCCTGATTCGAAGCCGGACAACTTGTGATCCAGCGCATCGCGCGCCGTGAGCATCAATACCGGTGTCTGTTTGCGCGCCTCCTGCCGCAATTTCTTACACACCTCCAGGCCATCCATACCCGGCAAGGTGAGATCGAGCACGATGGCATCGAAATCGTTGACCACAGCCAAGTGGAGGCCCGTCACGCCGTCGCCGGCGAAATCGACCACGTGGCCCTTGTCTTCGAGAAAGTCGCCAATGTTGGCGGCAATGTCGCGGTTATCTTCAATTACCAGGACGCGCATGAGGGGTAGCTTAAGCGAACTCCGTTTCGTGGGGGATGGGCGCTGGACGTCGTCAACGTCCCGAAAGTTCCGTGCGCGAGCGCCGAGGCGCCACAAAGAAAATGGCCCAAGGAGGTGCCATTGGGGGAACACACCTCGCTTGGGCCAAAAAGCTACTGCCCCGATTTACCGTAATCTGCTCGGCACCTGACCTGACCTAGGAGTGTTAGCAGGGATACAGTGGAGGCAATACTAGGCAGCGAGGGCTTAAATCGCTGTTAAACGACATTGAGGGAATTGTTAACCAGCGCACGATTACGCAAGTGGGCGGTTTATCGAGACGACAAGGCGGGTTCCGATGCTTCTCCGGCGCGGCGGCAGATGCGGGTTCCCGTCACGAGGCGGCATTCGATCCCCGCCGAGACCTCTTCGGCTGCACCGTCACGAAGGCGATGCGAACCACCCAGGGCGAATACAAAGGTCCGGTTGTATCGGATACCAGCGCCCGCGATGCTGGCCGGATCAAACCGCCAACGGCGCAATGCGTTCATCGCTGCAATGTCAAAAGCGTTGGTCGGCCGTGGAGTTACAACTTCGATGTCGTGAACGCTACCGTTGGAATCGAGAGTAAACGAGAGCTGTGCCTTGCCTTCCGCACCGCGTTCCAACTCGCCCTGCGGATAGACTGGCTGGACGCTGCGCAGAACTACCGGTTCCGCCGAGTGCTGAATGGTCGCAGCGAGATCCAAAGGCGTCACCTTCGCATCGACTGACACCGCGCCCGGTGTCGGGGGGGCTGGGGCTTCAACGGTTTCGCGGGGTAGCAAGTTCGGTGTGGCGGCCAATTCTGCCGGGGTGACGACGTTGGCCAGAACCGAAGCGGCCGCGGGGGCCAATCCAGTCGAGGCTGATCCGATACCTGAGACGACGGCATCCTCGCTGGGCAACCGGAAGGGTTGCGGTCGCGCTGCCCGCTCAAGAACAAGATCCGAAATGCCTGGCAGCGCGCTGACGCGGGCCCCCTGGATCGGCTCAAACAAGGCGCGCATCTGACGCGGCGACAGCAAATCGACCAAAGCAATTTGTACATTCCGCGACTGCTGCAGTGCGACGATGCAAAGCAGAGCGATCCCGCCGACCAGCAGAGGCAACAGTTTGGTTGGCGCCCGAGTATTGAGCGGGGCTACCGGTATTCCTGCGATGTGCTGAACACGCTCCAGCAATATCCCGCCGGTCGCAGTCAGGGCCAACGTGCCGTGACCGTGCAGACGCAGTTCCTCAAGATCCGCCAGCGTGCGCATATATTCGCGCGCAGTCCCGTTGCCACGCTCCAGCACCAGTTCGTCGCAGCAGATTTCGCGTTCATGGCGCAAATCGCGCGAGATCCAGTGCACCACTGGATGGTAGAAAAGTATCGTCTCGACGACCACCTGGAGCAAATTGACCAGATGATCCCAGCGCCGCAGGTGTCCCAGTTCGTGCGCCAGAATCAACTCGATCTGCGCCACGGGAAATCCCATTGCGACTGCCGCCGGGAGCAAAATGACCGGTTTGATCCAGCCTATCAGTGTCGGGGTTTGCACTTCCTCGGACCACAGCAGTCGCACTGCTCGACGGATCTCGAACCGATCGCAAATGGCGGCGAAGCGCGCCTGCCAGGCGGCCGGCATGGCGGAGGCCCGCCGCATCATCCGGCTCAGCTGATGCCAATGCAGCAGGGCACGCCCCGTCAACAACGCGACGCCCGTGCCCCACAAAGCGACCAGCCAGGGCAGCACCAAGTCCCACTGGATCAGAGTTGACGTCCCTTCGGCTGTCACGACAGACGTCATGGCCGGGTGCGCACTTGCTCCAACCACCGAGGCAGAAGTCGGGTCAGCGGCGGCCAGAACCCACGTCGTGATCACCGGACTCACTGCCAAGGCAAGAAACGCCAGCAGCGCAAGCGCGTGGCGGGCTTGACCGGGCTTGAGTGCCCGACGAACGCTGCCGTAGATCAATCCGATCAACGCGCCCTGCCAAAGAAAATGCACCAGCACCCAGCCCATCACCGGGATAGCGGCATCAAGTTGGATCAGCCAGGCATCCATCACTTCGTCTCCCGGTCCAGACGATTGAGCAGCGCGCGAATCTCCTTCAGCTCTTCCCGCGTTGAATGCTGTGTACCGAGCGCATGCAGTACCAGCTGCGAAGCCGAGCCATCAAATACTCGCTGAACCATGTCGGACAGGAAACGTTTCTGCGTGCGCTCTTTGCTCACAGCGGCGCGAAATACGTGGGCACGCTGCGAATCGTCCCGCTCCACGAGACCCTTCCCGTGCATGACCTGGAGCAACTTCAACGCAGTGGTGTAACCACCGCCGTCATCCAGATACAACGCCTCGTGCACATCGCGCACGGTGCCATACCCGCGGTCCCATAGGACGCCGAGTATCGCCAGTTCGGCTTCGGTAGGTTTCGGCAAATCGGTAGCGCGCCGGATAGTCACGAATGGCACCTCATCAACGAATCACTTCGTACATCATGCTTGAACGAATCGCCGTCAGCAAGTCACCGGCGGAAAAAACCAACGTCGATGCCGAGCCATCGACGTTGGCGAGGTGCAGCCAAACTCTCTCAGGTGCCGTCCCTGTGAGTCGCCCGATCGCGCAGATATTTCTGAGACTCTTTGCGATCCCGCTCGCGCTGCGCAAATGTCTGACATTGCTGCTGCAGCCGGTGCGAACCCGTCGGCGCGGAATTCTCGCAAACCAAACGGCGCCCGTCCTTCTTGGTCAATATTGCGTTGACCTCTTCCTGGGCGGCAATCAATCTCGCCTTCTTGTCCGCCGGCAAACCATCGATCGATTCGACGTCGCCGAGCAAGGTCGAAATCTCATCGAGGCGTCGCTCGATCGACGTGCGCTCCAGGTTGTCGACAAACTCCCAATGTCCACCGGCCTTCATTTGCTGGCGTATCGCTGCGGCCTGATCGTCAAATTTTTCCTTGGTGACGGCCTGCAGCGCGGGATCAAGCTTCTGGGAAGCAACGACCGCCGTCGACATGCACAGCACCAATGCAACAAATGCAATTTCTACAAACTTCTTCATCTGAAACCCTTGACTATCGGAAAATGGGCTCAGCAAATGTTCCTTCAACCGCCTTTCTGCGGATCGCGACGCATCGATTGATCCGTCATGAACTTCTGAGACTCGCGCCGCTCACGCTCGCGCTGGCTGAAGGTTTGGCATTGCTGCGTTTTTCGGTGCGAGCCGGTGGCAGAAACGTTCTCACAAATCAGCCGGCGCCCGTCTTTCTTGGTAAGAATAGCATTGACCTCTTCCTGGGCCGAAAAGAGACGGGCTTTTCGATCTGCCGGCAAGGCATCTGCCGATTCGGTCCCGGTCAGCAAACTTGAAATTTCGTCGAGGCGACGTTCGATGATGGTGCGCTCATCACCGCTAACGAATTCCCAATGCCCACCTGCCTTCATCTGGGCGCGAATCGCTGCAGCCTGGTCGTCGAATTTTTCCTTGCTGGTCGCCTGCAACGCAGGATCAAGTTTGGGTTGCGCCGACAGCACCGCCGACGACATCACGAGACCACCGATTATCAGAATCACCTTGGAAATATTCATCATTTACGGTCCAAAAGAGTTGCTGTTCCCAAAATATCGGCAGCGATTCACGGTCGCAAAATACGACGCGACGCACGGCGTGCCGACGCCTAATACAAGGAATATGCCAAAAAAGGTTTGCTGAAGAAGCCGGATCACTCCCCCTTGCTGATCATCCGGCGGTTTGTTTCGCGCATATATTTCTGCGACTCCCGTCGCTCGCGCTCCCGATCTGCATACGTTCCGCACTGCTGGATCTTGCGGTGCGAACCGACTGGCGACACCTGTTCACAGATCAGGCGCTTTCCGTCGCGCTTGGTAAGGATCGCGTTGATCTCTTCCTGCGCAACCATGAGGTCGACTTTCTGCTTGTCTTTGAGATCGTCGGCATTGGTCGCGGCGGACAACAGGAGTTCCATCTGCTCAAGCCGCAGCTCGATCGTCTTGCGCTCGGCAGGCAGTACGAATTCGTAGCGCCCGCCAACGTCCAGCTGAGCGCGAACAGCCGCCGCCTGCTCGTCAAACTGAATCTTGGTTTCTACGTTCAGCGCTCCCGCCGGCTTTTCCTTCGCTTGAGCAAAAGCGGGAACCAACGCGATCAGGCCAGCCAGCGAGAGTCGTAGCAGCATTGTCATTTTTGAACGCCCTTGATCCCGAATAGAAAGATCAGATGCAAGCCAGTAAGGCGAGATCCTATTCAGGGCTTTGGGGTTTGTCAACGACAATCTTCGTACTACTTCTTTCGTCCAGTCTTGCGGCGCACAGCGGCGGCGGCGATATAGTCGACGATTGCGCTCGCCACATCGATCGAAGAGGCGGCTTCGATTCCTTCCAGTCCGGGCGAAGAATTGACTTCGAGGAGGAGTGGACCACGGCGTGATCGCAACAAATCCACACCTGCAATATTTAACCCCATGTGACGCGCAGCCATCACCGCAATCTCCTGCTCTGCGGCTGACAGCTGCACTGCGGTAGCACTACCACCGCGATGCAGGTTGGAGCGGAACTCTCCGTCGCGCGCCTGGCGTCGCATCGCTGCGACCACCTTTCCGCCAATCACGAAGCAGCGTATATCGGCTCCCTTGGCCTCGCGAATGAACTCCTGCACCAGGAAATTCGCGTACAGGCCGCGGAAAGCCTCGATGACGCCCTGCGAGGCGGAGGTTTTTTCCGCGAGCAGTACCCCCTGCCCCTGGGTCCCCTCATTCAGTTTGATGACGTGCGGCGGATCGCCGAGCAATTGCAGGAGATCGCTCGTATCGTCGGGATTGTCACCGAACACCGTATCGGGCATTCCGATACCTTCCCGCGCGAGCAACTGCAGACATCGCAGCTTGTCGCGCGCGCGCAGGATGGCGTCCGAGCGGTTCGGTGTATACACGCCCATCATCTCGAATTGACGCAGTACCGCCGTGCCGTAAAACGTAATGGACGCGCCAATGCGCGGAATGACCGCGTCATAATTGGCCAAGGGCTTGCCCTTATAGTGAATGTCGAATTGGCCAGGCGCGATACGCATATAGCAACGCAGCGGATCAAGGACACGGACGCGGTGTCCGCGCGCGCGCGCTGCCTCGACCAGCCGGCGGGTCGAATACAGTTTGGTGTTGCGCGACAGGATCGCGAGTTTCATGGCTACTCCCGTACCGTCATTCGGCAGGAACGTGAAAAAGTGGAAGGGTGCGCAATCGCAAACCGGGCTCGCGGCATGTCCACGACACGGCGAAATTCAGCGTGGCAGCAACTGGATTCGAGGCAGAGCGAGTCTCGCACGGTTGACGGTCAGCTCGATGGCTTGCCCAGCCGATGGTCTGATGTGCCGGAGATACCGCAAGGCTGGAGCAGCGACGCGAATCCGGGCGCTACCGCTCTGACTCCAACACCGACTAAGGTCCCTACGCTTCGCGTCAATCAGCTTGCTGCGCTTGCAGAGCTAGTCTACCGCCCAGACGGGTTCCAACCGACGTGATCGCCGAAAACAGGTTGGAGCGGGTGATGGGAATCGAACCCACGCTAGCAGCTTGGGAAGCTGCAGTTCTACCATTGAACTACACCCGC
>JBDTLV010000005.1:0-89491 GCA_039934615.1 Tahibacter sp.
CGCCGTGGGGTAGCTGCATGTCGCCGCGCAGGGTCCGGCGGCGTTCCGGGGCTGCAGACGATCTCGTCGCGATTTTACGCTGGTGCGTTTTGCGCCGGGCGGCGCGTACCGGGTCATGGCGACAACGCTTGAAGGTGGCTGGCTGAAATGATTTTGCAGGGCGCGCACGGCGCCGCCCGTGCAATTTTCGGGTGGAATTGAAATCCATCGTCGGGTCAACGTTACGGAATTCTTTAAATGTTGAAAATTGAAAACCTCCACGTGCGTGTCGCAGGCAAGGAAATCCTCAAGGGGTTGAGTCTGGAAGCCAGGCCTGGTGAGGTGCACGCGATCATGGGGCCGAACGGTGCCGGCAAGTCGACGCTCGGCAACATTCTTGCGGGCCGCGAAGGCTATGAAGTGACCGCCGGCAGTGTCAGCTACTACGGCCGGGATTTGCTTGAACTCGAACCGGAACAGCGCGCTGCGGAAGGCGTATTTCTCGCGTTTCAGTATCCCGTTGAAATTCCCGGCGTCAACAATACCTACTTTCTGCGCGCAGCCCTGAATGCGCAGCGCAAGTATCGAGGCGAAGATCCTCTGGATTCGATGCAATTCCTCAAGCTCGTGCGCGAACGATTGCGTGTTCTGCACATTTCTGACGAGTTGTTGCATCGCGCAGTTAACGAGGGATTTTCCGGCGGGGAGAAGAAGCGGAATGAAATCTTCCAGCTTGCGCTGCTGGAGCCGCGCCTCGCGATCCTTGACGAAACCGATTCAGGTCTGGATATCGATGCGCTCAAGCTGGTTGCGCATGGTGTCAATCTGATGCGCGCTCCCGAACGGTGTTTTTTGCTGATCACACACTACCAGCGCATGCTCGACTACATCGTTCCCGATTTCGTGCATGTACTCGCGGATGGACGCATTGTGGAAAGCGGGGACAAGTCACTCGCGCTGAAGCTGGAAGAACAGGGCTATAGCTGGTTGCGTGAACGAAAAATGGCGGCTGGGTGAGATGAGCCAGATGCTGCAATCCCTGCTGCGGGCACCATCGGTGCGCGATCTCGGTCACGTGGAATCGGAATTGCCCAGCACGCGCCATGAGTCCTGGAAATACACCAACCTTCGCGCCTTGGGAGCTCGTCAATTCGCGCCGGGCGACGCACAGGCCGCGGCGCGTGCCATCGATTCCGGTCGATGGGTCCTTCCAGGGGTCGACGGACCCTGTCTCGTTTTTGTCAACGGCGTGTTGCGCCACGACCTTTCCAGTCTGGAGCAGGTTCCGCTTGGCATTCATGTGGAATATGTTGCAGATTCGCATTCGCCGAAAGATCTGGACCGCGGACCGTCCGCATTGTTTGATCGGTTGAATGCCCGATTCGCCAGTCAGGGTTTTATGCTTCGGGTTGATGACGGTGTTTGCGTTGAGAGGCCGGTGCACGTGGTGCACGTGGGTGTCGCGGCGGAATCGGACAGCGCATGGCATGTGCGAGACAGCGTTGATCTCGGTGTCGGAAGTTCGCTGAGTCTCGTCGTGCATCACGTGGGATACGGCGCTCATGCGCACCTGGCCAATCATCACAGCACCTACCGGTTGGGTGCGAGCGCAGCGCTGAATCTGCTGCAGATCCAGGATGAGGCCGAAGGAGCCAGCCTGTTTCGTCGCAGCGATGTCAGCATTTCAGAATCGGGCCGACTCGATCATTGCTCGATCGAGCTCGGTGCATCCCTTGCACGTCACGAGTTGAACGTGGAGTTGCTTGGTCAGGGTGCCGTGGTCGAATCGCGCGGCGCATTCGCCTTGCGCGGTCGGCAACACGGCGAGTCACGTCTGGAAATCGTGCACGTCGCAGGCGATACGCGTTGCGACTTGCTCTGGCGCGGCGTAGCGGATGAGCGTGCACGCGGTGTGTTGCACGGAGCTATTAAGATAGCCGCTGGTGCGGACGGTAGCGACGCCAGGCTATCGAGCAAGAATCTGCTGCTTTCGCCGCACGCTGAAATCAACGCTCAGCCGGTTCTCGAAATCCATGCCGACGAAGTCAAGGCGGCGCACGGCGCAACTGTTGGTCAGCTCGACGAACGGGCTCTGTTCTATCTGCGCTCACGGGGAATTTCACAAATCCAGGCACGGGCACTGTTGACATCTGCATTTTGTGCAACCGTGTTGGATGGTCTGCCGAGTCCGTTGCGCGAGCATCTGGAAGAGTTACTCGTATCGCATCTGCCGAAATTTGACGAACAAGACGAATCCGCATGAACGAGTCCGGCGCTTCCGACGCGAGCTTCGACCCGCAAGCATATCGCGGGGATTTTCCGATACTCTCGCGGCTGGTGCATGGCAAGCCGCTGATCTATTTTGACAACGCCAACACCGCGCAGCGCCCGCAGTCGGTCATCGCGGCGGTAGATCGCTATTACAGCGAATACAACGCGAATGTTGCGCGTGCAGTGCATACCATGGGGGAAGAGGCGACCGCTGCCTACGAGTCGACGCGCGACAAACTTGCGCGCCTCCTCAACTCGCCCTCCCGAGAGCAGATTGTATTTACCAGCGGAACGACTCAGGCCATCAACCTCGTTGCGTACAGCTACGCGTTGCCGCGGCTGAAGCCAGGCGATGAGATCCTCGTCACGCAGATGGAGCATCACGCGAATATCGTTCCGTGGCAAATTGTCTGCGAGCGGACCGGCGCGAATTTGAAGGTGGCACCGATCAGTCAGGAAGGCGAACTGCTGCTGGATCGGTTTGCGGAGTTGCTCACTCCCGCCGTGAAGCTGGTTGCAATGGCACACGTTTCGAATGTGATCGGAACCATCAATCCGATCGCAGAGATCTCGCGGTTGACTCGCTCGCTTGGAGTTCCCCTGCTGGTCGACGGCTCGCAGGCGGCACCGCATCTGCGCGTTGACGTGCAGGCACTCGGTTGTGATTTCTATGCACTGACCGGTCACAAATTGTTTGGGCCGACGGGTACTGGTGCATTGTGGGCTCGTCGGGAGCTGTTGCAGTCAATGCCGCCGTTCTTCGGCGGTGGAGAGATGATTCGCAGCGTAAGCTTCGAGCAGACCGTGTTCGCCGATCCGCCGCATAAATTTGAGGCCGGAACGCCAAACATTGCCGGATTTATTGGCCTTGGAGCAGCGATCGACTATGTCGAGGCAGTCGGTATCAAACGCATGGCCGCGTATGAGGGTGAATTACTGGATTATGCGACGAATGCGTTTTCCCGGATAGCGGGTTTGCGAATTTTCGGCACGGCCCGACGCAAGGCCCCGGTCCTGTCATTTCTGGTTGACGGCATCCATGCGCACGATCTGGCGACACTGCTTGATCAGGAAGGCATCGCGGTGCGATCCGGACATCATTGCGCGCACCCGTTGATGAAGTTTTACGGAGTTCCGGCGACAGCGCGGGCTTCGCTTTCGTTTTACAACACGCGCGATGAAGTCGACAAGTTTGTGGTGGCATTGGAAAAAGTGAGAAAGCTGCTGGCCTGAATCAGGGCATGGATATTTGTGCGAAGCGGCGGACGCCGAGCGCACATATGCCCTGGTCCGCATTTCGATCACGGTTCTACAATGGATCAAATGGGCACTCATCCATACCGCGACAGCGTCCTCGAGCACCATCGGTCGCCGCGCAATCTGGGATCTCTCGCACGCTTCAGCCATGCGGCGGACGGCAACAATCCGCTGTGCGGAGATTCGCTTCGATTCGAATTGCTCTGCGTCGACGGGCGTGTCGTAGAGTCGCGATTCGACGGGGAATGCTGTGCGCTGGCGCGAGCGTCGGCTTCGATGTTGAGCGAACGTACGATTGGACAAAGTGCTGACGAGATAGCGCGATTGCATCTGCAATTTGAGCGATTGTTGCGCGACGGTGAGGGTTCGATCGATGTACTTGGAGAGCTATTGGCATTTGTTGAATTGTTTCGATACCCGGCTCGCCGGAAGTGCGCCCTGCTGCCTTGGGCGACGGTGCGGTGCGCGCTAGGCGGTGTGGCAACGGCGACTACGGAAATGGAGCAGGACAGGGCATGAGCACGACGACAAATGACGAGGTTTTGACATTCAGGGTCGCCGGTATCGGCGATGTGGCAGCGATCGTGGCGCTGGTTGAATCGGCGTATCGCGGAGAAATCAGCAAGCAGGGCTGGACGACGGAGGCGGACTTGCTTGACGGCCAGCGTACCGACCCCGTATCGGTGGGCGAATTACTGTCGCAGCCGGGTAGCCGCGTATTGCTCGCGGAGCGGAATGCGCAACTGGTCTGTTGCTGTCACGTGCAAGCACACGGCGGCGTCTGCTATTTCGGCATGTTTGCAGTTGCGCCTGGCCTCCAAGGCAGCGGCGTCGGTAAGGCCGTGATCGGCGAAGCGGAGCGTATCGCGCGCGCCGACCTTGGTTGCAGAGTGATGGAGATGACGGTCATTACCGTGCGCGACAGTCTTATCGCGTGGTACGAACGTCGAGGATATGGGCGCACCGGTGTGCGCAAGCCATTTCCCTACGGGGATGAGAAATTCGGCATTCCCAAACGCGACGATCTGGAATTCGAGATTCTCTCCAAGGCCTTGGTATGACCCGAAGAGCTATTGCGTTGGGAAGGCAGAAGGCGCATGGGTGACTGGGTGCGGATTTGCGCACTGTCTGAATTGCTTCCTGGGGAGTTCAAAGCGGCCTGGGATGGCGACGTGCCCATAGCAGTCTTCAATGTCGATGGCGATCTGTATGCGATCGAGGATGTCTGCACGCACGACGGCGGTGAGCTTGCCGGAGGCATGGTGGAAGGATTTGAGATCGAATGCCCGCGGCATGGTGCCCGCTTCGATTTGCGCAGTGGCGCGGCTCTGTGCCCGCCTGCTTACGAACCGACCGCGAAGTTTCCCGTCAAGGTCGACGATGGCGTCGTCTACAGCCGCGACGATCGGTGGGATTGATCGGTCCCGGCACATATCGTACTAATATTGAGAGTGATTCGCATTTGTGATTTAATCTGACGCTCACCGGCTGCCGCGTTGTGATTGAACTGCGAATGACTCCGATCTCTGCGCAACAACGTCGCGCCGCATGGTTGAAATCCCTGCACCAGTGGCACTGGATCAGCGCTGCCGCATGCCTGATCGGACTCCTGCTATTCAGCGCCACCGGAATCACCCTGAATCATTCTGCGCAGATTGCGGCAAAGCCGGTCGTGACGAATCGCCAAGGGGTCCTGCCTCTATCAATCAAGATCCAGCTCGCCGCAGCCAGGCAAACCGGAAAAGCGGTCGCGCCGGACTATCTCGCCGTCTGGTTTTCCGAAAACCTGCAGGTCAGTCTCGCCGGTCGCGAAATTGAGTGGAATGATGGAGAAGTATATGTATCGCTACCGCGACCTGGTGGTGATGCCTGGGCCAGCATCGCCCTGGATTCCGGCGAAGTGGAATATGAGAGAACCGATCGTGGCTGGCTCTCCTGGTTCAATGACTTGCACAAGGGCCGCAATACCGGCGCTGTATGGACCTGGTTCATCGACATTTTCGCGATTTCCTGCCTGCTATTTGCGCTGAGCGGGCTCCTGCTGCTTCAGATGCACGCATCGCGGCGTCCGCTGACCTGGCCAGTGGTCGGGTTCGGCCTGCTGCTGCCGCTGGCAGTTGCGATTCTTTTCATACACTGATGAGGTTTCCATGCGCACGACATGCTTCCTCGCCTTCACCGGTTTGATTGCCGGTTCCGCAGTTGCAGCTGATCTCACCGTCAGCGTCGAATTGGCGACTATCGACGTCGCTGAGTATCACCGACCCTACGTTGCTGTCTGGATCGAAGGCGAAGATCAGGCCGTCGCAGCGAATCTCGCCGTCTGGTATCAGCAAAACACGGGCAAGGGTGAAGGCGGAAAAGTTGAGCAAGGCAGCAAGTGGCTCGCCGATCTTCGCCAATGGTGGCGACGAAGCGGGCGCAGCGTGACCCTGCCCATCGATACCGTCAGCGGCGCGACGCGACCGGCTGGCGTGCATCGGTTGGAGTTCTCGGACGCAAAACCACCGCTCGCTGGCGTTGCCGCCGGCAACTACAAGGTCGTCGTGGAAGTTGCCCGTGAAGTCGGCGGCCATGAACTGCTGCGCATGCCTCTGCAATGGCCGCCGAACAAGCCCGTGCACGCGGAAGCACGAGGGGAGCACGAACTCGGCCTGATAACGCTCGACCTCAATCCGTGACCACCGAATCTTATCGCTGCGGAGACGTTATGAAATTCTCGCCGAAATCTGCGCTGCTGGTGTTGCTGTCTATTGTCCCATTGTCCGCATTCGCGCACAAAGCGTGGTTGCTGCCATCGGCAACTGTGCTGACGCCGGATCAATGGATTACGGTTGATGCGGCAATCTCCAACGATCTGTTCTATTTCAATCACGCCCCGTTGAAGCTGGACAATCTTCTCATCACTGCGCCTGACGGCACCGCGGTGACGACGGAGAATCCGGGCAGCGGAAAATTCCGCAGTACCTTTGACTTGCACCTGGCGCTCAATGGCACGTATCGATTGGCGATAGTCAACGCAGGTTTGTTCGCGAACTATGAAATGAACGGCGAAAAAAAACGCTGGCGTGGCACTGCCGAGGCACTGGCCAAAGAAATTCCCACCGATGCCAAGAATCTTGAAGTGAACCAGACTCAGAGCCGCGTCGAAACGTTTGTCACGGCGGGAGCGCCGAACCTCACCGCGTTGAAGGGTAGTGGCGCAGGTCTTGAGCTCATGCCCGTGACGCACCCGAATGATCTGTTTTCCGGCGAGGTCGCCAAATTTCGATTCACCCTCGATGGAAAACCGGCTGCCGGACTCAAGGTTACAATTGTGCCGGGCGGGAGTCGCTATCGGAACAAGCAAGACGAAATTGAACTGAGCGCAGACAAGGACGGGGAAATCGCTGTGAATTGGCCACGGCCAGGCACGTATTGGCTGGAAGCGACGGTGTCCGATGCCAATACGAGTGTCAGGCAAGCCAAGCAGCGACGCGCCAATTACGCCGCAACATTTGAGGTGCTGCCGCAATAGTCCGGACGATGCCGGTGTTCGCGAGGAGCACCGCGTCATTCCAACACAAAATGACATTTTTCCGCAAAAAGATTGGGTTCGCCGAAACGGTGAACCTGATCGCCATCGTCTGCCTGTCCGGTGCATTCGCGCTGGCTGGCGCATGGCAGCGCGATGGATTGATTTGGATCGATGCAGAACCAGGCAAATGCCTGATGGCTACTCTGTGCCTGGGGCTTTACGTCACATTTTGCGCGTGGTCTGTGCGAATGTCTTCGCGCCATATCACCGCCCCGCCGATGGCCTTCGTGCCAGACGATTCGTCGCCGCCGATGCTGGTGGTATTCGCCAGTCAGACTGGATTTGCCGAAAACATCGCAGCGCGCACCGCTAAAGCGTTGAGCATTGCCGGGGTTGCGGTTCGATTGGTGTCGATGGCCACGCTGGACACTGCGGATCTCCTCAAGGCGGAACGCGCCATTTTCATCGTCAGCACGTATGGTGAAGGTGATCCACCGGACATGGCAGGAGTCTTCGTGCATCGTCTTCTGCGCTCCGATGTGCAATTGGATCGTCTTCAGTTCGGCATGCTCGCGCTCGGTGACCGTGACTACACCAACTTCTGCGGATTCGGGCGGCAGCTGGACGCTTGGCTACGCAAGCGGCAGGCACGCACCTTGTTCGATTGTATTGAAGTGGACAATGCAGATGAGGGGAGCTTGCGGCGTTGGCAGCATCAACTGGGTGCGTTGTCGGGTGCCGCGGACCAGGCTGAGTGGTGTGCGCCACGTTTCGGTCTCTGGCGTCTCGTCGAGCGGCGCGCGCTCAATCCAGGCAGCGCAGGCGATGCTTGTTTTCATCTGGTCCTGAAACCGGAAATTCCTGCGGACGCGCACTGGGAAGCCGGTGATGTAGCTGAGATCAGTCCACGCAATTCCGCAACCGATGTGAACTCGTTGCTTGCTGCAAATGGTCTCGACGGCGCGGCCGCGGCACCCACGAGCGCTGGCGCCGTCGATGCAGAAACGTTGAACGAGTATCTTGCCCGCTGTCGTCTCCCGGATCCTGGATCGATAGTCGACCAACCGTCGGCCATTTGGCTGGCGGATCTTCTGCCTCTTGCTCATCGTGAATACTCGATTGCGTCGATACCATCAGACGGCGCCGTTCACCTGTTAGTACGCCAACGGCGTTGCACCGACGGCCGGCTTGGGGTCGGCGCAGGATGGCTGACCGAGCACGCGGCTGTCGGCCAAGCCATCCAACTTCGCTTGCGCACGAATACCAATTTTCACATGCCGGTCGATGATCGGCCGTTGATCCTCATTGGCAACGGCACTGGCATCGCCGGATTGCGCGCGCTGCTGAAGGCACGCATCGCCGCGGAGCAGCGGAGCAACTGGCTGGTATTCGGTGAGCGAAGTGAAGGTGTGGATTTTTTTTACGAAGGAGAGATTCGCGCGTGGCACGCCGCCGGATGGATCGCTCAGCTGGACCTCGCGTTCTCAAGAGATCAAGAGCAGCGAATCTACGTGCAGCAGCGGATCCGAAATGCGGCAGACATGCTGAGGCGGTGGGTGGGTGAGGGTGCGGCTATACACGTGTGCGGCAGTCTTCTGGGTATGGCGCCGGCCGTCGATGCCGTGCTTCGTGAATCGCTGGGTGGTGCGTGCGTCGACGATTTGATTTCAGCCGGTCGCTATCGGCGCGACGTGTATTGATCAGCAGTTTGCCCCCGATTTCTCCGCCTATCGTCATTCCCGGCAATCGTCAATTCTCAAGTATTGCGAATCATTCTCATTTCCTGTTAGAATTTAACTACGCAACGGGGATGTCGATTTCCTTCCGCCACGCAAACGACAAATTCACTGCATGCCGGTGATGCGTGTGCCGAGAGAACGGGCAGGCGCGTGACGGCGACGACCCTTTGTGCAGAAACAAAATTAGCGGGAATTAGAAATGTCCAATCTGTATATCCGCTCGGCGGCGCAGGCGCCGAAGCGCATGTTCGTGAGCGCCCTCGGTCTGGCCATCGTCTCGACGGGATCATCGCTTTCTGCTGGAGCGACGGTCGATGCCGGAACGATGTCGATTGAAACACCGGATACCACGAATAAGGACGGGAAGGGGCGGGAGCATCAACTGGACACCGTCGACGTACAAGGCACGGCGTTCACCAGCGAAAGCTCTTCGCCAAAATACACTGCACCGTTACGCGACACGCCGCAGACAATCAATATCGTGCCGCAGAAAGTCATCGTCGAGCAGAATTTGCTGTCCCTTCGCGATGTACTGTCCACATTGCCGGGAATAACGTTTGGTGCAGGCGAAGGAGGAGGAGGTTTCGGCGACAGCATCAATCTACGCGGCTTTTCTGCGAACAACGATATTCAGATCGATGGTGTGCGTGATAGCGCGCAGTACTCGCGCTCGGATACCTTCAATCTTGAGCAGATCGAAGTCGTCAACGGGGCGAGCTCGGTCTATTCCGGTTCGGGATCGGTCGGTGGCACGATCAATCTGGTGTCTAAAATCGCGCAAGAAGGCAGTTTTACCAATCTTGCTGGCGCACTAGGCACCGACAGCTACGCCCGCATCACCGCCGACTCCAACCAGATGATCGGCGACGGCACAGCGGTGCGATTGAATCTCATGGGTCACCGCAATGACGCGCCGGGTCGCGACGTCGAGGAGTTCCGGCGCTGGGGATTTGCTCCATCGATCACTTTCGGGATCGGCACCGACTCCAAAGTTTCGTTGAGCTATCTGCATCAGAAGGACGACAACATTCCCCAATACGGCGTTCCGTTCTACAACGGCGTGCCGGTTCCCGGAGTCGACCCGTTGACCTACTACGGCTATCGCAATGTCGATACGCAGGAGATCGAAGTCGATGCCTTCACTGCCGTGGTCTCTCACACTTTCAATGAGCATTTCTCGATGCGCAACTTTTCGCGCATCCAGGAAGTCGATCAATTCACGATTGTCGATGCACCGCAAGGTACGTACTGCTTGCCAGGCAACGTCACACCAACCGGCACCAGTTGCACGCTGACACCGGGTACCGCGACGCAAATCGTCGTACCTGTTGGTTCCTACATGCCCAGTGGCAACCGCGGTACGGTGCGCGACACAATCAATCGGATGATCGTGAATCAGACCGACTTTACCGTCAATTTCCACTCAGGTGCGGTTGAGCACACGATAGTCAACGGTTTCTCGTTCATGCATGAGACGTTTCGATTCGACGGCAGCAACGAGTATCGCAATCCCGACGGCAGCAGTCCCTTTGTCGCGCCGAATCATTTTCCGTTCATGAACATTGCAAACCCGGACAACTTCTATAGCGGGCCGCGTACGCGTACGCGCACCGGAAAATCCGATGGTGACTTGGACAATGCTGCATTGTATTCTTTCGATACGCTGAAGTTCAGCGATCAGTGGTCGTTGAATCTTGGTGCCCGCTACGAACGCAATGAGGGCAGCAACACGCTCTACACGGTCAGTACGACTGCTGGCGCGGCAGGGCCGATTGGCACAGTCAGCGGTGCGGGAATTCCAGCGGAGAGCAGCGACGATCTGTTCTCCTATCGCGCTGGCCTCGTGTTCAAGCCTGTCGAGGCGGGGAGCATCTATCTGGCCTACGGCAACTCTAAGACACCATCGAAAGTTTCAGTCAACGGTACCTGTACGTTGGCGGCCCTTCCTGGAATGCCAGCGGCCGCGAACAACTGCGATGTTGATCCTGAGAGTGCGGTCAGTCTTGAGTTGGGCACAAAATGGGACTTGTTCGAGCAACGCCTGTCCTTGACTGCCTCGATATTCCGCAACGATCGCGAGAACTACAAAGTCGCGGATCTTGGCAATCCCGAAAACCCCTCTCAGGAGCAGCAACTTGACGGCAGGGCGCGCGTCGATGGCGTCATGCTTGCGGCAAGCGGCAAGCTCAGTGACAACTGGGCCGTGTACGCCAACTACGCGTATCTCGACAGCAAGGTGGTGCAAGGCGCGTCTAACTTCGTCTCATCGCAAGGGCAGGACTTCACCAAGGGCGACGACCTGTTGAATGTGCCAGTTCATTCTCTCAGTCTATGGAGTACTTACGACTGGAATCGGTGGCAATTCGGCTATGGCGCCAGCTATCAGGGAGAATATTTCCTGACTCAACACAGTGCGACCAATGTAAGTGGCCCGCTGATCAAGGCCGATGGCTATTGGACGCATCGCGCGATGATCGCCTACAACGTCAATCACGATCTGCGTCTGCAATTGAATGCGAACAACGTCTTCAATAAAGAGTACTACACGCGTGTACGCAACAACGGCTGGGCGACTCCCGGCGACACACGTCAAGTCATCCTGTCGGCGACCTATTCGTTCTAGTGGAGTGAGCGGCAGGCTGTTTCACCGAGCCGTGCATCAAGTCTTGTGCGACGACCAGTGACGCCGCGCGCCGCACTTTTTTTTCATTAAGCGCAGTCATGGCGGGCTGCGCGTCTGCTTTCGCGACCGGGAGCCCGCAATGCTGCTGCACGTACCGAATGTCCTCGATGTCCAGCAAGTTGCGCATTGTCGTGAGCGACTTGCGGCCAGCGACTGGCTGGACGGGCGGGTGACTGCGGGCTATCAATCCGCGCAGACGAAAAACAATTTGCAACTTCCAGATGACCATCCCGTTGCTCGGGAACTCGGTTCGATAGTCCTCGATGGTCTGTCGCGAAGCCCGACATTCGTGGCTGGCGCATTGGCAAAAAGGATTTTTCCGCCGCTATTCAATTGCTACAAGCCAGGTCACAGTTTCGGAATTCACGTGGACAACGCCGTGCGATATCCGCGAACTGGTGAAGACCGCAGCGCGATGCGGACCGATCTTTCTGCGACATTGTTTCTCAGCGAACCGGACGAATACGAGGGCGGTGAGCTCGTCGTCGAGGATAGCTTTGGTACGCATTCGGTGAAATTGCCGGCCGGTGACTTGATCTTGTATCCCGCCGGAAGCCTGCATCAGATCGAGCCCGTGCGTTCAGGTGAGCGTGTCGCCTCGTTCTTCTGGATCCAGAGCATGGTCCGCGATGACGCCGAACGGCGATTATTGTTTGATCTTGATTTGGCGATCCAGAATCTCAATCTGCAGGTCGCAAAACACCCTGCAATGGTCCAACTCGTCGGGATATACCACAATCTTTTGCGACGCTGGACCGAGATCTGACCGCAAGTCTGTCGAGACATACAGGCACGTTCAGAGGGATTTCCCCAAAACCCCGCTGATTTCCCCGCCATTTGAAACGCGACCGCCGTTGCCAAAATGGCTACGGTCTGTCAGGATTCGAGAATCATTCGTAATAACATTCCCGCAATGCGACGAATTGTCGCATCGGTCGTCTGTGGTCGGAGTTCTTGATGAGTCAGATCAGTCCCTGTCGCGCAATTCTGCGCATGGCGGCATCCATCGCCACGTTGATGATTGCGGCTTTATCTGGCAACTGCGTGTTGGCGGCTGACTTGGCGAACACTCCCAGCGCGGAGTTTCTTGGTGCGAAGATCTTCGCCGACGACAGTCTCTCGGCCTCAGGAAAGATGTCCTGCGCAAGCTGCCACGATCCCGCGCATGCACACGCCCAGAGCAACTCTCTTGCAGTACAGGTCGGTGGTGCAGGACTCGACGTGCCAGGCTTTCGCAGTGTTCCATCCTTGCGATATCTCAATATGGATATTGCGTTTTTCTTCGATCGCGAGGGAACTCCGACTGGCGGGCTCAATCGCGATGGCCGCGCAGCAAATCTGATCGAGCAGGCGCAACGGCCTTTTCTGGCACCACATGAAATGGCCAACGCATCGGTAGAGGACTTCGTCAGGCGCCTGGAGGCAGCGAGCTACGCAGAGACTTTCCGCGCTCGATTTGGTGTGCAGATTTTTGACGATGCGGCGGCCGCTTTCCTGGCCGCTCGCTTCGCCCTTGCACAATTCCAGTTGCATTCGCCCGAGTTCAGGCCGTTCGACTCCAAGTACGATCTCTTTCTCCGAGGCAAGCAACGATTGTCCGTCCAGGAGTTGCGTGGACTCGCATGGTTCAATCGACCCGACAAGGGGAATTGTTCGGGCTGCCACAGCAGCGCGCGCGGTAGCGACGGATCTCTGCCCCTGTTCACCGACTACACCTACGACAATCTCGGAGTGCCGCGCAATCCGGCGATCGCCGCGAATGCGGATCCGGCATACGCCGACTTCGGTCTTTGTGACCGGACAGATCAGGCGGAACGCAGCGATCTTTGTGGAGCTTTCAAGGTCCCGACTTTGCGAAACGTGGCGACGCGGAAGGTTTTTTTCCACAATGGACGTTATTCGAGCCTGGGCGACGTGCTCAGGTTCTACGTGCGCCGTGACACGAATCCGGAAGAGTTCTACCCGGTCGGTGACGACGGCGTGGTGCGCAAGTTCGACGATCTTCCACCATCATTGCAGATCAACGTGAATACCCAGGAAGTGCCCTACGATCGTCATCCCGGACAGTCGTCGCGCCTCAGCGCGAACGAGATTGACGATGTGATCGCGTTCCTCAAGAGCTTGACTGACGGGTACGACCCGGTCACCGACAGCGCCAACCCCGCGCGCAGCCTCTCCCTCATCACCAATCCCTGACAGGAGTTCCCATGCAACGCGCAACATTCGCGCTGGCGGCGCTGGCGCTAGGCGCCTCAGCCATTCCCTCCGCACACGCCGAGGACGCTGCCTTGAAGGCTGAGGTTGCCGAGCTGCGTGCGCAGCTCGCCGAACTTCGAGGCGAAATTGTGGAATTGCGGCAGATGCATGGATCCGCGACGCCAGCGGCCGGCCCCATTGCCGCAGCAGAGCGGACGCCGGCGGACGCCGGTTCGATGGCAGTGGTTGAGCGTCGCCCGAATGTGGCCGAGGCAGAATCAACGGATGCAACGACGATCGGCGGCTATGGTGAGATCAGTTACAACCACCCGACGCGTGACGCGTCGGCAAGTCAGGCAGATTTGCGCCGCGCGGTGCTTGCCTTTACGCATCGCTTTGACGACTCCACACGGGTTGTCGGTGAGTTCGAGTGGGAGCACGCGGTCGTTTCCGCGGACGATTCAGGCGAGGCCGAAGTCGAGCAACTCTATGTTGAACACGAATTGCATCCCGGGCTCGGGGTGCGTGCGGGACTTATCTTGATGCCGTTGGGCACGCTGAACGAACGTCACGAGCCTCCGACTTTCTACGGCGTCGAACGTAATTTTGTGGAAACTGCCATTATTCCATCGACATGGAGAGAAGGCGGCGTCGCCCTGTACGGCAATACGCAGTCGGGATGGAACTGGAATGTCGGCATAACCACTGGATTCGATCTGGCCAAGTGGGATGCTGCGTCCAGTGAAGGACGCGAATCGCCACTGCGCAGCATCCATCAGGAACTGCAATTGGCTAAGGCCCGCGATCCGTCGTTCTATGCCGCGACCAATTGGCAGGGAATTCCGGGTCTGACACTTGGCGGCGGCGTCTTTACGGGAGCTGCCTCGCAGGGCACGGCGGATTTCCTCGCCGATTCCGCGCGCGTGACGCTCGCAGACATTCATGCACGCTGGCAATCGGGCCCGATCGATCTATCGGCGCTTTATGCGCGCGGACGCATTTCGGATACTGGCGATCTGAATCTGAGCTTCGTCGGCAACCCCACGCCAGTACCCGAGGCGTTCTGGGGCGGCTATGTGCAGGGTGCCTGGCGCATATGGCAACGCGATGAGGCGTCCGTGGCTCCGTTCCTCCGTTATGAGTCGTTCAATACCGCCGCCAGCTATGCGCCCATGCCGCAAGGCCTGGAAGTGCCGGCGGCGCAGACCGAGCATGTCTGGACTGCGGGTGCGAACTACTGGCTGAACCAGAGCGTAGTTTTCAAGGCTGACTATCAGCGCTTCGATATCGACCGTGCACAGGATCGAGTGGATCTTGGAATGGGCTACATGTTCTGATTCCGTCTGCGTCGTTTGCGGACGCGGCGTTTATACTACGTCGCGTTCCGCCCGCGCTGGCGGCCTGAATTCATTTGGCGTCAATCGATGAAAATGCGTTGGCTGGCAACCCTTGGAAGCACTTCGCTGATTGCGATTCCTGCAGCCTATGCGGTGCAATATGTAACGCTTGAACAAGTAAAACAATCCGCATTTCCAGATGCGGAGGAATTCGGCGAACAACCCGTCCTGCTCAACCTGGAAATGCGTTCGGCGCTGAAATTCGATGCCGATGGCAGCAGCGGGGCACCGCCGAAGTTGTGGCGCGCGAGTCGTGGCGATGCAACGCTGGGCTGGCTTTACCTCGATGAAGTCATCGGCAAGACGGAGCGCATCACTTACGCGCTCGCAGTGGACTCGACGGGTGCGGTCCGTGCATTGGAGATTCTCACTTATCGGGAAACGCACGGCGCCGAGGTAGCCCTTCCGGCCTGGCGTCGGCAATTCATCGGCAAGCGTGCTGGCGACCCGGTTCATCTGGGCGACGATATTCGGAATATTTCCGGTGCTACGTTGTCATGTCGACATATTAGTGATGGCGTGCATCGTCTGTTGCAGCTGCACTCGCGGCTGCAATTGGCTCATGACTGAGACCATTACCTTGCGTCGTGCGCGACCCTGGCTGGGGACGCTCGTCGAGATCCAGGTTTCCGGTCTGCCCGACGCCGATCTGCTTACCGCGGTGGACGCTGCGTACCGTGAGGTCGCCGTCATTCACAATCTGTTGAGTTTCCATAATGTGGAAAGTGATCTTTCGCGACTCAACCGGGAAGCAGCGATCCGTCCACAACAAGTTCATCCGCACACGTTGCAGGTGGTGAACTCGGCGTTGCTCTTCGCGAGCGCTTCCGCGGGTGTGTTTGACCCTTGCGTGGCCGCTTCGCTCGTAGCTGATGGCTGCCTGCCGCACCCGCCGAATGCGCCAACGCCACACCCGCAGGCTTCCTGGCGCGACGTGAGGATCGACGGCGAAGGTCGGATCCGCTTTGATTGCCCGTTGTGGATGGATTTTGGCGGGATCGCGAAGGGCTACGCAGTGGATTGCGCGGTCGAGACATTGCAAGCAGCAGGCGTCTCTCGTGGTTGCGTGAATGCAGGGGGCGATCTTCGCGTTTTCGGTACGCTGCCGCAGACGATTCATTTGCGCATGCCCCGCGCGGCGACGTTCTGTTTGCCCGCGCTGGAAATAGTCGACGGCGCGGTGGCGAGCAGCGCCTCCTACTTCGAAGCATCGGAGCGCGCGCGCATGCACCGGCACGGTGTCGGTCACGCGGCGACTGATCCGGCGTGCGCCGCAGTGGTTGCCGCACCCACCTGCATGGTTGCCGATACACTGACCAAAATTGTGCTGGCAGATCCGGCAACCGCCAGCATTTTGCTGGGAATCCATTCAGCCGAGGCACAGCGCTACGATGGAGAATTCTGGCGAACGATGCCTTTCATAAAGATCACTGAACGAAAGTCCATTTCAGCGAATTGCTTTGGTGCGGCCGCGGCATGAAACACCGATTTCAACTCGGCGTCCACCGGCCCCCTGCGCGACTGAGCCGCCGCCATGAACGCCTGGTAATTTTCATTTGTACATTGGTCTGGTCAAGCGGTGCGCTTTGGCTATTTTTCCACCATTTCCTGCGACAGGCCGGCGAATTCGGGGACACGGCTCATCCGCTCGAATCGTGGTGGCTGAAACTGCATGGCCTCGCTGCATTCGCATTCCTCTGGCTGGCGGGATTGCTGTGGGGACTGCATGTGACACGTGCCTGGCCGCAACGTCAGCGACGTTGGAGTGGCGGCGGAATTTTCGTCAGCGGCGCTGTACTGATCGCGAGCGGGTACCTGCTCTATTATTCCGGTGACGAGTTACTTCGTGGATGGGCGTCCGTGCTGCATTGGGTGCTTGGCTTGGTGAGCCCGTTGTTGTTGATCGTGCACGTGTTGTGGCACGGCGCAGTCCATGAGCGTCGCAAGAATCGCGCGGCGCGCCATCAATAATCAACGACTGAAACTGTGGCAACCGTGACAGATCATCGGGAGACCGGCGCCACCGCTTGTCGTCAAGTGGTTGCATTCGCGCAAATCCCATCATTCGATGCGTACTGGCTAAGGATGGAGAAGTGCATTGTCTCCAAGCACGGATGATTTGCGCGACACGAGCTTGACGAGTACGAGTTCGCCGCCGCCGGCGATGACCAGGGTTGGCGCACCGGCAACCATGTCGATGATGAGGGATTCGCCGGCTTCCGCAGTAAGCGGCGTCGGCCGATCGCGCAAGCTGATCTGGCCCGATGCGACGTGGATCAACCAGGTGGTATCCGCCGCGGCAAAAAAGACCATGGTGCCGACGATCGTGCGTGCGATCAGTTCCGCATCGATCAGACTACGACGCACCATTACATTGAAGTCGCGTGTCGCGCCATCGACCAGCCGGCAACTGACCGGAGCTTCTCCAGGGAACGAATGCTTTTGGTATCGACGATCCATGCGCAATGGCGCGTCGGTACCAATCACCAGATCAATGCCGTTGCCTTCCAGCAGCATCAATTCGCGATCTACGCCGGGAAATGTGGAGAAATCGCCATCTTGTGCAATTTCGGCGATCGAGATCCGCCAGTCGAATTCGCTGCCGGACTGCGGATGACGAGCAATCTCCGTGGTGATTCCACCACCGTTCTTCCAGGCCATGCGCTGGTAGTCGGACGGGCGCAGCAAGCGGAGGGTGTGCATCGATTCAGCTCAGCAGTGCCAGCAACTGCGTGGCGGAATTGTGCAGGCTGTCCTGCCAGCTCCACCCCACGATCGCCTCGCCGCTGAGCGAGTCGACAAAATCTTCGTGCTGGCCAGGCGCAAGCAGGTGGCGATAGTCGACGGTGATTTCGCAGCCTGCGGTCAAGTCATCCATCGCGAACACGAAGCCTAGATGCCAGAGGCCGGTCGGATCGAACGCGTGATTGATGTAGCACTCGTCGGGCCATTCCGGGCTGATCGTATAGCGGTCTTCAAACCAGCGCACTGTGGCTGGCAACAGTTCGGCCGCATTTGGCATCGCCTCGATTTCGCTCCAGCGAAATACTTTCGGAATGGCATCCGGCGCTGTGATGAGACGCCCGCGGGCCACTGGCTCGTCCAAAAAGAGCCCTTTGCCCGCGCCAGGAATGCGCGATGCGGCAATGTGGTATTTGGGCAGGATCATGGCTCGATCATCGTGCAAGAGGGGCGCGAAGTCCAACCCGATGCGTCAGTGTTGTCGGGTCGCAGCAAGGAACCGCACTCCGTCACCGAGGCGTCAGTGCGAACGGTCTACGGCATACAGTGCCAACGCATCGAGCGCATCGCGGTACGGTGATGCCGGCAATGTGGACAATGCGGCGCGCGCGGAAGCGGCATACTCCAGCGCCTTCTCGCGCGTAGATTCCAAGGCGCCCGATTCACGGATGGCACTCACGATATTGTCCAGGCTGTCCAGGCCACCGCTTTCCAGTGCGCGGCGCAGGCTGGCAGCTTGTTCCGGCGTGCTGCGGGCGATGGCATAGATCAGCGGCAAGGTTGGCTTGCCCTCCGCCAGGTCGTCGCCGATGTTCTTGCCCAGCGTATCGGCATCCGAGACATAGTCGAGCAGGTCATCGGCGATCTGAAATGCATAACCGAGATCCATGCCATAGCGATGCAAGGCTTGCTCCTGATCCGCCGGAAGTCCGGCCAGCACCGCGCCCAGGCGGGTTGCGGCGGCGAAAAGCACGGCAGTCTTGCGTTCGATCACGCGCAGGTAGGCCGCTTCATCGGTATCGGCATTGCCGATATTGAGCAACTGAAGCACTTCGCCTTCAGCGATGGCATTGGTCGTGTCGGCGAGAATGCTCATTACGCGAAGACGTTCCAATTCAACCATCAACTGGAACGAGCGTGAATAGAGAAAGTCGCCAACCAGCACGCTCGCGGCGTTGCCCCAGACCGCGTTGGCCGTCTTGCGCCCGCGCCGCAGGTCGGATTCATCCACCACGTCGTCATGCAGCAGCGTGGCGGTGTGGATGAATTCGATCACTGCGGCGAGTTGCACATGCTGGTCACCGGTATACCCCGCCGCTCGCGCGGCGAGCAGATGCAGGGTTGGACGCAACCGCTTGCCCCCGCTGCCGACGATGTACTCGGATACCTGATTGATAAGCACCACGTCGGAAGCCAAGCGCGCGCGGATCAGCGCGTCGACGGCGTCCATGTCGGTGCGAGCGAGGGCTTGCACCTCGGAGTAGCCCAAAGCGCGGGGCGGCATGTCGGTGCGTTGGGCAACGGAACTCAAGGGCTGGGCTATCCGAGAACGACGGGCATCGATTATAGCCGGCACGGGTGCAGGCGTTGTGTGGCGCGTAGTCGCAGGTTCAGAAGTTTCCGACCCGCCGAGGGGATCGCCGCCGAGACTTCGTGGCTTAGGGCTATGTTAATCTCGCGCCCTGCATGACGGGCGTTGGCCCGCTGAAACAAGAGGAATTACCATGGCACGCGGCGTCAACAAAGTCATTCTGGTCGGAAATCTCGGTGCTGATCCGGAAACGCGCTACAGCGCTGGCGGTACGGCGATCACCACGATTCGCATCGCGACCTCGGAATCCTGGAAGGACAAGCAGACCGGTGAGCAGCAGGAAAAAACCGAATGGCACCGGATCAAGTTCTTCGGCCGACTGGCGGAGATCGCGGGTGAATACTTGAAGAAGGGCAGCCAGGTTTACGTCGAAGGTTCACTGCGCACCGAGGAATACGAAAAGGACGGCGTCAAGCGCTATAGCACTGACATCGTTGCCGCGGAAATGCAGATGCTCGGCTCTCGGGGCGGTGAAGGCGGTGGAATGGGCGGCGGCGGAGGAGCACCGCGGGAACGCAGCGAGCGAGGTCCTGCCCGGGGGCCACAATCCGCTCCATCGCGCAGCGCGCCGGCACCGATTCCGAACACCGGATTCGACGACGACGATATTCCGTTCTGAGTAATCGTCACGGGCTGCCTGCGTTTTTCAGGCGGCCCAAGCGCTGCGATTGACACGTGTCTTGTAATGCTTATTCCACAAAGTTCTGATTCGCCTGGCTGACTTTCCGCTCCGCAAGGGCGCGCGATGCGGTGGCGTACGTAGCTGTACTACACTGGGAACCGCAAGCGCTGATCGCGGCGCGTCTGGAGATGCGAGACCGTGCACCTGCCTGCGATTCCGCGCGCCGTGCTGGCTTTCAGCTTGATCGCTGTCAACACCATTTTTCACGCCACGCCGCTGCTATTGCTCGCTGTCGTCAAGCTGATTCTGCCAGTACCTCGCTGGCGGGTGGGCATCTCGCGCCTATTGGTGCGTCTCGCGGAAAGCTGGATCGACGTGAACAGCCGACTGATTGGCTCGCTGACGCGCACCTGCGTGCGTATCGATGGCCTTGATGGGTTGCGCTATGACGGATGGTATCTGGTGATCTGCAATCACCAAAGCTGGGTCGATATTCCGGTACTGCAACTGGTGATGAATCGACGAATTCCCTTTTTGAAATTTTTTCTCAAACGTCAGTTGATCTGGGTGCCAGTCCTGGGTCTTGCGTGGTGGGCACTGGATTTCCCGTTCATGCGCCGCTATTCGCGAGAGACACTGGAGAAACGCCCGGAGCTGCGGGGGACCGATACGGAAGCGACGCGACGCGCTTGCGAGAAATTCCGGGATCTACCCGTATCCGTCATGAATTTCGTCGAGGGCACGCGGTTTACCCCCGCCAAGCATTCCGGACAGCAATCTCCCTATTTGAATTTGTTATTGCCCCGAGCGGGGGGCGTCGCCTTTGTACTGCAGGCGATGGGCGAGCAGCTCCAGGCGGTCGTCGATGTGACCATCGTGTATCCGGCAGGCCGGCCAGGCGTCGGAGATCTGCTCAGTGGCCGCGTGCGCGAGGTTCGCGTCGCGGTCCGGCAATTGCCGATTCCGCCCGATTTGCTCTGCGGCGACTACGAGCATGACGCGGATTTTCGCTCTCGCTTTCAGATCTGGATCAACGGGCTATGGGCCGAAAAGGATGCCCGGATTGCTTCCATGCGGGTGAATTGAAGACCTGGGGGGGGCGGTGTCAGCGGTGCTCCCAAGCCACCGCTGCGAGCGCGCGCTTGAATCCTTTGGCGCCGCGAATTCACTGATTCTGAAGAATTTTTCTGTCACGACCAGCAAAACCCGGCGAGTGCTCAAACGAGAATAGCAACGGCGCTTCTGGTAATCTTCGTCGGTTCCGGCCCGTACGTGGCCGGTTTTGGACATGGCGGAGCGAGCGGAGCGCATGAAAACCCTGTTGGTCACTGGTGGGGCCGGATTCATCGGCGGAAATTTCGTGCTCGATGTGCTCGCTCCCGGCACTTGGCGTGTCGTGAACCTCGATAAGCTCACGTACGCGGGAAATCTGGATACCTTGAGTTCCTTGCGCGCGAATCCTTTGCACGTCTTTGTCCATGGCGACATTGGCGATCGCGACCTGCTAGAACGGATACTCGCGGAGCATCAACCCGACGCCATTGTGAACTTTGCGGCAGAGTCCCATGTCGATCGCTCGATCGACGGGCCGGCTGAATTTGTTCAGACCAACGTGGTCGGCACGCTGAATCTGCTCGAGCGCTCGCTCGCATACTGGCGTGCGCTGCCGTTGGAGCGGCAAGACGGGTTTCGCTTTCTGCACGTGTCCACCGATGAAGTGTACGGAACGCTCGGTCCTGTCGGAAAATTCACCGAAGAGACACCTTACGCGCCCAACTCACCTTATTCCGCATCGAAGGCGGCGTCGGACCATCTCGTACGTGCGTTTCACCACACCTACGGACTGCCGACCCTCACTACGAACTGCTCGAACAACTACGGTCCCTACCAGTTCCCTGAAAAACTCGTCCCCCTGATTATTCAAAAGGCGCTGCGCGGGGAGTCGCTGCCGGTCTATGGCGACGGTCGCAATGTTCGGGACTGGCTGTATGTGCGTGACCACTGCCGCGCGATCCAGTGCGTGCTTGACCGAGGTCGTGCCGGCGAGGTTTACAACGTCGGTGGGGATTCCGAGCGCGAGAATATCCATGTGGTAAAGAGTGTTTGTCTGCTTCTGGATCAGCGTCAGGCGCTTCCTGACGGTCGAAAGCGCGAGTCCCTCATTACCTACGTGAAGGACAGGCCAGGCCACGACCGACGGTACGCGATCGATGCATCGAAGCTGAAGCGCGAGCTGGACTGGCAGCCGCTGGAGACGTTCGAGAGTGGTATCGCACGCACCGTTGACTGGTATCTGGCGAATCAGGACTGGTGTGGCCGCGTCGTTGACGGCAGTTATCGTCTCGAGCGTCTGGGCGGGGTGTAATGGGGCGGATCCGGTTCGATCCGGGTCGTTTTGGCGGGCGCAACTTCAGCAGGACAGGGCAACGTGGCAACCAAGAAAGGTATAATTCTAGCGGGCGGGTCGGGCACGCGCCTGTATCCCCTGACCCAGGTGATCAGCAAGCAACTGTTGCCCGTTTACGACAAGCCGATGATCTACTATCCGTTGTCGACCCTGATGCTTGCCGGCATCCGCGACGTGCTGGTGATCAATACGCCGCATGAGCAGGCACTGTTCAAGCAATTGCTCGGCGATGGGTCGCAGTGGGGCATTCGCATCAGCTATGCGGCGCAACCCTCGCCTGACGGCCTGGCACAGGCATTTCTGATCGGTCGCGATTTTGTCGCCAATGATCCCAGCTGTCTGATTCTCGGCGACAATATTTTCTACGGACACGGCCTGACCGACGTTCTAAAGAGTGCTGCCGGGCGTCCGAGTGGCGCCACCGTATTCGGCTATTGGGTCAGCGATCCTGAGCGATACGGTGTAGCCCAGTTCGACCCGAGCGGCAAAGTGATCGGTCTCGAAGAAAAGCCCAACACGCCGAAGTCCAACTATGCCGTGACCGGACTGTACTTCTACGATAGTCGCGTTTGCGATTATGCCGCATCGCTGAAACCATCGCCGCGCGGAGAGCTGGAAATCACCGACTTGAATCGGTGCTATCTCGATGAAGGCACGCTCATGCTGGAGAAACTTGGTCGCGGCTATGCGTGGCTGGACACAGGTACTCACGACTCGCTGGTTGAGGCATCCAACTATATCGAGACGATCGAGAACCGACAGGGACTGAAGGTCTGTTGTCCGGAAGAGATCGCGTTTTCGAACGGCTGGATCGATGCGGCGCAGTTGCGCGAGCTGGCCAAGCCTCTGGCGAAGAACGCCTACGGTCGCTACCTGTTGCAGATTGCAGAGCACGGAGCGGTGATGTGAAGTTTGTCCAGACCCGTTTGCCAGGTTGCATCGTCATTGAACCGGCCGTCTTCGGCGACGATCGGGGCTATTTCTACGAAGGCTACAATGCGGCAAAGTTCTGCGATGCCGGACTGGACCTGCACTTCGTCCAGTCCAACGTTTCACGCTCGGCGCGCGGAGTCTTGCGCGGCCTTCACTATCAGTGGCCAAACCCGCAAGGCAAGCTTGTCAGCGTGCTGGAAGGTGAGGTCTACGACGTTGGGGTGGACATACGGCGCGGATCGCCGAATTTCGGGCAGGCGACCGGCGTAGTGCTTTCCGCAGGAAACAAACGCCAATTCTGGATTCCCGAAGGATTCGCACACGGATTTGTCGTGTTGTCGGAGTTCGCGACATTCGCCTATCAATGCACTGCTCTGTACGACCCCGCCGCGGACGCCGGCGTGCGTTGGAACGACTCGGCATTGGCGATCGACTGGCCGGTGGGTGAGCCATCCTTGTCGGGCAAGGATCAGAAGGCGCCGTTTCTGGCCGATATCCCAGCCGACCGATTGCCTGTATACCCAAGCTGATCCTGCTCCCGATTGCGGCCTTTTGAAGACCGCGATATTTGATGAATAATTTAAAATTATTGTCCTATTCCACGGTGATCGCGTGATCGAATTGTCTTCGCCATGAAGATCCTGCTGCTGGGGGCCAACGGCCAGGTCGGTTTTGAACTGCAACGTGCGTTGGCGCCGCTCGGTGGGCTGGTGGCCGCGACTCGCCGAGGCATCTTGCCCGGCGGCGCAGCTTGCGAAGTCGCGGATCTGGACCGGCCCGAAAGTCTGGTCGCCTTGTTGGAACGTACCCAACCGGCAGTCATTGTCAATGCAGCGGCGTACACGGCCGTCGATCGCGCCGAAGACGAACCCGCCGCTGCACTGCGCGCGAATGGCGAGGCACCGGGAGTCCTCGGTCGATGGGCTGCGGCCAACGACGCCGTCGTTGTGCACTATTCGACCGACTATGTATTTGGCGGCAACGCAACGGCTGCCTACCACGAAGACGATGAGCGGGCACCGTTGGGCGTCTACGCGAGCAGTAAGCTTGCCGGCGAGAATGCCCTGCGGGACAGCGGCGCAGTCCATCTGATCTTTCGCACCGCGTGGGTTTATGCGGCGCGCGGCAGCAATTTTCTTCGCACGATGCTTCGTCTGGCGGGAGAGCGTGACCGTCTGACCGTCGTGGCTGATCAATTCGGTGCACCGACTTCCGCGCGTCTCATTGCCAGTACGACGGCGGCGGTCCTGTCGCGCTGGCTGGCAGTCGATGCGACCCAGCGTCTGCAATCATCCGGTGTCTATCACCTTGTCAGTGGAGGTCATTGCTCGTGGCATGATTTCGCGAACGCGATTTTCACGCGCGCAACGCGTGCCGAATTGATCGAGCGGGCACCCGAGGTGGTCGCAATCAGCACCGCTGAATTTCCGACGCGGGCACGCCGGCCAGCTTGGTCGGTGCTCGACACAGCGCGCCTGCGTGAGACGTTCAGTGTGCAGTTGCCCAACTGGCAGGACGGACTGGATGACGTCATCGGCGAACTCGCAAAAAAGTGAGTGTGTCCGACTTAGTGGAGAAAGCTTCATGTTGATTCCTGTAATCCTGTCGGGCGGTGCCGGTACGCGACTGTGGCCGGTGTCGCGAAGCGCGCACCCCAAGCCTTTCATGCGCATGCCCGATGGCGAATCCTTGCTGTACAAGACCCTTGATCGCGCACTGCGCGTCGCAGACGGCGGGACAGTCCTGACGGTCACCGGCCGCGACTATTTTTTCCTGACGCGCGACGAATACGCCACGCACGCCCGCGCCAACCTGGATCAGTTGCCATTTTTGCTTGAACCGGCAGGGCGCAACACAGCCCCGGCGATCCTGCTGGCCGCCTTGTATGCACTGACGCATATTTCGAAGGATTCAGTGCTGCTGGTGTTGCCGGCGGATCATTTGATTCGCGACCTGGACGCCTTTACACGTGATGTGCGACAGGCTCATGCCCTCGCGCAGGCGGGGTGGCTGGCGACGTTCGGCATTCCACCCACGGAGCCGGAAACCGGTTTCGGGTACATCCGTATGGCGGGAGACGTTCTAGCTGTCGGCGGTTCGACGGGGCGTGAAGTTGCCGCTTTTGTGGAGAAACCCAAGCTCGACGTGGCCAGAGAGTACCTGGCAAGTGGCGAGTATTTGTGGAATTCGGGAATGTTCTGCTTCCGTGCGGATGCGCTGATTGCTGCGGCACAACTGAGCTGCCCGGACGTGCTGGCAACGGCCAGGGTTTGCGACGCGTCGGCGAAGAATCACGAGAGCCCGGTCGAGTACGCGCGAGAAGCATTCGTGGCGCAACCGGACATTTCGATTGACTACGCGGTCATGGAACGTGCCGGCAAGCGTGCCGTTGTGCCGGCAACGTTCGACTGGAGCGATATCGGATCGTGGAAAGCGATCAGCGAGCTGGAGGCCGAGTCGGACGAGCACGGCAATCGCGTGCGTGGTCAGGCAATCCTGATCGAAAGTTCCAATTGCTACATCCAAAGCGGCAAGCGCATGGTGGCAGCTGTCGGGGTAAAAGATTTGGTCATCGTCGACACGGGTGACGCCGTTCTGGTCGCGGATCGCGATCGCGCACAGCAGGTCAAACTCGTGGTCGAGCGCCTGCGTGCCGAGCAGCACGACACCGCGACGCATCATCAGACCGTGCACCGGCCGTGGGGCAGCTACACCGTGTTGGAAGACGCGGAGGACTGCAAAGTCAAACGACTGATCGTGCGTCCCGGGCACGTTCTGAGCCTACAGAAGCACCATCGGCGCAGTGAGCACTGGACTGTGGTGGCCGGCGTCGCAAAAGTACGCATTGGCGATCGGGAATTTCTTCTCAATGCGAACGAATCCACCTATATTCCAATCGACACGCTGCACCGTCTGGAAAATCCGACCGCGCAGGATGTGCATCTGATCGAAGTTCAATGCGGCGCCTATTTTGGTGAGGATGACATTGTTCGACTCGAAGATCGTTACGGGCGTGCTTGAGTGGACGATAAATTGGTCCGGCAGCATTGATTCTTTCTGCAAAAAGTGTGACTTTGTTTCATTGTTTAGTCAGCGCACCGCGACTGCGCGGCGCGTTCCAGCAGTTCCTTAGACCAGCGGGGAGTCGCGCATGAAGCTTTACAGAATCATCTTTTGTCTGGTGGGCTTCGCCAGCGGTGCGCAATCGGCGGACCTGGTTCCCGTCGCGGACTTCGCCCGCCACGTTCAGTACCGATCCGTCGAGATTTCACCGAACGGCGACTACCTTGCTGCGGATGCGGTGGTCGATAACAAACATGTTCTCGCGGTGATCAAGCTCGACGACATGAAGTCGCTGAAGATCGTTCCTCGCGCCGATGACGAGTTGGTCGATTTCACTTGGGTGAGCCCCAAGCGGCTGGTTTACACAGTAGGCACAAAGCTCGGCGGACTGGAGCGTCCGGTCAGTACCGGTGAGTTGTATTTCGTCAATGCCGACGGCAGCGGCAACGACGTGCTGTTTGGTTACCGCGCGGGAAAGGAAGCGACGGGCTCGCACATCAAACTGCTGACGGCGGAACGCGCGAGTGCGTTTCTTATCGACGAGTTGCGTGACGACGACAAGAATATCTTGATCTGGACGGTTGGTTGGGACACAACCGGTGATGGAGTCCAGCCCGTGGTCTGGCGCTTCGATGCGCTGGACGGTTCCAAAAAACAATTGTTCGCTTCTCCCGTTCGATACCCGTCCGGTTTTCTCGCGGACCATACCGGAACGGTGCACTTTGCCTATGGCGCGAATAGCGACGATATATGGAAGGTCATGTATCGCGCCAAGGACGGTGACGAATGGGAGACCGCGTTCGACGGCTCGACCAAGGCGGGCTCGTCGCGACCCACGCCACTGGCGTTCGACGCGGACAACAAGACGGTCTTCTGGTCCTGCGAGCCGGATGGAAAGGTTGGCGGAATCTGTACGTGGTCGGCCGACGCGCGTGATTTCAAAGCTGTCTGGACCAGCAAGGATGTTGAAGCCTCGAGCTTGATCAAGGATTTCGACGGAGTCCACATCGCTGCTGTGAAGTCATATCCTGGCAAGGCCGCTGTCGCTCTAATCGACAAGAACGCCGCCGTGGTGAAGACTCTTGTGCCGCTGATGCAGCAGTTTCCAGGTGAGGACGTTTCGATCATTTCGAGAACTCGAAGTGGCAATCGCGCGGTGGTTGAAGTCAGCAGCGATGTCAATCCGGGCGAATTGTATTTACTCGATCGAGATACGAAGAAACTGCAATTGCTGCTGAAACGCGCGGATTGGATCAAGCCCGACAGCATGGCTGGAGCGGAGCCGATTCAGTTGAAGTCTCGCGACGGCCTCGTGCTGAATGGCTATCTGACGCGTCCGGTTGGCAAAGAAGAAGCGAAAAATCTGCCGATGGTCGTGTTCGTGCACGGTGGCCCGTTCGGCATCCGCGATGAATGGACTTTTGATCCGAATGTACAGTTGTTGGCGAGCCGTGGCTACGCCGTATTGCAGGTCAATTTTCGAGGGTCGGGCGGTTACGGTGAAGGGTTCGAATTGGCCGGCTATCGTGAATGGGGCGGCAAGATGCAGGACGACATAACGGATGCGACAAAGTGGGCGATCGCGCAGGGATATGCCGATGCAAAAAGCGTGTGCATTTACGGTGGCAGCTATGGAGGCTATGCATCCCTGATGGCCGTAATGAAGGAGCCGGACTTGTATCGCTGCGCCATTGGCGACGCGGGCATCTACGATCTGCGCTTGATGTATTCGCGTGGTGACACCCAGCAATCGACCATCGGTGAAACCTATCTGAAGCGCGTACTCGGCGAAGATCAGAAGACACTGGTAAACAATTCACCTATTTCCAATCTGGATCGCCTCAAGGCGAAGGTCATGCTCGTTGTCGGTGGTCAGGACAAGCGCGTTCCACCGGTACACGGCGAGACGCTCCACATGGCATTGGAAAAGCGCCACGTGGAGCACGAATACTTGTACGAGCGTACCGAAGGGCATGGCTTCTACGACGAGAAGAACCGGGCTGCGATGTTTGAGAAACTGCTCGCGTTCCTCGACAAGAACATCGGTTCTGGCAACAGCGGCCCGGCCGCAAAAACCAGTCCCTGAGTCAAATGGTCGCCGTATCGAAAAGGCCAGACTGAGTAGACACGGCAAGCTCGTCATCACATCATTCCGGTCCCTTTCATGATCCTGCGTCCATTCGTCTTGACCGCGCTCGCCTTCTTTGGCGCCATCGCAACCGCCAGTGAAAATCCATTGGCGGATTTTGCACGGCATGTTCGCTATCAGGACGTAAAGATTTCCCCCGACGGACGGCACCTTGCTGCGGGAACGATCATCGATGGCAAGCGGCATTTGTCACTGATCGATCTCGCCGATGGCAAAGCCGTCAACGTACTGCCGCGGGACCGCGAAGAACTGTACGAGTTCTGGTGGGCAAGTTCCGAACGGGTGATCTACAGCGGCGCCGTGCATGCCGGTGGATTTGACATGCCGTTCCTCACGGGCGCGTTGGCGGTCGTCAACGCCGACGGGAAGGCAAGCCGTAGCCTGTCCGGCAATGCATTCGTCGTGGGTACGCCGGTGCAACCGGACGGAACCGTGCTGGCTCAGACCTTTCACCGGGGCAGCGCGGATGGGGCGTTTTCGGAAATCGTTCGAATCGATGAGGTCAAAGGCCCGGTCGATCATTTCGGTGAGGCGCCCATCCGCAATGCGAGATTTCTCGTCGCGCCCGATGAACAGCGCATGTTCGCCTGGGCCGAAGATACAGATCTGCGCCTGTCCGTTTTCTACAAAAAAGGTAAAGGTGAAAAGTTCAATCTTGTATTCCCCGAGAGCGGCGAGCACGGACGCGTGGTTCCGCTGGGGTTCGAACGTGCGGGAACCGTTTTGCTTGGTTGCGCCGGCAAGAACGGCTTGGCCGCGGTATGTCGTTGGAATCCGCAAACTGACAAATTCGATACGGTCCCGGGTAGCGAGGGGCGAGAAGCGACCAGCGTCGAATACACTTTTGACGGGAAAGGCATTTTTGCGCTTCGTTCGATGCCCGGCCGGCCAGCGCTGATCCTGCTGGAAAAAGAGGCGCCGGAGGCTAAGCTTCTGACTGCCCTGATGCAGCAGTTTCCTGGCGATGACATCCGTTTCGTGTCGCATACGCAGGATGGCACCAAGGTCGTCATCGCCGTCGAAAGCGACGTGAATCCTGGCGCGTTCATGCTGGTCGACACGCAGACGCGAAAGATCACGCCTTTGCTGGAGAAAGCACCTTGGGTCGATCCGACGCATATGGCTGGCATGGAGCCGATTGAGTTTTCCGCGCGCGATGGAATCCCGCTGCATGGCTATCTGACCCGGCCACCGGGCAAGGAAACGGCAAAGGGCCTGCCGCTGGTCGTATTTGTTCACGGCGGTCCTTATGGCGTGCGCGATTCCTGGGGTTTCGATCCTATTGTGCAAGTGCTCGCAAGCCGTGGCTACGCGGTACTCCAAGTGAACTTCCGCGGCTCGGGCGGTTATGGGGAAACCTTTCTGCGCAAGGGCTGGCGTGAATGGGGCGGAGCGATGCAGGACGACGTGACAGACGCGACGCGCTGGGTTATCGAGCAGGGCTACGCGGATGCGCACCGTCTCTGCATTTTTGGCGCAAGCTACGGTGGCTACGCAGCGCTGCAGGGGGTTGTGAAAGAACCGGATCTTTACCAGTGCGCCATTGGTTACGTGGGCGTGTACGACCTGCGTTTGATGTTCACGAGGGGTGACATTCCGCAATCGATTTACGGCGACAGCTATCTGAAACGCGTGCTGGGCGAGGATCGGGACGAACTGCTGCGCCGATCGCCGATCGCCAATCTCGATCGCATCAAGGCCAAAGTCATGCTGGTGGTTGGCGGCAAGGATCAGCGAGTGCCGCCGGTACATGGAAAGAATCTCCACTTTGCTTTGGAGAAACGTCATGTGGAACATGAGTACTTGTACGAAAGCAACGAAGCTCATGGTTTCTACGACGAAGAGCATGTGCGCAACCTTTACGAGAAATTGATCGCGTTCCTCGACAAGAATATCGGCACTGCGCATTGAGTTCCGCGAGCTGAAAATGCCTGCAGGGCGCGCGAAGGCCGACGGCCGGAATTTGGAGGCCCGATATTTTTGCTGTTTTTTTCTGCATTTATCCAGAAAACCGGATACAACCGTAGGTAGTCGCCGGGCGGGCGGCGTTGCACCGAATCGGCTGCCGGAGTCGGAGCAACACGAAAAGCATGGCCCAGCACCTGCGGAGGGTTGACACGCAAATGAGAATGATTATTATCTGATCCGGTCCCACGACCCGGAGCGTGCCTTGTTCGAGACTTTCAACGCCAGCGATGCCAATGTCGACATGAGTCGAAACGCCGCCGCGGCGACTGCCGGCAAATGCCCCACCCCCCGTATCGACAGCCATCGTTTGATGGCGGGCCAGCGCGCACTGGTCATCGAACATGCGGGGCAGGAATACCATTTGCGTGTTACGCGCAACGATAAATTGATCCTGACGAAGTAACGTCACGCAGTCATAAGTCTGGCAGCCTCGCCGGAGGTCGCCATCGCCCAACGCAGCCAGCTTCGAACCGATCGTCATCCCGGTTCCCCGCCCGCCAGTTTTTTGTCTTGGACGGGAATCAGGGGAATCATGCAAAAGGCTATTTATTCCGGATTCGCCGCAGTGCTGGTCGTCGCGAATGTCAGCGCCGGGCAAATCAGTGTCATCGACCCGCTGGTTCTGGATAAGGGTGGCCAGATCGTAGTGGCCGTCAGCTTGAGTAATCGCGCGCAGAAGGACGTCGCCAACGAGGTCGTTGTGCTTGATAGCGCTGAAATCGACCGGCGCCAGACGCGGGCTATCAGTTATGCGATTCGCTGCGACCCTCGCGAGCGGGCCAAACGCCTGCAACGAGATCGATCGCTACAGCGTACGGGGCCACGCGTTTCGCATCGGTGCGCGTCTCACGTACTGCCCCGGCCGGAGGGACACCCATGAGCGATCACTACGATTTCGAGCCCACCGAATCGTTTCCTTCGGCAGTAAGTGCCGAGCGGGCGCACGAAGCAGTCGCGCCGCCCGCGGTATCTGGAGCAGCGCAGGGCGGCTCGGGAGAATTCGACGTGCTCGCATTCGCCCGCGGTCTGGTCAAACTCGGTCCAGTACTGTGGCTGGAACGCAGCGCGCGACGCGTGGCGCCGTGGCATGCGCCTCTGGGGAGGAACGGCGTGATGCTGCTCGAGCATCACGCACTCCTTGGCCTGGGTCGCTGTCACCAGATCACTGCCCATGCTTCGGTGACGTCGCAAGGCCCGCGCGAATGGTTTCGCTGTGGAGATATACACGGAATTGCTTTGTCCAAACTGTTCCTGTTGCCCGACACCGACTACTTTTCCTGGGACGAAATGGTGGCCAACAGTCGTTGGAATTCCCTTGCGCGGTTGCATCCTTCCTGGCCCGCGCACGGCCCTTATGCGCGATTGGGAGGCGGTTGGCGGGCGCGCCTGCTCAGCTTCGATTTGCGAAACGGACTGTGGTTGCACAGTCTCGGTGCGCGCGACGCTGCGCACGTCTCGCCGCTCGGCCTGGAACTCGCTCGCTCGATTGCGAGTAGCGAGGGCGCCGAACTGATCTCTTCCTTGCAAAAACTCTGACCGCCGCGAGGTAATCTCTGCCGTGCCGGGTCCCTGAAAAATCCAGATCGCGCAGAGCACGGACCTGGATTTTGTCAGTACTGAACCAAAGCGCTCAATCGCTGAAGCCGATGCCTTCTATTTCACGTCATGCATCAGGCGTTTGAGCAACGGAGCTGCAATAAATGCAGCGACGCCGCATCCGATGCCAATCACCGTCATCAACCAGAACAGATGCGCATATTTCGCGGCAGCTTCCGCAATGTTGATCGTGGCGCCCTCGGGAACTTCGATTGCGGCAAGCTTGCCGAATAGAGCTGCCAACGTTTCAGAAAACGCGGTGGCCAGGAACCACGTACCCATCATCAGACTGACCACTTTCGGCACCGACAATTGCGTAACTGCCGATAGGCCAACTGGAGAGAGGCACATTTCGCCGAATTCCAGGATCAGGTAAGCCAGCACCAACCACCAGACGCTGGCCATCTGCCCGTCAGCTCCAACCTGCTGTGCAGCCAAGGCAAGCGGAATGAAGGAGACTCCGGCGAACAAAAGTCCAAAAGCGCTTTTTACCGGTTTGGAAGGGTCCATTCCACGGCGGTCCAGCCAGCCCCAGATCACGCTGAAAAGTGGTGCCAGGAGCACGATGAAGATAGCGCCTAGGTAGGTCAGCGAACCGGCAGTCTGTGGTAGTACGACGGCATCACGAATCAGGAATACCAGCATCGCAACGAACGCGACGCTGAACAGGATCGTGGGGGACCGCGAAGCTGGGTTGCGGTCCGAAAGGTTGGCGGACACCACGAAGGCGAGAGGAGCGAGCACCAGCGATACGATCGACCACGGGGCGCTTTTTGCAAAAGTCACGAAATTGTCGAACCAGTTGGTGGTCCAAACGACCGGCGCTGGCGTCTGCACCAGGGACGGCACGATGTCCTTGGTCAGTAACCGATCAGTGAAGGTTACCCACGATCCATAGGTCTGTTCGTAGAGGACAAAGAACACCAGGCACATGAAAATCATCGCAATCAGCGCAATCATCTGATGACGCTGAACTGGCGTGCACTGCGTGGTGATGAACCAGACGAACCAGAGCAGTACGACGCTAAGGACCAGGATCATCAACGCCAGGGCAAGGCTGATTTCGCCACCCAGTGTGAATGCGCCATTCGACACGGCCCACATCAGGCCCGCCACCGGCAACAGGCCAAGCAGCGCGCAAACGTAGATCAGGATTTCACGCGGCACGCCCCAGACTTTTTCGCGCATCAGGTGCGGTTGGGGCGGTTCGGCGTGACCTTGCAGGTACTTCTGGCCCCAGAGGAACTGCGCAAGGCCAAGCGCCATGCCGATGCCGGCTGCACCGAATCCCCAGCTCCAGCCCAAGGTCTGGCCGAGGTAACCGCACACGACGGACGCGAAAAGCGCGCCGAGGTTGATGCCGGCGTAGAACAGGCTGAAGCCGGAATCGCGTCGAGGATCGTCCTGTCGATACAGCTTTCCTACAATGGTGGATATGTTCGGTTTGAGAAAACCGACACCCATGATGATCAGGGCAAGCGACAGGTAGAGTACTCGCAGAGCCCCCTCGTCTCGCGTGACCACGCCATTGAGCACGGTAGCTTCGGTGCCCTCGACGGTCATGCCCAGGTGGCCCAGCACGAGCAGGGCGCCGCCGAAGATTACGGCCTTGCGCATTCCCATGTAACGATCCGCGAGCATGCCGCCGATCACCGGCAGACAGTAGACCAGGCCGCCGTAGGCACCCAGCACGTCGAGACCTGTCTTGTCTCCGAAGTGGTGATGTTGCAAAAGATATAAAAGCAGCAGTGCCTTCATGCCATAGAAGGAAAATCGCTCCCACATCTCGGTGAAGAAGCAGACATAGACCCCTTTCGGGTGACCGAGAAACTCTTCGCTGCGCGGGGCGGCGGTCGAGGTGGCAGAGATTGAAATGCTGGACATGGAATACCCTGGAACCGCCGGAGATCGGCGGAAACCGCCCGAGTATAAGCGCGCGGCGCGATCCGGGTTCGCGGGTGCGGCAACTTCGGTACGTAGGCAGCGGTAGAGTGCTTTTGCGATACTCGGCCATTGCCTCTTGGGATGCTGGCCTTGAACAGTCCTGCAAAAGCCATCGTGGAACCGCGCACCGAATTGACCGTGCGCAGCTTGGTTCTCGGCGTCATCATCACCGTGTTGTTCACTGCAGCAAACGTGTTTTTCGGACTCAAGGCCGGCTTGACCTTTGCTACGTCGATTCCTGCCGCGGTCATTTCGATGGCGCTGCTGCGCCATTTCAAGGGGTCCACTCTGCTGGAAAACAACATCGTGCAGACCGTTGCGTCAGCCGCGGGCACGCTATCGTCCATCATTTTTGTACTGCCCGGACTGGTAATGATCGGATGGTGGACTGGTTTCCCCTACTGGGTCTCCTTCGCGATCTGCGCGCTCGGCGGCATTCTCGGCGTGATGTATTCGATTCCGTTGCGTCGCGCGCTGGTCACCAACTCCGACCTGCCGTATCCGGAGGGCGTGGCCTGCGCCGAGGTTCTGAAAGTCGGCGGATATGGCGGCGATGCCACTGCGGCGGGCGAGGAAAGGAACCGTGCCGGCTTTCTTGCCGTCGTTTGGGGTTCGATTGTTGCTGCGTCATTCGCGGTGATCGTGGCGACTCGGGTCTTTGCCAGCGACTTTGTGCAATATTTCCGTTTTGGCGGCGAACGCGGGCCAGTCAGCGGTTTCGACTTCAACTTGTCGTTCGCGCTGTTCGCGGTAGGGCATCTGGTCGGTCTTTGGGTAGGTCTGGCGATGCTTGTTGGTGCGGTGATCGCCTGGTTGTGGGGCGTGCCGCACTATTCGGCATTGGCCGATACCGCGGGTGCCGCCGCGGATCTCGCCCAGGCGACATGGAGCCACAAGGTGCGTTTCGTCGGTGCCGGCGCGATCGGCGTTGCGGCAGTGTGGACTTTAATAAAATTGGTAAAACCCGTGATCAGCGGCCTGGCTTCGGCATTGGC
This sequence comes from Tahibacter sp., assembly GCA_039934615.1. GTDB lineage: Bacteria > Pseudomonadota > Gammaproteobacteria > Xanthomonadales > Rhodanobacteraceae > Tahibacter. The sequence goes on from JBDTLV010000005.1 coordinate 35,050, forward strand.
CGCCTCGCGCGTGCGAAAGGCAGGGCAGGCGGCCTCACTGCCGCGCACCGAGCAGGACATTCCGATCGGCACGGTCGGCTTGATCAGCCTGATCTGCTTCGCACCGATTGCCTGGCTGCTCGGACAATTCAGTGTGGAGAGCGGCACCAGCGATCACATGGCTCTGCTGGTGGCCGGTGGCTTGATCTATGTCGTGGTGATGAGCTTCTTCGTATCGGCCGTGTGTGGCTACATGGCAGGTCTGATTGGCTCGTCGAACAGTCCGCTGTCCGGTGTCGGCATCCTCGTGGTCATCGGTGCAGCCTCGTTGCTCTTGTTGATCAAGCCGATGTTCCCGGTAGGTACCGAAAAAGGTCTGGTGGCATTTGCCCTGTTCGTCACTGCGGTGGTCTTCGCCGTTGCGACCATCGCCAACAACAACCTCCAGGATCTGAAAACCGGCCAACTGGTCGATGCGACGCCGTGGAAACAGCAGGTCGCGTTGATGGTGGGTGTGATTGCCGGTGCCGCGATCATTCCGCCGATTCTCGATTTGCTCAATCACGCCTATGGATTCAGTGGGGCACCCGGGGCGGATCCTGCGCGTGCACTGGCTGCTCCGCAGGCCGGACTCATTTCAGCGTTGGCGCAGGGGGTACTTCAGAAAAATATCGACTGGAGCCTGATCGAAGTGGGTGCGGGCATTGGCGTAGCGTGCATAGCCATTGACGCGGTATTGCGCCGCACCGGCCCGGCCAGCCTTCCGCCGCTGGCGGTCGGACTCGGGATTTATCTGCCCACGCTGAGCACGCTGATGGTTGTAGTCGGCGCGATATCGGGATGGGTGTTCGACAAACGGGCCGAGCGCAGCGCAAAACCCGAGCCGACCAAGCAGCTCGGCGTCCTGCTTGCTTCGGGCATGATCGTCGGCGAGGGACTGGTCGGCGTGCTGATTGCGGCGATCGTCGCGTTTTCCGGCAAGGACTTTCCGCTGGCGCTGGTCGGCGAGAATTTCGCGCCCTACGCGGTCCGGATCGGGGTTTCCGTTTTTGTGATTGGTATTTTTAGCCTTTATCGCTGGGCGGAGAAGTTGAGCCGCCGCACCGCGTAGTGCGCTTCATGCGTGGGGTCAGGCGATCGCATATGCGCTCTTCGCGTAGTCGCGTCCCGAACTTGCGGTGTGCAGCGCGTGCGACCTGGCCCGGGGCGCTTGAAATGGCAGCCGCAGCGCGTACCATCGCCGTTTCCCTCCTGGAGGTGGAACGATGAAACGAATATCAGCAGCCGCGTTGCTGGCCCTCGCCGCGACCGGTGTCAGCGCGTCGCCGCACCCGTTCGATGTCAATGACCTGGTCAATCTGCGGCGAATCAGCGATCCGCAGATTTCGCCGGATGGAAAGTTTGTGGCCTTCCAGTTGCGCCAGACCGACTACGCGGCGAACAAAGGCATTCAGGGCATCTGGTTGCAGAAACTGGATGGCAAGTCCGCGCCCGTTCGTCTGACCGACAAGGCGGTCAGTAGCACCACGCCGCGATGGTCTGCCGACGGTCAGCGCGTGTACTTCAGTGCGCCCAGCGATGGTGTTGCGCAGATCTGGAAGGTCGACGTGGGCAACGTCTTGGCGGCGAATGCCGTTGCTCCGAGTGCCGCCGGTGCCGTGATGCGCGACGATTTCGATGCCAAGGCGCACGTGGCGACGCAGGTTACGACCTTGCCGCTGGACGTCAATGCGTTCAAGTTCGCCGCCGATGGCAAGCATCTGCTGGTTTCGATGGACGTGTTCACCGACTGTGGTGATCTGGACTGCACCAAGAAGCGCCTGGACGATGTCGCGGCGAGCAAGGTCAGCGGCAAGCTCTACGACAAGCTCTTCGTGCGCCACTGGGACACATGGTCCGACGGACGCCGTTCACAACTGTATTCCGGCGAGCTCGATGCGAACGGACAGATCGGTCACACGCTGCATCTGCTCAGCAAAGGCATTGATGGCGACGTCCCGTCCAAACCATTCGGCGACGACAGCGAATTCAATTTCTCGGCAGACGGTTCTGTCGTATTTTTTGGTGCGCGCATCGCCGGCAAGAGCGAGCCCTGGTCGACGAATTTCGACGTGTATTCGGTGCCGGTGGACGGATCATCCAAGCCGAAGAACCTGACTGCGGCAAACCAGGCCTGGGATGCGTATCCACTTTCGTCCCGTGACGGCAAGACGCTGTACTACCTGGCGATGAAGCGACCGGGATTCGAGGCCGATCGCTACGCGATCATGGCCATGGATCTGTCCAGTGGCACCACACGCGAGATTGCACCCAAGTGGGACAGCTCCGCCGGACCACTCAAACTTTCTGCCGACGGCAAGACTCTTTATACGTCGACCGACGACAACGGCGAGCACCCTCTGTTTGGCGTGAATATCGCCAGCGGCAAGGTGAGCCGAGTCGTTGCCGACGGCAATATCAACAGCTTCGATCTGGTGGGTGATACGCTGGTTTTCGGACGCGACACACTCAAGGCACCCAGCGATCTGTTCGTGACGGGTTTGAAATCGGGCAAGCCGCGCGCGCTGACCCAGGTCAATGCCGAAGCACTCAAGGACGTCGCGATGGGCGACTTCGAATTCTTCGATTTCAAGGGTGCCTCCGACGATCGCGTGCAGGGTTATGTGGTCAAGCCGGCAAATTATGAAAAAGGCAAGAAATATCCAGTTGCGTTCCTGATCCATGGTGGCCCCCAAGGTGCCTTCGGCAACGATTTCCACTATCGATGGAATCCACAGACTTACGCCGGGCAGGGCTTCGCGGTCGTCACGGTGAACTTCCACGGCTCCACCGGGTACGGACAGGCGTTCACCGACGCGATTTCAGGTGACTGGGGTGGTCGACCGCTGGAAGATCTGCAAAAGGGCTGGGCCGCGGCGTTGGCCAAATACGATTTCCTCGACGGCAATCGTGCCTGCGCGCTCGGTGCGAGCTACGGCGGTTACATGGTCGACTGGATCGCGGGCAACTGGCAGCAACCGTGGAAATGCCTGGTCAGCCACGATGGTGTGTTCGACGCGCGCATGATGGGTTACTCAACCGAAGAGCTCTGGTTCGACGAATGGGAACATCACGGCACGCCGTACGAGAAGCCCGAGAGTTACGAGAAATTCAATCCGGTCAATCATGTCGCAAAGTGGAAAGTGCCGATGCTCGTCGTGCAGGGCGGCAACGATTTCCGCATTCCTCTGGAACAGGGCCTGGCTGCCTTTACCGCACTGCAGCGCCAGGGAATCGAAAGCCAGTTCCTGTATTTTCCCGACGAGAACCACTGGGTGCTCAAGCCGCAGAACAGCGTCAAGTGGCACGAGACGGTGAACGCGTGGTTGAAGCGTTGGACTGCGCAGTAAGCCGCAACGTTTAGGGTGGAGGTCACCAGCGGTCCGGGATTGGACGCGCTGGTGACCGATCCGCAGCCGCGCAACGGATGGCTGCTCGTTTCAGTGCCGGCGTGGCGTACTGATTTGCATAAAGTGAACGCGGCAAAGTGCGCTTTATCGCGGTCCGATCGCTGCGCACGGCGAGGCGGACCGGAACGAATCAGTATTTTGCGATGTTGCGTCCGGCCAGCCAACGATCCCGCGCCGATACGCCGCGATCCGGTTGATCGATGAAGTACGCGTCGACGCCGGCATCGAGCAAGGCAATGGCTTCGTCTTCGACACTGAGCGGTGCGCCCGATTCTGATGCAACTTCGAAGTTCGCTTCTGCGCGCAATGTGTAGGTGTGAACTTGCAGGCCGGCTTGGTGTGCGCGTTCGATCAGAGGGTGCGCCGCGCCGGTCAATCGCGCATGCAGACCGGTCGGGCCCGAGGATGCGGCAGGAGGAACCGTGCGAGGCAGCAGGTTGTCTTTCCAGGGTGCAACGCCGCTCGCATAAGACCGCCTCATCCATGCCAGTACCGAGGGTGATTGCAAGTCCGCAAAACGCGTTTCCGAGTGCATTGCGCTGCCGAGCAAGGCCGGCAAATCTCCATAGATCGACGCAAGGTCGTCACCCCGCGTGACGTGCCAACGCAGGTCCCACGGCATGCTCCAATCTGCCTTGGAAGAGACAGCCGGGGCGATGTCGCCGAACAATTGCATCAATGGAAAATCGACGCCGGCCGCAGGCATGATGGTGCGCTTGAGTTCGATGAGATTGGCGATCTCGAAGGATTGGATATAGACGCGGCGTGGATCGGTGAAGCGCGCCGCGACCAGCTCGTCGATCAGATGCTGACCCAGCGAGTAGTGGATCGGACTGCCGTCGAGATGGTGACCTTCGTGAGCAAACCAGGTCGGGTGTTTGGTTTCCGGATAGATCGCAACGGGATAAGGTGCTGTCCGCGCAAGTGCGATGATTTCGGCGAAAGTCGGAATCTCGTAGTGCCCATCGTAGCGAGCGTTGTCGGGGCGGATGTCCGGTAATCGTTCGCGCGCGCGCAGGGATTTGATTTCCGCCAAGGTGAAATCTTCACTGAACCAGCCGTTGGTCGGCACGCCGTCAATGGTTTTCGTCGTTTGCCGATCGGCGAACTCCGGGTGCGCGGCCACATTGGTCGTGCCGCTGATTTCATTTTCATGGCGGGCGATCAGTACGCCATCGCGGGTCACCACGAGATCGGGCTCGATCACATCGGCACGCTGCTCGATGGCGAGCTCGTAGGAGGCCAGCGTGTGCTCAGGGCGGTAGCCGCTCGCGCCGCGATGCGCGATCACCAGAGGACGTGATTCACGCATCGACGACTCCTGTTCGTGGGGTTCCTCCAGGCTGGCGCCGCAGCCGGAAACTCGGAAAAACACCGAAAAAAGGTACCATTCCGCAAATGCCGCATTATCTGCAAACCGATGCCTGTCGCATCTGCATGTCCCGATCGCCCGACATCATCAACAGCAACGGTTGCGCCCGCGGGCATAGCGTGCATCCATTCGTTCGCGGAAAAACTCCTGGCGGCTCATCGGTGTGCGCTGCGCATGATGCAGTCGCTGGTGTTCGACATAGGTGTCATAGTCCGGCACGCCAACCGCCAGGCGCGCCGTAATCACGGTCTGGCGCCAGATTTCGCGAGCCGCACTGCGCAGTCGTTCGATTGTCATCGACATGAGAGATCGGCCTTCAGGTCTGCAGGCTTGAAACGGCGACGTACGGCGTTTCCAGCGCGCTGACCCGATCGCTGCGCCGCGCTGCAAAGGCGGCACGCAGGCCGAAAACGAGGGTCGATATCACGACGATCATGAAGAGCGCGCAGAGCGCCGCGTCGACGTAGTTGTTGACTACGACGCGCTGCATTTCCTCGATTGATTTGGCGGGTGCCAGGATTTCGCCGCGGGCGATCGCATCGCCGAAGCGACGCGCATTGGCGAGAAATCCAATCTTTGCATTTTCATGGAACAGCTTCTGCCAGCCTGCAACCAGTGTGCAGATCACCAGCCACGTGGTCGGCACCGCAGTTACCCAGACCCAGCGCTCGCGTTTCATCTTGATCAACACCGCGCAGGCGAAGATCAGCGCAAGGGCGGCGAGCATCTGGTTGGCGATGCCGAACAGCGGCCACAGCGTATTGATACCGCCGAGTGGATCGACCACACCCTGATAGAGGAACCAGCCCCAGCCCAGTACGCAAAGGGCGGTGGCGATCAGATTGCCGGTCCAGGACTCCGTGTGGCGCAAGGGCGCGTACACCGTGCCGAGCAGCTCCTGGATCATGAATCGTCCGACCCGCGTGCCCGCATCGATCGTCGTCAGGATGAACAGGGCTTCAAACAGGATCGCGTAGTGATACCAGAACGCCATCATGCCCTGGCCGGAAATCACACTGTGGAAAATCTGCGCCATGCCGACCGCAAGCGTCGGCGCTCCGCCGGCACGTGACAGGATGGTGGTTTCGCCGATGTCCTTCGCCGTCTGCGCAAGCATTTCGGGGGTGATCACGAATCCCAGCTGGCTGATCGCAGCGGCGGCCGATTCCACGGTACCGCCCAGCAGCGCGGCGGGACTGTTCATCGCAAAATACACGCCCGGCTGCAGCGCGGCGGCGGCAACCAGCGCCATGATGGCGACGAAGGCCTCGACCAGCATTCCGCCGTAGCCGATAAGGCGCGCATCAGTCTCGCTCGCCATCATTTTTGGCGTCGTGCCCGAGGAAACCAGTGCATGGAAACCCGATACCGAGCCGCAGGCCAATGTGATGAACAGGAACGGGAACAGGCTGCCCGCCCAGACCGGACCGCTGCCATCGATGAATCGGGTCAGCGCAGGCATCTGCAGATTCGGATGCACAATGAAAATGGCCAATGCAAGCAGTGCAATCGTACCGATTTTCAGGAAGGTAGAAAGGTAATCGCGCGGTGCGAGCAGCAGCCAGACGGGCAGTACCGAAGCGACGAAGCCGTAACCGATCAGCATCCAGGCCAGCATTTTTCCGTCGAAAGTGAACAGCGGCGCCCATTCGGTGCTTTGCGAAACTTGTCCACCTGCCCAGATCGACAGCAGCAACAGGACCAAGCCGATAACAGATGCTTCGAGGATGCGACCCGGGCGCAGCCAGCGCATGTAGATGCCCATGAAAAATGCGATCGGGATGGTCATCGCCACGGTGAAGGTTCCCCATGGACTCATTGCGAGGGCCTTCACGACCACCAGGGCAAGCACCGCGAGCAGGATGATCATGATCGCGAGGATGCCGAGCATCGCGACGCCACCGGCGGCATTGCCGAGTTCGTTGCGGATCATTTCGCCCAGCGAGCGGCCGTCGCGCCGCGTCGAAAGGAACAGGATCACGAAATCCTGCACCGCGCCGGCGAACACGACTCCGAACAATATCCACAATGTTCCAGGAAGATAGCCCATTTGCGCAGCTAGTACCGGCCCGACCAGCGGCCCTGCGCCGGCGATTGCCGCAAAATGATGGCCGAACAGCACCCAACGGTCGGTCGGCACGTAGTCCAGCCCATCGTTGCGGCGCAGCGCGGGAGTCGCGCGCGCCGGATCCAGCTGCAGGACGTTGTTGGCGATATAGCGGCCGTAATAGCGATACGCGATAACGAACACGGCAATCGATGCGGCAACCAGCCAGATGGCATTGATCGGTTCACCGCGTTGCAGCGCGACGACGCCAAGGCAGACCGCCCCGAACACCGCAAACAGCAGCCAGGCCAACTTTGCGAATAGTCCATTCATGGCAGGTATCCCGTGCGGTTCGGTGCGCAAGCGTGGTAGCCCGGCAGCCCGCGGTCAAGCGGCAGTGCGCCAAATTCGGAACGCTGCCGTCGATAGCCGGCAAGCAGGCGGATCTCCTCGCCGAATCGCCGCCTGGATGCAAGAATGACGGGAGGTTTATGGCATCATACGCCGCCTTTTTGTCGTCTCTGCCGCTATTCAACTTTGGTCCATACCATGCTGATATTCGAGCTTTCGCAACCCGGCCGTACCGCAGCCGCCCAGCTTCCCGTCGCGCATGCGATCCCGGCGGACCTGCCCGATGCCTTGCGGCGCAAATCGCCGATCGGATTGCCGGAAGTGTCAGAGCTGCAGGCGTTGCGGCACTACACGAATCTGAGCCGCAAGAATTTCTCGATCGACACGCAGTTCTATCCGCTCGGCTCGTGCACGATGAAATACAACCCGCGCGCCTGCAACACGCTCGCGATGCTTGATCCCTTTCTGGCGCGCCATCCTTGCGCGCCGGAATCGCTGAGTCAGGGTTTCCTGTCGTGCATGTACGAACTGCAGGAGATGCTGGCGGATGTGACGGGCATGAAGGGCGGTGTGTCACTGTCGCCGATGGCGGGCGCCCAGGGCGAATTCGCCGGCATCGCCATGATCATGGCCTACCACCGCCACCGGGGCGACACGCAACGCAACGAAATCATCGTGCCGGACGCCGCGCACGGCACCAATCCGGCGACCGCCACCATGTGCGGCTGCAGCGTGCGCGAAATTCCGACGCTGGCTAATGGCGACGTCGATATCGAAGCACTCAAGAAGGTGCTGGGTCCGAAAACCGCGGGCATCATGCTGACCAACCCGTCCACCATTGGCGTGTTTGAGCGTCGCATTGTGGAAATAGCCAAGCTGGTCCACGACGCCGGTGGACTGCTGTATTACGACGGCGCAAATCTGAATGCCATTCTCGGCAAGGTGCGTCCCGGCGACATGGGCTTCGACGCGATTCACATGAACCTGCACAAGACCTTTTCGACGCCGCACGGCGGCGGCGGTCCGGGCGCGGGAGCGGTCGGCGTGTCCGAGCGGCTGAAGCCGTTTCTGCCGATTCCGATGATCGAAAAGCGTGCAGACGGCGGCTACGGCTGGGTCAGACGCAAGGATAGGCCATTGTCGATCGGACGACTGACGACCTTCGCCGGAAATGCTGGCGTTTTGATGCGTGCGTACATCTACGCGCGCTTGCTCGGTCGTGAAGGCATGCGTCGCGTCGCGGAATACGCCACCTTGAATGCGAACTACCTGGCCAAGCGGCTTGCGGCGGCCGGTTTCGACCTGGCCTACCCGGATCGGCGCGCCAGTCACGAGTTCATCGTGACTGTGGCGAAGCAGAAGAAGGAAAACGGCGTCACGGCGCTGGATTTCTCCAAATCTCTACTTGATCGCAATATTCACGCACCGACCAATTATTTTCCGCTGCTGGTGCCTGAGTGCCTGCTGATCGAGCCGACCGAGACGGAGAGTCGCGAAACGCTCGACGAGTTCGTCGTCGCGATGACCGAATTGCTGAAGCTATCCTCGAGCAATCCGCAGGCGATGAAGGATGCGCCATTGACGATGCCGGTGCGTCGCCTCGATGATGTGAAAGCTGCCAAGGAGCTGGATCTGGCTTACAGCATAGACGCGCAACGCGCAGCGACCGCGTAGGCGCGGCGTCCCGTTTTAACGCTCGACCACGAGACGCGAATCGCCATGCCAAGCAACGTACCGCGCGGGCCACGCCAGATCTACAAGGCCATGATCTGGTCGATGCAGGGACTGCGCGCCGGCATCACGCACGAGGCCTCGTTCCGCCTCGAGGTATACTTGTTTGCCGTGTTCTTTCCACTGGGGCTGTGGCTGGGACATGGCCCCGTCGAGAAAGTGCTGATGTGCGGGTGCCTGTTCTTGGTGTTGTCGGCCGAGTTGCTGAACTCGGCGATCGAAGCCGTCGTGGACAAGGTTAGTCCGGAGTTCCATGAACTCGCCGGACGGGCGAAAGACATGGGTTCAGCGGCCGTTTTCCTGTTGATGCTCAACCTCATGTTATGTTGGAGCCTGATTCTAGGCTCGCGTTTTTTTTGAGCCGCAGCCCGGCACGGACCTCAGCGCTTGGATTGGTTTTTCAACCCCGAAATCTGGATTGCCCTGCTGACGCTCTCCACCCTGGAGATTGTGCTCGGCGTCGATAATCTGGTGTTCATCGCGATCGCGGTGGCAAAGCTGCCACCCGAGCAGCGCTCGAGAGCGCGCAAGATCGGCCTGGTCTTCGCCTGTCTGACCCGCATCGGGTTGCTCGTGACCCTTGCGTACCTGTCGCGCATGGACGATACGCGTTCGTCGTTGTTCACTTTGTACGGACAGCATATTTCCGTTCGCGACTTGGTGCTGATCCTGGGTGGCCTGTTCCTGCTGGTCAAAGGCAGCATGGAAATCCACGAAGCGGTGGAGAGCGAGGAGTCGGATGACGAATCGCCAACGCCGGCCGGGCGACGCCGGAGCAGCTCTGCATTTGCCTTCGTGATCGCGCAGATCGCAGTCATCGATATCGTATTTTCGCTGGATTCCGTGGTGACCGCGGTCGGCATGGTGAGTAACATCGGCGTGATGATTGCGGCGATCATCGTTGCCGTGGCAGTGATGATCTTCGCAGCGAATCCGATTGGCGAATTCATCGAACGCCGCCCGACCGTCAAAATGCTTGCACTGGCGTTCCTGATCCTGGTCGGCGTCGCGTTGATCGCGGATGGGCTCGGCATGCATATACCGCGCGGCTACCTCTATTTCGCGATGGCGTTTTCGGCTGCGGTCGAAACCCTCAACTCACTGGCGCGTCGGCACCAGCACCATCGGCGGCGCGACGATATCTGAGGCGGGGCGCATGACGTTGGCGCATAGGCTCCTGTGTGGCTCCAGCGAGCTGTGGAGCTGAACCGTTGATGCACGCTGGTTCGGCGACGTATCGCGTGGCGCCTTGGCGTAGAGCATGATAGGCCAACGGCGGCGGAGAACTTCCATGTCAGGTTTCCGATACATTGCGATTTTGCTGATTCTTGTACTCTTGAGCGGCTGCGGCTACAACGGCATCCAGCGTGTCGACGAAGACGTCAAGGCACAATGGTCCGAGGTCATCAACCAGTACCAGCGTCGCGCCGACCTGATTCCGAATCTGGTTGCTACGGTCAAGGGTTACGCGCAGCAGGAGCAGGACGTGCTGATCAAGGTGACCGAGGCTCGCGCCAAAGTCGGCTCGATACAGATAACGCCCGAACTGGCCAACGACGCCGCGGCTCTCGCGAAATTCCAGGCTGCGCAGGGTGAATTGTCGTCGGCCTTGTCGCGTCTGCTGGTGGTCACCGAGAACTACCCAAACCTCAAGTCCGACCAGGCTTTCCGCGACCTTCAGGCACAGCTGGAAGGCACCGAAAACCGCATTGCCGTCGCGCGCAACCGCTACGTGCAATCGGTGCAAGCCTACAATGTGATGATTCGCGAGTTCCCGGCGAACCTCACTGCGAAGATGTTCGGCTACGCGGTCAAACCGAACTTCAGCGTGGAAAACGAGAAGGCGATTTCGACCGCGCCGGCCGTGGATTTCAACAAGTCCGCATCACCGCCTGCGGCGACGCCACCTGGCGGCGGAAACTAAGGAACCTGGCGTCGATGCGAACGTCAGGTCGCTGGTCTGCCTTGCTCGGCGCTGCCTGCGGACTCCTGCTGTCGACGGCCGTTGCGGCTGCGGACGTCATTGCGCTACCGCCGTTGACGGCGCGCGTGACCGATCTCACCGGGACGCTCGATGCGACACAGCGCGGTACGCTGGAGAACAAGTTCGCGGCGTTGGAGCAGCGCAAGGGCGCACAGCTGGCGGTCCTGCTGGTGCCGACGACGCAGCCGGAAACCATCGAGCAGTTCGCCGTGCGTGCATTCGAACTTTCAAAGCTCGGTCGCGAGAAGGTGGACGATGGCGTGCTGCTGGTGGTCGCGAAGGCGGATCGCAAGGTGCGCATCGAAGTCGGCTATGGCCTGGAGGGCGCAATTCCCGATCTGGCCGCCAGCCGCATCATCAACGAATATCTGACGCCGCATTTTCGCGAAGGTAATTACTATACAGGTATAGATTCGGCAGCCGACGCATTGATCCACCTGGTCGACGGTGAAGCGCTGCCAGAACCTTACCAACCGACGGAATCGGTCAGCGGGCGCGGCGATAACTGGTACATCATGATCGGGTTCTGGGCGGCTGTGATCCTCAATTTCGTCTTGTACCGCCTGCAGCGAATCGTTCGATCCGTGGTAGTCAGCAGCCTGCTGTTCGGATTGTTGGTTCTGCTCGGCGCGGGTTTTCAGGCGGCGTTGTTCGGCAGCATTGTTTGTGCCGTCGCGATGATTTCCCTGCATGGCCGATCGTTGATCAGCGCTGGCTCGGGCGGTTGGTCTTCCGGCGGCGGATTTGGATCGGGCGGCGGATTTTCGTCCGGCGGCGGCGGCGGATTTTCCGGCGGCGGTGGCAGCTCCGGTGGCGGCGGCGCTTCGGGGAGCTGGTGATGCGGCATTGGCGGCGCGCGCTACGACATGTATTCGGCAGTTGGTTCGCGCTGCCGCGCGCGTTTCCCCGTGCGACTCGAACGGCCATCGAGGCAGCGATTGCACACAGCGAAGTTACCCATCTCGGGGAAATCTGTTTCGCCGTGGAATCGCGGCTGCCGCTCGGCGAGGTGCTGCGCGGCCTCACCTCGCGGAGGCGCGCGGTACAACTGTTTGCGGGTCTTGGCGTCTGGGAAACCGAAGCCAACACCGGGGTGTTGATCTACGTGTTGCTGGCCGAACACGCGGTGGAGATCTTCGTCGATCGCGGTGTGGCGCGGCGCGTTTCCAGCGAGCATTGGGAAGCGATCTGCGTCGCGATGGGTGAGCGATTTGCGCAGGGTGATTTCAGGGCGGGCGCGCTCGAAGGTGTAGCGGCAGCGGCACAGCTGCTCAAATTGCATTTCCCCAGCGTGGGACGCGTGAACCGCAACGAGCTGCCAGATGAGCCCGTGCTGCTGTAACGCACGGTACCTCGGCTCGGCCAGGCGGCCAATCAGGCGGGCACTTGCCCACCCAGAACTTGCAGCAACCCCTTGTCGGAGGTGGATCCGCCGCGGATTGGCGTCGTTTCGCCCCGCTTGAGCGGGCGGGGGTTTTGACGATGTCACCTCGATCGCGGCGCTCGGAGTTAAGGCAGCGGCCCTGGCGAGTGCCCCACCAGTGTGCCTGCCGACTGGCGCCGCAGGGTCGCTCGCGGCATCATCTACGTTTCCGTTTTGTTACCGATCCATGAAAGCACTCACCACCGCGCCGCGCCGCTCATTCCTGGCCCACTTTTTTGATCGCTTCGTCGATTGGACTCAGCGTCGCATCGTCGCGGCATCGCTGGTCGGCGACCACGCTGTGTTCGACAAGCAGGCATTTCCCTGGATACAGACGCTGGAACAGCAATGGCCGTTGATCCGCGCCGAACTCGATGAGGTATTGATCCGCCGCGACGCATTGCCGGGTTTCCACGAAATCACCCCCGAAGTGCGCACGATCACCACCGACCGGGACTGGAAGACCTTCATGTTCCTGGGCTACGGCATGCGTTCGGAACCGAACCTGCAGCGTTGTCCCAACACGGCGAACGCGCTCGCGCGCATCCCGGGCCTGCGCACGGCGTTCTACTCGATCCTCGAGCCGGGCAAACGCATTCCCCTGCATCGCGGCCCGTACAACGGCGTGCTGCGTCTGCATCTGGGATTGATCGTGCCGGAACCGCGCGAGCGCTGCTGGATTCGCGTGGGTGGTGAACTGCGCACATGGAACGAGGGCGAGGCACTCGTGATCGACGACATGTATCCGCACGAAGTTCACAATGATACGAATGGTGTGCGGGTGGTATTGTTCGTCGATTTCGACCGGCCCCTGCGTGGCTGGGTCCGCTGGCTGAACCGTCTGATCCTCGCGCTCGCACCGCTGACCCCGGAAATCCAGACGGCGAAGAGCAATCTCACCGCGTGGGAACGCGATTACTACGGGCAGAACCCGAACGCCGGATAGGCGTCGACGTCGGGACCGATCGACATCCCGCCGGGCGGTGGCGGAGCGACTTGTACGCGTGCGCCGATTGGCCTATGGTCGCGCGCCTGCACTGGAGCCGATCATGTCCGAACCTGTGGAATATCCCGCCCTCTACCTCAAGCGCGGCGAAGACGCGCGTTTGCGCGCCGGCCATCTCTGGGTATTTTCCAACGAGGTCGACGTGCAGCGCTCGCCCTTGAGCGGATTTGAACCGGGCGAAATCTGTGCGATCGTCGATGCTGCGGGCAAGGCGATAGGCGTCGGCTACGTCAATCCGAACTCGCTGATCTGCGCGCGACTCGTCAGTCGCGGACTTGAGCATGCGCTGGATCGCTCACTGATCGTGCACAAGCTCAACATCGCCCTGAGTCTGCGCGAGCGGATTTACGCCGAACCCTACTATCGCCTCGTTTACGGTGAATCGGATGGGCTGCCGGGGCTGACCGTGGATCGATTTGGCGACGTGCTGGTTGCACAGGCGACCACCGCGGGGATGGAACGGCTCAAGGAAGAGGTCGAGGCCGCCCTGGTCAAGGTCATCAAACCGAGCGCCCTGGTCTGGAAGAACGATGCCTCGATCCGAACAATGGAACAATTACCGGAATACGCGGACCTCGCATTCGGTGAATTGCCGCAACCGCTGCTGGTGCGCGAAGGCGGCCTGGAGTTCGAGTGCGATCCGATCGGCGGGCAGAAGACCGGCTGGTTCTACGACCAGCACGCCAATCGCGATCTGATGGCGCCGTACGTCGCTGGCAAGCGCGTGCTCGATGTCTGCAGCTATCTGGGCGGATGGGGTTTGCGCGCGGCGGCGATGGGCGCGAGTGAAGTGGTTTGCGTCGATGCCTCCGCAAATGCGGTGGAGGCGATCCGTCGCAATGCACAGCGCAACGGTTTCGCCAGCAACGTCACGGCGGTCAAGGCGGACGCCTTTGATGAACTGAAACGTTTGCGTGAAACCCGCGAACGCTTCGACGTCGTGATCCTTGATCCGCCAGCGTTCGTGAAGCGCAAGAAAGACTTTTCGGAAGGTCGCATGGCCTATCGGCGACTGAACGAAATGGCGATGCAGGTCCTGCAGCGCGATGGCGTGCTGGTCACGCTGTCCTGTTCCTATCATATGCCGCGGGCGACCCTGCTCGATGGCTTACAGCAGGCTGCGCGTCACCTGGATCGTCAGGCGCAGGTGCTGGTCCAGTTACAGCAGTCTCCCGATCACCCAATCCATCCGGCGATCGTCGAAACGGAATATCTGAAAGGGTTTATTTGTCGCGTTTTACCCGCGTGAGGTGACCGGCATGGCCGGCGCGCGATCAGGAATCCTGCTGGTCGATTGAAGGTTTTCGCGGCCGGCGGGGATCGTGCTGCCGCCATTGTCAGCCATCGAATCCATTGCGAAATATCCCATCAGCAACGATTGCGTGGCGCATTCGAAAGATATCGAACGCGCTCGATCCCGGCGGTGCTTCGCGACCCCAGTACAACTGTATGGCGCCCACCGAGTTGCCAACCAGCGGATGTGGTTCGACATCGCTGGCGTCGTCGCTCTCGATCTGGGGCAGGGGATTTTCGAAATTCACCGCGTCTGTCGAGCGGCGCGAATAGACGTCGTACTGGCTTCCATTGGCATGAATATAGAACACCACAAACGCACCATCGGACATCACGATCGGAAGTGAATCGTGGTTGTCGCCGTCGACCGAAAAATCAATCGCCGGACCGGACCAGTCACGCACGTTGGTGGTCGTTTTCGCATACAGCGCGAGTGGACTCGATCCGACCTGATAAGTCGCCAGATAGCGGCCGTCGCTGGCGCGGAATGCAATGCGTGGCAACTGGCTGATGCCGCTCGCCAGGGCAGTCTTCAGCTGGTCCCAGGTCACGCCGTTGTCACTGGATTGCGCGACATGGGAGCTGCCGCCGCCGAGACGCTGATAGCTCATCGTCAGCGTGCCATCCGGGTGTCGGATCACATGCGGATTGACTTCACCGCCACTGGCCCAGCCCAGCTGGATCTGGCCCTGTTCGGTGAAGACGACACCATCCGTCGACGTTGCGCGAAACAAGCGATAGGTCGCCGTGGCGCCCGTTCCCTTTAGATAGAACAGCACAAAAGAATTATCGCCCAGTTGCAGAAAAGCCGGATGACGTTCGTTTGCCGTCGTCGCGATGATCGGGGCCGGTGTGCTCCAGTTCTCGCCATCGTCAGCGGAGCGCGTTATCCACAAATCCCCGAATGCGCTGGTGTTGAGGCGCTCAAAGACCAGCACCAGAGACTGATCTGTGGCGCGCACGATCGATGGCTGATAATCCGTCCCGGTTCCGGAAGTGACGGCCTGCTGGGCCAGGGCGATCGACGGTGCGACGAGCAGGGTCGCCAGCCAACGCTGCATGATGTTCCGGCCGTTGCTGCGTGTGTTCATCTATTTGCACAAAGCCGCAATGCGACCGAGATCGGCCAGTGCCCGTTTTGTCGGAACCCCCCATTCGCCGGCACAGCTGAGTCGCACGCAGTCCCGATAGGCGCCACTTGCGGAAAACAGCGTGCCCGGAATGATGCCGATGCCTTTTTCGAGCGCGCGCTCGAACAGCAAATGCGCGTCATGTCCATTGGGTAGTTGTACCCAAAGTACCACGCCGCCGCGAGGACGCGAGACCCGCGTGCCTGATGGCCAGTGAGCCGCGATGGCTTCGTGGAATCGACCGACGTTGGCGGCCAGTTCGGCGCGCAGTCGACGCAACGGCCGCTCGATATTCGACGCTGAGAGCATTTCCGCGACGACGTATTGGGACAGTGTCGGCGTCGAGCAGGAACTGAACGCCTTGGCGCGGATGAGTGCTTCGCGCCAACGAGCGCTGACGGTCCAGCCGATACGCAAGCCCGGCGCCATGATCTTCGACACCGATCCGCACAGGATCACGCCGCCCGGATGGCCTTCATAGGCTTTCATCGGCACCGGGCGACGCCCGTCGAAGCCCAGTTCGCCGTAAACGTCATCCTCGATCACCGGCACGCCGTGACGCGCGCAGGCCTGTGCGAGCACGCGACGTGCGTCGTCCGGCATGGTCGCGCCGCTGGGATTGCTGAAGCTCGGGATCAGCACCGCCGCACGGATCGGGTGGGTCGCGAGCGCTTTCATCGCCAGATCCAGATCCGGGCCATCGTCGCAGCAATTGGGTATTTCTACCACTTTCAGTCCACGCGCTTCGATCGCCTGCATCAGACCGTAATACGTCGGGCGTTCGACCAGCACGGCATCGCCGGGTCGTGTCAGCACCTGCAGGCTCAGGGTAATCGCTTCCATGGCGCCGGCAGTGATCAGTACGTCGTCGGCGTCCACTTCTACACCAGCGAGCACGAGGCGCCGGGCGATCTGCCGGCGCAACTCCGGCAAACCCGGTGGATGGAGGTAGCGACTCACCTGCGCTGGCATGCGTTTGAGCAGATCGCGGGTGATTTGCGCAATACGCTGCGTTGGCAGCATCGAAGCCGCCGGCGTGGCCGAATGCAACGGCAGCAAATCATCGCGCGCATAGACCGCCAAAACCTGATCCAGCAGATCGCGCGACAGACTGCGCGGCTTCGGTGCCGTGCGCGGCCGATTCAAACCGATGCCGGGCAGGCGCGCGGGACGCACGTAGTAGCCGCTCTGCGGACGCGCTTCGATGACACCTTGTGCTTCGAGTTGTTGATACGCCTGCACGACGGTGCCGACGCTGACACCGGCCTGCCGGCTCATTGCACGCACCGATGGTACCCGTTCGCCAGCGCCGAGGGCGCCGCTCTGGATGCTTCGCTGCAGATTCAGCGCGAGGGTTTCGTACAGGGATTCAGTAGTAGGCATCGGAGAATCCTGCGATGCATCGAAGCATCACGTCGTGGGAATTGTTGTCGGCGGTGTGACTGCGAGCCTCGCGCGATTGGACTCTCGATCGGGCGACAACGCTTTTTGCACTGCGTGCCTCGGATCTAACTGTACCAGCCAAAATCACAAAAAAGTGCATCTGTATTGATGACCGGGCGAAATCTAAAATGAGCGCATGAACAAGCCCAGCCCCGTCGCATTGATTGCGGCCTTCGCGACTATTTATCTGGTGTGGGGTACGACCTATCTGGCCATTGCCCTGGTCGTCCACCAGGTGCCTCCATTCGTTATCGGTGCTTTACGCTTTGGATTGGCGGGATTGCTGATGGCCGGCATGTTGCGCCTGCGCCAGGCGAGGCCTTTTGCGGGTCTGCCCTGGGCCTCGGTCATTGCCGCTGGCGTCTTGCTGTCGGGCATCGGCAACGGATTCGTGATTTGGGGACAGCAGACCGTACCGTCCGGCATTGCCGCCCTGCTCGTTGCAGCGTTGCCCTTGTGGATCATGTTCTTCGACAGCATCGCCTTCGCGCGGCGCAGGCCGGGCTTCAAGGATATTGCGGGCAGCCTGATCGGTCTGTGCGGCGTGTTGCTGATCGTTGCCCAGACCCGACGCTTCGACGGCGTCGGTGGAATTGCGCCAACCTTGATGATCCTGATCGCTACATTCGGCTGGTCGATAGGTACCCTGGTGCAGCGCCAGGCGGTCAAGCCCGGCCAATTGATGGCCTTCGCCGCCGCGCAGATGCTGGTTGGAGCGGCATTCCAGGGAATGTGTGCGCTCGCGCTCGGCGAATGGTCGCAGCTGCATTGGACCGACTTCACACCGACCGCGGTTGGTGCATTGGTATACCTTGCTATTTTTGGCAGTATTGTGGCTTTCAGCGCCTACCTGTGGCTGGTGACGAAAGTGCCTACGTCGGCGGTGGCAACTTATTCGCTCGCCAATCCGGTGGTTGCGATGGCGCTCGGCGCGTGGCTGCTCGGTGAACGCGTCGAAGCCAATGCGATTGCTGCCAGCGTGCTGGTGCTCGCGGGCGTAGCGCTGGTGCTATGGCCGACACGTCGCAACGTGCATGGCGCGATGCGTCCCTCGATCTGCACGGCCGTTGTCGATGTGAAATCCGCCCCATGAAAGCCGATGTCCGCATCGAGGCTTATCGCTCCGAATTCGCGGCCGCGTTTGCGTCGCTGAATCTCGAATGGATCGCGTCGAAGTTCGCCGTCGAAGATGCCGATCGAGCGGTTCTGCTCAATCCACAAGGCAGCATCATCGAGCGTGGCGGCAGCATCCTGTTTGCCGTTTGCGACAGCGACGTGATGGGTTGTGTGGCCTTGAAGCCGCTCCGCGAGGGAGTGCTGGAACTGACCAAGATGGCGGTGCGCGAAGATCATCGTGGCCACGGCGTCGGTGCCTTGCTGATGCAGGCAGCGATCGACGAGGCGCAGCGTCTCGGTGCATCGTCGCTGGTGCTCGACACGCATTCATCCCTGCACCCTGCCATTGCGCTCTATCATCGCTTTGGTTTCGAGCGGATGCCGGTTGGTGACAGTCCCTATCGACGCACCGACGTGAGCATGCGTCGCCGTCTGGGCGCTTCGGCTTGAGTTGCGATTCGAAGTGCGGAAGATGTCTTCGACAAGTTGTCAGGGGAATCGCCGATGCAGATGGCAGACTTTGCCTTCACGACCATTGACTGGGCGCAGATCGAACCGTCGGATCATCCGGGCGAACGCGGCTTTGCACATTGGCGCACGCGTCACTTCGGCAATATCCGCGTGCGCATGGTCGAGTACACCCCCGGCTACCTTGCCGATCACTGGTGCAGCAAGGGGCACCTCCTGCTGTGCATTCGGGGTGAATTGAATACCGAACTGCAGGATGGGCGGGTTTTCACCCTCACGCCGGGCATGAGCTACCAGGTTGCCGACGATGCGGAACCGCATCGTTCCTTCAGCGACAAGGGCGCCACCTTGTTTATCGTCGACTGAGAAAAAGTGGAGTTTGGAGCATTTCCCAGACTCCATCGCCTGCGAAGCCATAATCGGGAAGCCGGGCGATTCCGCGGGCGGGTGCGCGTTGCATCCGATGCGTCGTGTCGCTGGGCCGGGTTACAATGGATGGCCGATCCGGAGCCCGCATGCCTTATTTCCACGATATCAATCCCATTGCCCTGTCGCTGGGACCGCTCAAGGTGCATTGGTATGGCCTGATGTACATCGGCGCGTTCGCGACCGCCTGGTGGCTCGGTCAACGCCGGCTGGCGGCAGGCCGTTTTGCGGTGACTCAGGAGCAATATTCCGATCTGATTTTCTACGGCATGCTCGGCGTGATTCTTGGTGGTCGTATCGGCTACATGCTGTTCTACGGTTACGCGCAGATTCTCGCCGAACCGCTGTCGATATTCCGCGTGTGGGAAGGCGGCATGTCGTTCCATGGCGGGCTGCTTGGCGTGCTCGCGGCAGGCCTGTGGTGGTCGCATCGCAACAAGATCCACTTTTTTGATAGCGTGGACTTTGTCGCACCCTTGGTCCCGATCGGTCTTGGCCTGGGACGCTTTGGCAACTTCGTCGGAGGCGAGCTGTGGGGCAAACACACGGACCTGCCTTGGGGCGTGATTTTTCCGCGCACGCTGGAAGCATTGGGCAAGACTGCCGATGAGCTCAAGGCGATGTATCTGGCCGGCGAACTCAACCATGAAGCGCGGCATCCCTCGCAACTCTATGAGATGTTCCTGGAAGGCGTAGTACTGTTCGCGGTGCTATGGCTGTATTCGCGCAAGCCGCGTCGGCGCTATGCGGTTTCCGGCGTTTTTGCACTGTTGTACGGCTGCTTCCGCTTCATCATCGAGTTCGTGCGCGAACCGGATGCGCAGCTCGGTTATCTGGCGCTGGGCTGGGTGACGATGGGCCAGATCCTGTCATTGCCGCTGATCGCGACCGGGTTGGTTCTGCTGCTGATGTCCCGCAGCCAGGCGGCTCCAGTGGTGCGCATCGAACCCGAAATCGCGCCCTCGTTGACCTAGCTCAACGGCGCAACTCAAAAGCGAGGCGCTGATATTCGCTGCGGGTGCCGTCGCGGGCGAGTGTGCTGATGCGTGCTTCGTAGCTGCCGGCGGCGAAGTCTGCGGTGGGCATTTCCACGCTCAGCAACCCGTCGCCGTCCGCCAGCAGGCCATCGAACTGTCGCGCAAACAAAGCCGGTCCGCTCAATGCGATCGAATAGCTTGCGGAATCGGAAGAGTTTACAACTGGAAACTGCAGCACGATGCGCGGTGCTGCCGCCGATACAGTCAGCAGAGGGCCGCTTGCTGCTCCACGGGTCGCTTCCAGCAGCGCGACCTGCACATTGGCGTAGGTCGTATTGTTGGGCAAGCGCGAGCGCAAGGGCCATACCGACAGCGCGGTGAGCACCGCACCGAAGGCAAAGCTTGCCGCCATTGCCAGCCACGATGCCGAAGGCCTTGCCCGCGAACGCTGCGGAAGTACACTGAGCTTCGACGATTCTTCCGCGGCAAGTTCGCGAAATCCGCTGCGCAGTGCCGATTCGGACTCCACCGCAGCGAGCAGATCAGGATCGCTGAACAGCGCAAGCTCGAAGCGCTCGCGCGCTTCGCCGACAAGCCGGCCCGTGACGTATTCCGCCACCTGTTCGCTACAGCGTGGTTCGGACGCGCTCATTGTAGGTCGTGCACCATTTGCAAATTAGAATTAATGTGAAACATTATTTTTCTCCATGAGTTCACGCAGCCGCGCGCGGGCGCGGTGCAGAACACGGTCAAAATGTTCCGTGCTGAGCGCGTATTCGCGGCACAGCTCGTCTTTGTCCGTGTCGAGAACATAGTGGCGCCAGAGCAGATCGCGATCGCGTTCGACGCTGAGTTCGCCGATGAGACGACGAACCAGTCCCGACAGCTGCTGGCGTTCGAGCTGGCGCAGCGGCCCGGCGCTCTCGTCGACGAGTTCACCGATCTGCTCGCCCATCGCGTCGGTGCGTTGGCGCTGCTGTTTTCGTCCTTCGCCAATCGCGAGATTGATCGCCGTCTGGCGCAGAAACCCTGCCAGCCGATCGGGTTCGTCAATACGGCCCTCGCGCAGCCGCTCAAGTACCACAATGAACGTTTCCTGGACGAGATCACGCGCGGCCTCGTGCTGACGCACGCGTTGCTGCAGCACCGCGAGCAATGGCCGCGTATACCGCCGGACCAATTCGGATTCGGCCGCGCGATCGCCGCCCGCAATGCGCGCCGCCAGTGCCGCGTCGGGCGATATGGCGGCGGCGGGACCCGGCTCGAACCCATTCGGCATGGTTGGCGTGTGCGTCGGAAGGTGAGTTCCGATCCTAACCAACTCCCGCGGGGGTGCCTAGCATCCTCTTTCATGACGGCCCTCGAATCACTCCGCTGGTTTCTTTCGCCAGTGACGATGAATCGCAGCGGCCATGGGCCTCCGTGGCCTGCGCGCGCCTCGCCTGGCGAAAAAAATCCGTGCGGACTTCTTCGCGGAACCGATGAGACAGCACGCGGGCATCGGTCGAACCGAACCTGCGCAATCCATCCCCTGTGCATTCACTGCCGTCAGGCGGCGAGTCCTCTCAGGGCGATGTCGAGGGCGGGATGTCGCGTGGCCGGATCGGTATCGCAAAATGGCTCGCGAGCGCCATCACTACAGCCATTTGGCGCGCTTGAGCGCGACGAACAGGCCGCCGCACAGGCTGGCCGTTAGCAGGATCAGCGCAGGATATGCCCAGGGTTTGTCCAGTTCTGGCATATGGTGGAAATTCATCCCGTACCAGCTCGTGATCAGGGTAGGTGCGGCGAGCAAGGCCGCCCAGCCAGCGAGGCTCTTGACGACCTCGTTCTGTGCCACGGTGACCAGCGCAAGGTTCACGCTCATCGCCGCAGTGAGCATTTCGCGCATCGTGTCGGTGGCTTCGTTGATGCGTGCGGCGTGGTCGGACACATCGCGAAAATACAGGCGCACGTCATCGTGGATCAGATGCGGGTGAAAGCGGGTCAGCTGATTGAGGATGTCCTGCAGCGGTGCGACGGCCAGGCGCAAGGTCACGAGTTCCTTTTTCAATTCGTACAGGCGACCGATGGTTTCGCGCTTGAATGTGTCTTCAAAAATATCTTTTTCCAGTTCTTGCAATTCTTCGCGGAACTCGCGCACGATCGGGAAGAAGTTGTCGACAATGAAGTCCAGCACCGCATACAAGCCGTAGCTGGGTCCCAGCGCCAGTAAATCGGGTGTCTGTTCGCAGCTGCGTCGCGCGGGCTGGTACGACAATGACGCGCCATGGCGCACCGTAACCAGGTAGTTGCGGCCCAGGAAAATATGCGTTTCGCCGAACTCGATCTTGCCGGTCACCACCTGCGCGGTGTGCACGACGAGAAACAGCGAATCGCCGTAGATTTCGATTTTTGGACGTTGGTGCGCGGTGTGTGCGTCTTCGATCGCCAGTTCGTGCAGGTCGAACTCTTCCTGCAGCTTGAGCAGCAATTCTTCGTCCGGTTCATGCAGGCCGACCCAGACGAAATTGTCCTTGTCCTTGAGGACCTCACTGATGTCTTCGATGGTGATCGCACGCAGCTTGTGCCCGCCGGAGGAATACGCCACGCAATTGACGACCATGGGATCGTTGGTCGATGCAGGCGGGATGACGGGGGCGGTCAGATTCATGGTGCGCTCGCGGCAACGGCGCCGCAATAATGCCGCAAACCCATGACAAACGCGCGAAGTTTCATCAGCGGGGGTTGCGCCTTCGTTCAGTCGCCGCAGGTGTCCACCGCGGTTGCGCGCACACCGTAACGCTCGATCCGTTGCAGGTACAGGATGCCTGCCTGCAGGCGGTCCGAGGCAGCGAGCTGATGGTCGCGTTGCGCGAGCGCGAGCAGATCGCCGGCAAGCGCGCGACTTGTAAGATCGCTGTCTCCTCGGCAGCCTCGCATGGTCAACCAGGTGCGGTAGGCCACCCAGGACCAGGCCCGGGCGACGTCGGCGTGTCGGTCCGCGTCGTCGATGCGCTGTTTGATGGCGTCGACGCTACCGAGTGCGGCGGCGAGCTCGACGTTGGCTGCACTGCCCGCATCGGTGTCGGCGTCACGCATATAGACCGTGGCGTCGACCGCGTAGCGATCGTCGCTTTGTGCCAATGTGGACCAGAGCTCGCGCGCGCTGACGAGATCCGCGGAATCACCGTACCGGGCCAGCGCGAGGGCGAGAGCTGCGCTGATTTCCTCCCGTGAATCCGAACGGTGCAGGTCACGCAACTGGTCGAGCAGCCGGGGTCTTTCGGCGGGGTTGGTTTGGCTATCGCGTAGGCTGCGTTCAATGGCGGCCAAGCGTGCCAGGGTGCTGGGTCCCGTCACGTAGGCAGCGCTTGCGCGCCGGATTGCCTCCGCTCCGAACGCGTCGCAGAGGGGTTTCATAGTTCCATCTATTGCTTTTTGGGCATCGAGCGCCGCATTCCAGCGGGCGCGGTCGTCGCCGACCAACATCCCGCCGGGATCTCCGACAGGTGATGGCGTCGCCGCGTCCTCTGCGACCGGCGCGACGGTGCAAGCCCGTTCGATGCGCTCGAGTGCCTGATAGGCCGCGTCATTGCCGGCACTCACGGTTTTGGTGGCGTCCGCCGCCAGTTGTCTGAAGGATTGCCCGGGGCTGGCATTCAGGTCTGTCAGGTCACGCTGCCGCCGACGTTGTGCCGCCTGCTGTTGGTGGCCTGCGATTTGCGCCGCAGAAAATTCGCGGCGCGGATCGTCGGGTCGGGAGGTCGACGGAGCCGCTTCGGCCGGGGGGCTGGATGTAGCGAGGCGACGCGCGCCGGGGTCTGCCGGCGGCACAGGCAGGGGCGACGCAGGTATGGCCTGTGGACTCGCAGGCCTGAGCCGTTCAAACGCGGCGACAACCGCTCGCGGTGCCAGGATCCAGGCGAAGCACAATGCATGTGCGGCGATCACCAGGACCAGGAGGGGCAGATTTACGCGGGCTTCGTAAGGATCGCGCATCGACGATGATCGAAAGTTGGCTTGGCTGGGACGGTGCAGGAAACGGCCTCGGTCGACAAGGACCCGCGCGAGGAAACACGCCTTGTTGATACGCCGGTGCATCGTCGCACGGAGGAGGCAGCTCTCAGGCGCGACCGATCAATCGATTGTTGTCCCGGAAAATCGACGGGCCGCGTGCCTTGGCTTTGCGCAGACTGAGAAACAAAGCCAAATGTACAGGCAGCAGAAGTGCAATCCATACGCCATTGTTCTGAACGAACCACGGCAGCACTTTTATCGCCGGAGCGAGCAAGGCGATTGACAGCACCAAGGTCGACAGGCGCTGCGCGAAGCGGCTGATGCGCCAATTGTTGCCGCGTCCGCGCCAGTAGCTCGGTATGAGCAACAGCACGAGCGGATTCAGCAGCAGGAGGTTCTCGTTGCGCCAGGCGGATATGTGTTCCGTCAGTCCCCACAGCGCGAGCAGCGCGAGGCCCGCGAACGTCATCGTCAGTGCGACCACACAGGCGCTCACGGCATAGGTCACCCGCCAGACTCCGGCGCGTCGACGACCGCTCATCCAGAGCAGGAGGCCCGCGCAAAGTGTTCCCAGCACACCGGCGGGCAAGGCCGTGTCCACCGGGAAACTGTCGAGTACTGGAATCCGCGGCGATCCCTTTGCCTTGGCCAGCGGCGTATCGCTGGACACCAGTGGCAGCGCGGTGCCACTGTCGTCGTGAATCTGTACTTGTGCAAGATGCAGCATCAGTCGGCCCGGCGCAAAACTCTCGTCCCAGAACGACAGGTGCCGGTCGGCGAACGGACCCAGGCCCAGATCCATCGGCAGCATCAGCACCGGATCGCCGGCCATCAAATGATCTGCGTGCAAGCGAAAGGTATAGCCGCGCGATGGCGCGCTCAGCTGCCGTCGCAATTCGCCGCCGAGGGCCTGGTCCAGCGCATCACGAACGCGCGTCGAACAGTTTGCGGTGAAATATTCGTAGCGGTACTTCGCGTTTTCCGGACTCAGGTTCCATTGCAGGTATTTCTGCAAGGCGAGACGTTGCGGCGGCGACAGGTTCAGACCCTGCTCTTGCACCCAGCGACCTTCTTGCGCATACATCGCAATGTCGTCATCGCCGCGATTGGCCGCCATGCTGTAGTCCATGCGGCCGCGCAGGAAATTCAGGAAAAAATCTTTTTCCTCAAAATCGAAAATGCCATAGTTGTAGCTGAGGCTTTCTCCACTCGCCGAATCGCGGATCAGAATGGCGTTGTGTCCGAAGCGTTCCCAGTAGATTTCCCCCGGGCCGAACGTCAGCAGGGACACGGACAGTTTCTCGCCGTCCTGGCCGGGAATCCATTGGGCGTCGGCAGCCTGCAGTGCTGGCGCCACGAGCAGGAACATGGCGATCACGGCGAGACTTCGCCGCAGCAGCGCCGCGCCGGCAGTCAACGCAGTCACGCGCCGGGTAACTGCACGCAGAACTGATGCACGCGCCGATCGTCGGACTGGGTCACCTGGAAGTGGAAACCGCCGACAGAGACGCTTTCCCCGGCCTCCGGCAGGTGCCCGAATTCCGATGTGACCATGCCCCCGACGGTATCGAATTCCTCGTCGGAAAAATCACTGCCGAAGCGTTCGTTGAATTCGGCGATTGGAGTGAGTGCGCTGACCAGCAGGCTCCCATCGGTCTGCGCCTGGATCAGTTTCGACTCACCCTCGTCGGTGTCGTGCTCGTCATCGATGTCGCCGACGATCTGTTCCAGCACGTCCTCGATGGTAATGAGGCCAGCGACCCCGCCGTATTCGTCCACGACGATCGCCATATGATTGCGCGAGAGTCGGAACTCCTTGAGCAGGATATTCAGTTTCTTCGATTCGGGAATCAGCGCGGCCGGGCGCAGCAGCGAGCGCACCTGTGGATTCGCGCCATCAGCAAGGCAGCGCAGCAGGTCTTTGGCGAGCAGGATGCCGACGATGTCGTCGGGTTCGTCGCCGTAGACGGGAAAGCGCGAATGCCCCGACTCGATCACCACCGAGAGGATTTCGCGCAATGCCGCGTCGGCCGCCAGGGCGACCATCTGGCCGCGCGGAACCATCACGTCGACCACGGTCAGGTCGGCCACTTCGATAGCGCCTTCGACCATCGACAGGGTGTCGTTGGACAACAGCCCGTTGGCCTGGGCCTGACGCAGTTCGTCCAGCAATTCTTCGATACTGCGCGGCTCGCCCGACAACGCCTGACTCAGACGCTCGAACCAGGATCGGTGTATCGGCGGACTAGGATGGTCCTCGCTCATTTGTCGCGGCAGCAAGCCCGATCAGGGCGGGGGCGGGAGTGTATCACTGGCGTGTCGCCGGGTTGCAGCGCGGTTCGCGGGCGCCGTTCGCTCAAAGCCCCACAGCGCAATCCTGACGATCTATTGATTTGGCGTTTTGCCTTTGTTTTCCTGCACTTTCCGATGCTGGCGTGGCCCGCCCCGAGAGCATCGCAAGCCTGGAAAAGTCCGTCGCAACCCGGCACCGGCTTGGTGGGTAATCTGCGCCCGTCGTGCGATTCGGCCTTGCGCCGAGGGCAATCGCGGCTTCGAATCGGCACGACAGCGCCGCGGGTCGGACGCGTTCCACGATCGGCAGCATCCGCTGCCGACCCATTTGCAGTTGTGTAAATGGCGCGCTGGGAATGGGTAAATCCGCCGCGTAGACCGACCGACCCCGTGCACCGTTTGACGCCCGGCGATTCGATCCGGTATCCGCTAGGTCTGGAATCCATTCTTGAAAATCGCATCAAAATTGCCCGGCGGCAAATCCGTGCCCTGGAAAATTCCCATCGGGGCATAACCGGAATACCCCGGAAATGCATAGTAGATATTGGGATTTTCCAGCCGCCTGATCATCGCCTCGGACAGCACACGCCGGTAGTCGGTGGTGACGTTGACGTCGGCATATTCGTACAGGTTCTCGATTTCCAGACCCGCGTAGGTGCCGAAGACCTGGCCGCCGTTGACGGCACCGCCCATCGCCAGCATCACGCTGCCATAGCCGTGATCAGTCCCGCCGCTATCGTTTTCGCGGACCCGTCGGCCAAATTCCGTCACCACGATGACGCTGACATGATTCATGTAGTTGGTCGCGCCGGCCGACAAATCGGTATAGAACGCGGACAGCCCGTCCGACAGGGTCTGGACCTGATTGCCGAAGGCGTCATAGGTGTTGGCTGGCGAGCCCTGTCCGTTGTGCGTGTCCCAGCCGCCGATGTCGACCGTGGCGATGGACAGTCCGGCCTGGCGTTTTACCAATTGTGCGATATTGCGCAATTGTTGCCCAAAGCTGCCGGTTCCGTAATTCGCACCACCGGCAGGCTGATAGCCGCCCGGATTGCTGCTTGCGTTGTACAGGTCGAAATTCAGCGGCCGGAATTGGCTCAGCGCATCCAGGGCCTGACGTGCTTCGACTTCCAGCAGGCTGTCGCCGGTCCACAGGTTCGGCATCATCTGCAGCGCGCCCTGCAACGATGGTGTGCCGGAATCGAGATCGTCCCAGGCGTAGGAAAAGCTGTCGAGTCGAAAATCCGCGCCACTCGGCATGGTGATCGTTTCACTGCTGCCGAGCAGGCTGGTCGCGGTGATGCTGCCCATGGAGACCGCCGGCACGGCCACGCTGGCCGGCAAATTGGAACTTTGCAGATGTCGGGTCAACCAGCCCGCGCCGACGCTTTGTTGTCCGGGAGTGCCGAACTCCATGGTCTTCTGGGCATCGAAGTGGCTGCGCGTCACGGGCGCCGGCATTCCGGCGCCGACGACGACGGCGAGATGATTGGACAAGTACAGATTGCGCAGTGCAGAGGCGCGCGGGTGCATGCCCCAGCGACCGCCGCTGTTCGGCAGATCGAGCACCGCACCGGTGCCGCTGGCGGGAACTCGCGTGTTGACCCGGTAGGTTTCGTAAAGCGCACGATCCTGACCCGCGCTGCCGGGCGGAACCAGACTCAGACCGTCACAGGCACCGCGCTGGAACACAATAACCAGGACATCCTGGATGCCGCCCGTGGCGAAAGCGAGCCGGCTGCCGCCCACGCCGCTGGCGAGTGCGCCGGCGCTGCAGGTCTTGAGAAAATCGCGTCGATTGATCAGTGGCATGGCGGTTTCCTCAACGGCGCAGGAATTCGGGGCTGAGCAGGATCAGCCCGACTGCGGCACGCAGGCGTTGCTGGTTGTAGTGATTCTTCAGGTCAGGCGTGGCGCCGCCATGCCAGTTGTCATCCAGCGTCAATACCTCCGCGGGCAATGCGTTCTGCTGCAGAAACGCGACAATCTTGCTGAAGGAGGGCTCGGGTCGGAAGCCGGGTCCCAGCAGTCGATCGAACCAGTAGCCGATGATGTTCGATGCGGTTTTCGTCGCAACGTTCGCCGTGGTGATGCCGAGCACATCGGCGATCAGCGGCTGCGCGCCGTTGTACGCGTCATTCTGGTGAACCTCGGTGAGGCGCGACAACATTCGCCAGGTCATGCCCAGGCTGCCCGAACTCGCCCACGCGCTGATCCGATCCGGATAGCCGTTCGGCGCGGGCCAATAGAATGCGCGCTGACCGGCGAGTTGCAGGCGGTAGGTCAGTTCCTCGTTGGGCGTATAGACGGCCGAGTTGTCCGGCTTCGGCGTGTAGTCGACGCCAAGCCCACGCAATGCACTGTAGTAGGCATTCAGCGGGCGCTTCATCTTCGCACCCCAGGTCGACTTGAATTCGTTCGAGAGCAGGATGGTGCGCGTTACCTGTGCAAGTTGGTCGGGTGCCTGCCAGGTGCTCTGGAACAGTTGCGCGATGCTGTCGACCAAGGCCTGCGATGGATCGTCCATGATCAGGCGGCGACATAGCTTGCGTGCAATGAAACGCGCCGTGCCCGGATGTGCGGCGAGCGCGTTCATCACGTCCTTGCCGTCTTTCTCTGGCGGCTGGTTATAGACCATGTGCACGCGCAGCACATTCTTGATGCCCGCGTCGTGCTCGCCGGAGCGATAGATATATTCGCCGGTGTTGTCGGCCGCGGTGGTGTAGGGATAGTGGCCGTCTTTCAGCGTCCAGCCGGTGAAACAACGCGCCGATTCATACACGTCGTCGTCGCAATAACCGGCAGGCAACGCCGCATTGCTTGCATCGTTCGGCACGGCGTTCTGGTAAATGACACCGTAGTAGTTTTCTGCGCCCAACGTGTGCAGCTCGAACAGTTCGCGCGCGTAATTCTCGTTCGGGCCGGAATTGGTGTTCGACGCATTGTCCAGAAAGTAAAGCATCATCACCGACTTGCCGACCGCTTCGAGCATGGTGCGGAAGTTGCCGAAGATGTTCGGCCGGATGACGTCGCGGTCGTACTGCACGAACGTCGGGCCACCATCGTAGTCCCAGGCAAACGTGCTGAAATGGTCGTGCCAGAATTCCGCCATCACTTCCTGCAGCTGGCGTTTGCTGTACACCGCGCGTATCCCGGCGAGGCATTCGACCTCGGCGATCGGCAACATGCGCAGGTAATAGTTCGTGGTCTGGCTGTGGTGATCGGTCCACAGTTGCTGGACGGTCTTGCCCAAAGTCGTGAACGCCGCGGCGGTGATGCGTGCGTCACAGGCGGCATCGGCGATGCCGGCCGGCGCGGTCTGCTGGGTCACCCAGGTTTGCCAGCGCGCGTTGTCATCGCCGCCGGCCAGCGCATTCAGCGCGTCGTAGTCGGCGCGGGTATATCCAAAAGTGGCTTTCTGCAACCACCGCACCGCAGCGGCCGGCGTCGGGATCGCGTTCGGCGTCGGCGCCGCGACCGACTTTACCGACGACTTGCCCGGTCGGCGCATCGGCACGGGCTGTTCGGGAACGAATCCGCTCGCCGCGGCCAGGGCATCGAACAGTCGTCGGCGCGAGGCGACAAAAGCAGGGGAGGGGCTGACGAGCATGGCTGACATCCGGACAGGCGTGTCCGTGTAGATTAGCGCGTGTGCACGGCGGCATTGTGAAATCTACCGCAGCTTTGCGCAGCCGCTGCAGGTGTTTGCGCCGGCAAGAGTGCCGATGCCCGGGCGCTGGTTCAGATCACAACGGGTTCGGCGTCCAAGGTGACGTCGAAGCGCTGCCGGACTGTATCGCGAACCTGCTGGGCGAGTGCCCACAGTCGCGCGCCGCTGGCCGTGCCATGGTTGACCAGAACCAACGCATGCTGCGCCGATACGCCGGCGTCGCCGTCGCGAAAACCTTTCAGTCCACTGGTTTCGATCAACCATGCTGCGGAAAGCTTCACCCGACCGGCGTCGGCAGGCCACTGCGGAAGCGCCGGGTATGCGGATCGCAGGCGCGCGGCCGGTGCTGCATCAATGACGGGATTCTTGAAAAAGCTGCCGGCGTTGCCGATCACTTCAGGGTTCGGCAGCTTGCGCAGGCGCAGGCGCGTGATCGCTTCGGCGATGCTCGCGGCATTGATGGACTCCACGCCAAGTGCCGCGATTTCCTCGCGCACGCCGCTGTAGTCGAGTCGCCATTCGCGCGAGCGGGGCAATGCGAAATCCACGCCTGTGACGATGTAGCGCTCGGGCGCGCGCTTGAAGCGGGAATCGCGATAGGCAAATTCGCAGTCCGCGCGGCTCAGTCGCATCGCGCTCATGCTGTGCCGATCGAAAACGTCGACCGACTCGACGAATTCGCGGACCTCAGTACCGTAAGCGCCGATGTTCTGGATCGGCGCAGCACCGACGGTGCCGGGAATCAGGGCGAGGTTTTCCAGGCCGCAAAGACCGTGCGCGATCGTCCAGTTGACCAGGTCGTTCCAGTTCTCGCCCGCTGCGGCGCGCACCGTGGCGACGCCGTCACGCTCAGCGCAGATCTGGATTCCGCGGCTGGCCAAGCTCAGGACCGTGCCAGGGTAATCACGCGTGAACAGCACATTGCTGCCTCCGCCCAGCACGAACAATGGCGAGGATTTCACGAGTGGAAAAGCGAGCACTTCCGGCAGCGCCTGGGTATCGCGCACATCGATCAGCAGACTGGCCCGCGCCGCGACACGCAAGGTATTGCGCGTGGCGAGGGAGGCGTCCTCGACGATGGTATAGCCTGCCCCTTCCAGGCGCGCCGGCGCTACGGGATAACTCATCGCGGATTTCCACCCCTGCGCAAGGCTTCGACGCAGTCACCGATCAGGGCTGGACCG
This sequence comes from Tahibacter sp., assembly GCA_039934615.1. GTDB lineage: Bacteria > Pseudomonadota > Gammaproteobacteria > Xanthomonadales > Rhodanobacteraceae > Tahibacter. The sequence continues at coordinate 66,390 of JBDTLV010000005.1, forward strand.
CGATAAACCATGCCGCTGTAGATCTGGATCAGGCTTGCACCTGCTTCGCGCTTGGTCTGTGCATCGCTGCCCGAGAGAATGCCGCCGACACCGATCAAGGGAATCCGCTGGCCGATTCGCGCGTGCATGCCGCGAAGTACCGATGTGGATCTGTCGAACACGGGACGTCCTGACAGGCCGCCGGCTTCATCGGCATGGCGGTGGCCCGCGATTCCGCTGCGATCGATCGTCGTGTTCGTGCAAATGAGTCCGTCGATGCGCGTGACCAGCAGCACCTCCGCGATCGCGTCGAGCTCGGTCTCGGTCAGATCCGGCGCAATCTTGAGCAGCATCGGTTTGCGTGCGCCGTGCTGGGTCGCAAGCTGCTCCTGGCGATTGCGCAGGATGCTCACGAATCGCTTCAGGGTCTCCTCTTCCTGCAGATCGCGCAGTCCCTGCGTATTTGGCGAGGAGATATTGACCGTGATGTAGGTCGCGCGGGCATAGACACGCTCCAGGCAATGCAGATAGTCGTCGACGGCACGTTCGTTCGGCGTGTCCTTGTTCTTGCCGATATTGATACCGAGCACGCCGCTGAAACGGGCGCGTTCGGCATTCTTGACCAAGGCATCCACACCTGCATTGTTGAAACCGAGGCGATTGATGATCGCATCGTGTTCAGGCAGGCGGAACATGCGCGGTTTCGGATTGCCCGATTGCGCACGCGGGGTTGTGGTACCCACTTCCACAAAGCCAAAGCCCAGTGCGGCGAGTGCATCGACGTGAGCCGCGTTCTTGTCCAGGCCCGCCGCGAGGCCGACCGGATTCGGAAAGTCGATGTCGAACACGCGGGTAGGCAACGCGGCTGGCTTCGTCGCCAGCAACGGATTCAGGCCGGTGCGATAGGCGGCTTCCATGGCGAGAAGGCCCAGGTCATGGGCCTTCTCGGCGTCGAGGCAGAACAGCAGGGGGCGAGCGAGCTGGTACATGGGATTAGAATGAGCAAGAGTCAGGGATGGGTGACAGGGAGAATCTTAAGGCTTGCCGCGACATGTTCGACCTGAGGCATCTCGGCTTGCAGGGACGGCGCAGGTCCAAAGCAAGTAAGCATGGCAACGCCGTTCGCGCCGCGCCACGTCCAATTGGCAAATTGGTACATCACGCCGGAGGTTGATGGCGGAGCCGGCGGTAGCCGAAGGCCAACGTCTTCTCTTCTCCAATTTTCGCCCTGTATCACGATCACCTCACTTCTGATCAGGCGAAGTTCGTTGCTGTGCTTCTTCCTTAGAAAATTCAAGTAAGCCCCCGGTCCCGGGTCGGGCGTTGCAGGCACATCCGCGGCCTCAATGACGCACTCTGCGTCCGATCCTTCTCGACGCAACATCATTCCTTCTGCACTCCGCATCTTGGAATTGGACCAGAGGCAGGCATCCGTCTGCAACGATACAAACTTGTGGACGACAGTCTTCGCAGTCTCTGCGAGTTGTTTCTCTGTCTTTTCTGAATTTGGAATTCTGCAGTCGATCGTCGGACCCCCGTTGAAATCGACGATCACCATATCGCTGGAATCCGGACTATCTAATTCAGCGGCAATTGCGCTTGACAGGCAAAAGTACGCTGCGAGAAGTGAAATACAACGATCGGGTTTGAACAAAAGCCATCCTTGCTTTGGTGAAAAAAAGTACACTTGTTCGGAAGTGACGGCTGCGAGTCGGCTCAGTCCATTCCCAACGCGATGCGACAAGCGTCATCAAAAGGGTCGGTGTGGTGCATGTTGCGCGGCTGAACCGTACCGCAAATGGTATCAAAACACATCGAACGCATCGCGATAGAGCCGGTCTTCCGGCGTGGTGCGGTAGCCGGCGCCTTTGGCGATCACTTCGATCTCGGCCAGACCCACGGCGGCGCTGCCATCGAAGGTACCGCTGGCACCGAGGATCTCGACACGCACGCGGCGCGCCGGCACGTCGGTGAAGGCAACGTCGGTGCCGAACAGCAGCACACTGCCGGTGGTCTTCGCATCGACTTCTGCGCCGTTCACGTCGCGCAGGCTGACCCGGGTTGCGGTGACCTGGATGCTCGAGTTGGCTTCGTCACCCGGTCGTGGGTTGTACAGGCGCACATTGCGCACCACGACGGGCACGGGAAATTCCAGCTCCGCCCACTGGCTCGCGGTCTGTCCCGCTGCGGACGTCCAGGTTGCGCGGATCGGCCCGAGGAATACCTTGCGGTCGATGAGTCCGTCCAGGATCGATCCCGCGCGTTGCGAGCTGACTCGGAGCGTCGCGCCGGGCGCGAGATTCGACCAGGGTGCATTGGCTTCGGTCGGCACGGCAATCAGGGTATGCCCGGCGTGGCAGCCGCTGCAGACCGCGCGTACACCGGCACGATCGTGATTCATGCCGGCCACGTGTGCAGCCCCGTCGCCGCGCGGCCAATTGGTACGCGGTACTTCATAGCCCGCGCCGGGCGCGCTGCGCAATTGCTCGAATAGCGGAAGGAAAGCCGGCGCGTTCGCCTGCACGCGGCCTTCGATCGAGACCGCCTTTTCGTCGATCAGCAGCGGCCAGTCCAGCGACGCAAACGTGCCCGGCGCGGTGCGCTGATGATCGGCGAAGAAACGGATGCTGGCAGCGCTGCCGACGGCCGGCGCGTTGGGAATATCCACGTCGACGTTGGCATTTGCGTAGACGTTCAAGGCGTCGAATACGAAGCTGCCGTCGCGCAGTAGCGAAGTCCCGACTGGAGGAGGAAGAAATTGTGGATAAGGTGCCTGCGTCGGTGCATCGCGGTAGACGTCGGGCAGCACCGGCGGGGCCGGGCGCGCGAGCAGGGCGCGCGGATGCAGTTCGGCGGTGCCGGGATTGTCGTAGAGCAACTGTGCCGGATTGCCTGGCGCGGCGATCCACAGGCCGTAGTCCTGTGCGATACCCGCTGCGCGGCAAAACACGATGCGCCCATCCGCGATCACCTCCGGATCGGTGGTGTAGGGCGGGTTATACAGTTGTGCATTTTCCGGAGTTCCAGCCAGGTGCAACGCCGGATCGCGCTTCACCACTCCGCTGTGCGCGCTCCATTGGGTCTGGCCCCGCGAATAACTGCGGATGCCGCCGAATCCGGCGGCATCGGCAAGATTGAGGCTGGGAAAAAAGTTGGCGTAAAGGACGCCATTTGATGCAAAGCCACCGCCGTAGCCGAAGGCGTCCTGATCCGAACTCGCCTTGCCGCCGAACAGGATCATTTCACTGCCGTCCGGATTGACGCTGACGATCTGCCAGCCGTTGCGTGCGCCGCGGCCAGGATTTCCTACCGCGTCGCTGGCACGTGTGCTCAGCCCTGCATGGCGAACATAGCCCAGCGCCGGCTGAGCTGGATCGTAGTACTCGTCGTCGCTGCGTGCATCGGGCAGGCGCTGATTTCTCCACCATCGGAAATAGACAATTTTTCCACTGACCGGATCGATCAGCGGCCGATCCGCGCCGTTGCGCTCGCTGGTGATGCGATGCAGATTGTTGCCTGCGGCATTCACGATCCACAGATTCGACGCGCGCACGTCTGCAAACTGCGCAAACGCCGGCCAGCGCGTCGAGGCGAAAACGATGCGTCCATCGGGCAGGTAGGCGGGGTCGTAATCATCGTAGGGCCAGACCGCAGGTCCGCTGCCGAACTGGGAGTAGTCGGCTGCGACGTCGCTCGTGGTCAGCGCATGCAGTCCGCTTCCATCGGCATTGATCAGATATAGCCGCCAGCCACCGGTGCTGGCGCGCGCCGCCGAGCTCCAGGCGCCCGCCGCGAGTCCGGCGAAAACGATATGCGCGCCGTCGTAGGAGACGGCAGGTGCGGACACGTCGATGAGTTGGAATGGCGCAGTTGGCGCTGCTCCGTTGACCAGCACGCGAATTGTTCCGTTCGATTCCCGCACCAGCAAGCGTCCCGGCGCCGCGGGTCGCACGCGCGAATGCGCGCCGACGCCGGCGAGATCCGCGCCAATACCGACGTCATTGCCGTCGGCTGCGATCTGCCGCTCGACGAACACCAGCGCCGGTACCGTTTGCGCGTTGACCTGGACTAGACCAAGCAGCATGACGCAGGCCGCTGCGATCGTCCGCGCCGGCATCAGCATCGACATCGGCGCAAAAAGAAACGCCCGGGCGATGCCCGGGCGTGTTGTTTTTGCCATTTCCCATTTGCGCCGCAGCCCCACGCGACACCGGAGTGCGACGTGGGGCCGGGAGGTCATGGCGCAGCGTGCATCCGACGGCGTTGGCGCCAGGCGATGGCCAGCAGTCCGAGCAGAAGCCAAGCGACGCCACCGTTCGACAGCATCGGCACGACCTGCACACCGAGACGAATCCGCGTTGGCGCATTGGTGTCCGACGGATCACCACCACCCGGTGCCGGATCGGTGCCCTCGTGGGACAGATCCGAAACGGGAACCGTGCCGATGCGGCCTGTGCCGAGCACCTGGTTGGTGTACGTCGTACCGGGCGTGAACTGCACGGTGACGACGAAACGGATCGTCGTCGTCGTACCGGGCGCGAGCACATCGGTGCCCACCAGCAGGTTGGTCACGCTGCGTCCGTCGAAGGCACCGTTCAGGGTGAGGGTCGGGGCCGTGATGTTGCCGACACTCCAGGTATTGGCGCTGCCAAACGCCGATACCAGATTTTCCACAATCTGCAAATCGCTGATCGGTTGCGTACTGTAGTTGTGGATGAAGACGACATAGCCGATCTGTGCGGACGCCGGTGTTCCGCCGCCACCGTACTCGCCACCACCACTGATCGTGATGATCTGCGCAGATTTGGCCAAGCCCAGCGTTCCGCCACCCACTCCGACGTTGATCGTCGCCGGATCTGCGTCATCCTCATCGCCGAGCGGATTCGAATCACCCGGCGTGCCGGTGCCGTTGCCGTCGATGGAATCGTCGGATGGCGTATTCGGCGAACCGCCGGCATCGTCACTCGGGTTTCCGTTGGGGGTCGAGTCGATGTCGGTGGGCGGTGTGTTGCCCGGATTTCCGTCATCGTCCGCCGCACCGATTTCCGCGCGGTTGACCAGCGGCGAAACGGCGCCGGCCTGAATCCGCAGGAGGATGCTGACCGTCGTGTTGGCACCGGGCGCGAGTGGCCCCGCAATCGTGCGTGTCGCCAGATTCGGGTTGACCAAGGTCCACGACGCTTCCAGCGGACTCAGCGCGAATCCGGCCGGGATGTAGTCGTTGATCAGGATCGTGTCGGCTGCGATACCGCCCTGGTTGAACACGGAGATGTCGAACGAAACATCCTGGCCGATGAGGAACGGCCCGGTCTGGCCGGCGCTGACGACCTTGCGCAAGGCGAGGTCGAAATTGCCGAGCAGGCCGAAGTCCACGCTGAGGTTGGAGTTCGGATCAGCGTCGCCATCGTTGATCGGTTCGGTACCGACGCTCAGGGTGACCGGTGCGGAACGGATGACGCCAGCCTGCAAAGTGCCATTGTCATCATTGTCGACATTGTTGTCCGGGTCCGGTGCCGGCTCGGAACTGCCCGTGGCGATATACGGCAGGCCACTGCCCGAGCTGCTCGAGTATCCCGTCGGCGCAGCGATCTCGACGATATAGGTGTCCGGATCGAGATTCTGGAACAGGTAGTTGCCGCTCGCATTCGTGCTGGTCGTGGCGATCGATGCACCGTCGGGCACGCCGTCGTCGTTGCTGTCACGGTACAGCGAGACGCTGACTGCGCTCAGACCAGGCTCGCCAGGGTCGACTGACCCGTCGTTATCGCGATCGTTCCAGACCAGATTGCCCAGGCTCAGGATGCCTGCGCCGCTGCTGATCGGATAATCCTCGACTTCGCCGTTCGACGCCGCGCCTACCGGGCTGCAAACCGGATCGGTGCTGAGGCGGAAGCGTGCGTAGCTGGACGCTGCCGAGCTATTCGGAACCACGCCGAAATTCAGCGTGACCACGCTGCCTGCCGCGCCATTCGGCACGCCAATCTGGGCCGCTTCGCCAGCGTCGGCAAAATCGCCGTCCGCGTTGTAGTCCAGATATCCACAAAGCAATCCCGGGCTTCCGGTGCCATTCGTGACCGTGACCCTGATTGCCGGAGCCACGCCGCGTTGCAAGGCCAGATCCGCCGTGTTTACACCGTCCTCGTCGTCCGGTGCACCGTTGGCATCATCGCCATTGGCCGTTGCGCCCGGTTGGCCATCCGCTTCCGGATCGACCGTCGCACCGATAAACAGATTCGGCACGATCGGGTGACGCGGGCCGTTGTCCGAGAGCAGGGTGGCGTAGTTGCCCGCGCCGCTACCCACACCGGTGTCCGGCAGATCGCCAAAGTCGAGCCGTGCAATCGCTACGGCGTAATCCTCGACTTCGCCGTTGGTCGCCAATCCGACTGGCGTGCAGGCGCCAGCATCCGTACTCAGGCGGAAACGTGCGTAGCTGCTGCTGACCGCGGTGGCCGGAACCGTTCCGAACGCCACGCTGAACTGCACATTGTTCGAGCCGTTCGGCACCGTAACGGCGGGCGCGGATTCGCCGGCATCGGCAAAGTCACCGTCTCCGTTGAAGTCCACAAAGCCGCACAGCTGGGCCGCGCTGCCGAACGTGTTGGTCGCGTTGACCCGAACGCTTGCTGCGGTGCCCGCCGTCAAATTCAGATCCGCGATGGTCACGCCGTCTTCATCGTCCGGTACACCGGCGAGATCGTCGCCCGTGGCGGCTGCATTCGGCTGGCCATCGGCTTCGCTGTCTTCGTTCGCACCGATGCGCAGACCGGCCACGATCGGGTGACGCGGACCGTTGTCGCTCAACAAGGTGGAATAGTTGCCAATTCCCGTACCCACGCCGCTGTCCGGCAAATCGCCCAGGTCAAGTTGGCCGACCGAGACGGCGTAGTCTTCCACTTCGCCGTTGGTCGCGGTGCCGGTCGCGGTGCAGGCGCCGACATCGGTGCTCAGGCGGAAGCGCGCGTAGGAACTGCTGACGGCGGTCAATGGAACCGTTCCGAACGCCACGGTGAACTGCACATTGTTCGATCCGTTCGGCACGGCGACAGCGGGTGCGGTTTCGCCGGCATCGGCAAAGTCGCCGTCGCCGTTGAAGTCCACAAAGCCGCACAGTTGCGCTGCGCTGCCCACCGTATTGGTCGCATTGACGCGAACGTTTGCTGTTGCTCCTGCGGTCAGACTCAGGTCGGCGACAGTCACGCCGTCTTCGTCATCCACGCCGCCGGCAAGATCGTCGCCATTGGCCGCCGCATTCGGTTGACCGTCGGCTTCACCGTCTTCGTTCGCACCCAGGCGCAGGCCGGCCACGATCGGATGGCGCGGGCCGGCATCGGCGAACAAGGTGGCATAGTTGCCCGTGCCCGTGCCCGCACCGGTGTCCGGCAGGTCACCCAGATCGATCTGGCCGATCGCCACGGTGTAGTCCTCGACTTCGCCGTCGGTCGCCGCGCCGGTCGGGGTGCAAGCGCCGGCGTCGGAACTCAAGCGGAAGCGCGCATAGGTATTGCTGACCGCAGTCAGCGGCACCGTGCCGAATCCGACCGTGAACTGGACATTGTTGGAGCCGTTGGGCACCGGCACGGCAGCGGCGGATTCGCCGACATCGGCAAAGTCGCCGTCTCCGTTGAAGTCCACGAAGCCGCACAGTTGTGCCGCGACGCCGATCGTATTGGTGGCGTTGACCCGCACGTTGGCGATCGCGCCGCCGGTCAGATTCAGATCGGCGATGGTCACGCCGTCTTCATCGTCCGGCACGCCGGCGAGGTCGTCGCCCGTGGCAGCCGCATTCGGCTGGCCATCGGCTTCGCTGTCCTCGTTGGAACCCAGGCGCAAGCCTGCAACGATCGGATGACGTGGACCGTTGTCGGTGAGCAATGTGGAATAGTTGCCGATGCCCGTGCCGGCGCCGCTGTCGGGCAGGTCGCCCAGATCCAGCTGGCCGACCGAGACGGCATAGTCTTCCACTTCGCCATCGGTGGCCGCACCCGTCGGGCTGCAGGCCCCTGCGTCAGTGCTGAGGCGGAATCGTGCGTAAGTGCTGCTGACCGCCGCCAGCGGCACGGTGCCGAAGGCGAGGGTGAACTGCACGCTGTTCGAACCGTTCGGGACGACAACAGCCGGTGCGGTTTCGCCGGCATCGACAAAGTCGCCGTCGCCATTGAAGTCCACAAAGCCGCAAAGTTGCGCGGCGCCGCCGACCGTGTTGGTGGCGTTGACGCGGACATTCGCTGCCGTGCCGCCCACCAGATTGAGATCGGCAACGGTCACGCCATCTTCGTCATCCGGTACACCGTTGGTGTCGTCACCGGTCGCTGCTGCACCGGGCTGTCCGTCAGCTTCCGCATCTTCGTTCGCACCCATGCGCAGGCCTGCGACGATCGGATGGCGCGGGCCATTGTCGAGCAGCAAGGTGGAATAGTTGCCGGTGCCAACGCCCGCCCCGGTGTCGGGCAGGTCGCCCAGATCCAGTTGCGCAATGGCGACGGCATAGTCTTCGACTTCACCATCGGTCGCCAGGCCATTCGGCGCGCAAGCGCCGACATCGGTGCTCAGGCGGAAGCGCGCGTAGGTGCTGCTCGCCGAACCGACCGGAACGGTGCCGAAGTTGACGGTGAACTGCACATTGTTCGAACCGTTCGGTACGGCGACGGCCGGTGCGGTTTCGCCGGCATCGGCAAAATCGCCGTCGCCGTTGAAGTCCACGAAGCCGCACAGCTGTGCCGCGCTGCCGATGGTGTCGGTCGCATTGACCCGGACATTCGCGATGGCACCGGCCGTCAGATTCAGATCGGCAACCGTGACGCCGTCCTCGTCATCCGGCGCGCCGGCCAGGTCGTCGCCATTCGCGGCGGCATTTGGCTGACCGTTGGCTTCCCCGTCTTCGTTCGCACCGAGGCGCAGGCCAGTGACGATCGGATGGCGCGGACCGTTGTCTGCGAGCAAGGTGGAATAGTTGCCAATTCCAGTGCCTGCGCCAGTGTCGGGCAGGTCGCCCAGATCCAGCTGACCGATGGCCACGGCATAGTCTTCGACTTCACCGTTGGTTGCCGCACCCGTCGGGGTGCAGGCACCCGCATCGGTGCTCAAGCGGAAGCGCGCATACGTGCTGCTGGCAGCGCCGAGTGGCACCGTTCCAAACGCGACACTGAACTGCACATTGTTGGAACCGTTCGCGACCACCACGGCCGGAGCGGATTCGCCGGCGTCGGCAAAGTCACCGTCGCCGTTGAAGTCCACAAAGCCGCACAGTTGCGCCGCACTGCCGACCGTGTTGGTCGCATTGACCCGCACCGATGCGGTACTGCCGGCGATCAGGTTCAGATCGGCGACAGTCACGCCGTCCTCGTCGTCCGGAGTGCCGGCGAGATCGTCACCATTCGCGGCAACCGTCGGCTGGCCATTCGCTTCACCGTCCTCGTTCGCGCCCAGGCGCAAACCAGTGACGATCGGATGACTCGGGCCGTTGTCGGCGAGCAAGGTGGAGTAGTTGCCAGCACCGGTTCCGGCACCCGTATCCGGCAAGTCGCCCAGATCCAGTTGCGCGATCGCGACGGTGTAGTCCTCGACTTCGCCGTTGGTGGCAAGGCCTGTCGCGCTGCACGCGCCCACATCGGTGCTGAGGCGGAAGCGCGCATACGTGCTGCTGACCGCGTTGAGCGGAACCACGCCGAAGGCGACCGTGAACTGCACATTGTTCGAACCGTTCGGCACGGCAACAGCCGGGGCGGTCTCGCCGGCATCGGCAAAATCGCCGTCACCGTTGAAGTCCACAAAACCGCAGATCTGACCGGCGCTGCCGACGGTGTTCGTCGCATTGACGCGTACGTTCGCGGCGATACCGCCAACCAGGTTCAGATCGGAAATGGTGACACCGTCTTCGTCGTCCGGCGTGCCGGTCGTGTCGTCGCCGTTCGCGGCGGCATTCGGCTGGCCATCGCCTTCGGCGTCTTCGTTCGCACCCAGGCGCAGACCTGCAACGATCGGATGGCGCGGACCGTTGTCGGATGACAAGGTGGAATAGTTGCCAATGCCGCTGCCGGCCCCGGTATCAGGCAAGTCGCCGAGATCCAGCTGACCCACGGTCACGGCATAGTCTTCGACTTCACCGTTGGACGCTGCGCCTGTCGGAGTGCAGGCACCCACATCGGTGCTCAGACGGAAACGTGCATACGTGCTGCTGGCTGCACCGAGCGGAACCGTGCCGAAGGCGAGGGTGAACTGCACATTGTTCGAGCCGTTCGGCACCGCGAGGGCAGGCGCGGTCTCGCCGGCATCGGCGAAGTCGCCGTCGCCGTTGAAGTCCACGAAGCCGCACAGTTGTGCCACGGCGCCAGCGGTATTGGTTGCGTTGACCCGCACGGAAGCATTGGCGCCGGCCGTCAGATTCAGATCGGCAACGGTCACGCCATCTTCATCGTCCGGAACGCCGCTCAGATCGTCGCCGGTCGCTGCGACGTTGGGCTGACCGTTCGCTTCGCCATCCTCGTTCGCACCCAGACGCAGGCCGGCGATGATCGGATGACTCGGACCGTTATCGGCCAGCAAGGTGGAATAGTTGCCGACACCGGTTCCCGCGCCCGTATCCGGCAAGTCGCCGAGGTCCAGTTGCGCAATCGCGACGGTGTAGTCCTCGACTTCGCCGTTGGTCGCCGCACCGGTTGGTGTGCACGCGCCCACATCGGTGCTCAAGCGGAAGCGTGCGTAACTGCTGCTTGCTGCGGTCAGCGGCACGATCCCGAAGGCGACCGTGAACTGCACATTGTTCGACCCATTCGGAACCAGCACGGCCGGTGCGGTTTCGCCCGCGTCGGCAAAATCGCCATCGCCGTTGAAATCCACAAAGCCGCACAACTGACCTGCACTGCCGATCAGGTTGGTCGCGTTGACGCGCACGTTCGCTGCGGTACCGCCGACCAGATTGAGGTCGGCGACCGTCACGCCGTCTTCGTCGTCCGGCGCGCCGGTCGTGTCGTCACCGTTGGCGGCCGCGTTCGGCTGGCCGTTCGCTTCGGCATCCTCATTGGCGCCGAGACGCAAGCCGGCAACGATCGGATGACGCGGGCCGTTGTCGGCCAACAAGGTGGAATAGTTGCCAATGCCGGTTCCGGCGGCTGTATCGGGCAAGTCGCCCAGATCCAGCTGCACCACGGTCACGGCGTAGTCTTCGACCTCACCGTTGGTCGCAAGTCCTGTCGGGCTGCAGGCACCAACATCGGTGCTCAAACGGAAGCGCGCATAGCTGCTGGTGGCGGCGCCCAGCGGTACGGCACCGAAGGCGAGGGTGAACTGGACGTTGTTGGAACCGTTCGGAACCGCCACGGCCGGTGCGGTTTCGCCCGCGTCGGCGAAATCGCCGTCACCGTTGAAATCGATAAAACCGCACAATTGCCCCGCGGCGCCGATCGTGTCGGTCGCGTTGACGCGCACATTGGCTATCGCACCGGCGGTCAAGGTGAGATCGGCGACAGTCACACCGTCCTCGTCGTCCGGAGCGCCAGCCAGATCGTCGCCGGTCGCTGCGATGTTGGGTTGTCCGTTGGCTTCGCTGTCTTCGTTCGCACCGATACGCAGGCCGGGGACGATCGGATGCCGCGGTCCGTTGTCGGCGATCAACGTGGAATAGTTGCCAACACCGGTACCGACGCCGGAATCCGGCAGATCGCCCAGATCCAGCGGGGTGATACCGACCGGGTAATCTTCCACTTCGCCGCTGGCGACCGCGCCGGTCGCACTGCATGGCGCCGCGCCGGATGCGAGGCGGAAGCGCGCGTACGTCGACGTTGCCGAGCCCGCGGGCACGGCGCCGAAGGCGAGGGTGAACTGCACATTGTTCGAACCGTTCGGCACATTGATCGCAGGCGCATTTTCGCCGGCATCGGCAAAGTCGCCGTCGCCGTTGAAATCGACAAAGCCGCACAGTCGCGCTGCTGCGCCGGTGGTGTTGGTCGCATTGACGCGGATGTTCGCAAGGTTGCCGACGATCAGCGCCAGGTCAGCGACTGTCACGCCATCTTCGTCATCTGGCGCGCCGCTCGTGTCGTCGCCGTTGGCTGCCACATTCGGCTGACCGTCGGTTTCGGCATCCACGGTGGCGCCCATGAGCAGGCCGCTGACGATCTGGTGGCTGGCGCCGTTGTCGGCCTCCAGCGTGTTGTAGTTGCCCGCGCTGGTGCCGGCTGCCGTGTCCGGCAAATCGCCGAGGTCGATCGCCACGATGCCGACTGGATAGTCTTCCACTTCGCCCGTGCTCGCGGCGCCATTGGAAGCGCAGGCCACGATATCGTTGCTCAAGCGGAAACGCGCATAGGTTGAACTTGCCGCTCCGGCGGGAACGGTGCCGAAGGCGAGGGTGAACTGCACATTGTTTGAACCGGTCGGCACGCTGATTGCCGGCGCGGTTTCGCCCGCGTCGGCAAAATCGCCGTCGCCGTTGAAATCAATAAAACCGCACAATTGCGCGGGAGCGCCGGTCAGATTGGTCGCGTTCGCACGCACGCTGGCGGCGCGAGCTACGCGCAGCGAAAGATCAGCCACGGTGATGCCGTCTTCATCGTCCGGCACCAGATTGATATCGTCGCCGCTCGCTGCGGCGTTCGGTTGACCATCAACTTCCGCGTCGACGCTCGCACCGAGTTGCAGATTCGGGACGATGATATGCGACGCGCCGTTGTCTGCGAGCAATGTGGAATAGTTGCCAATGCCGCTGCCAGCGCCCGTGTCGGGCAGGTCGCCGTAGTCGATGGGTACAAAACCGAAATCGATCAGGTGGTCGTTCGCGCCGGGGCCACCGACGGCGACGTTGAATGCCACGCGCGCGCCGATCACGGGTATTGCGAGGCTGGATCCGTCAGAGTCGCGGGCATCGCCATTGCTGCTGGGGTCGGCGTTGAACAAGGTCGTCGAGTAGCCAAACAGCGCTTGCCCACTGTTGAAATTAGTCGCATCGATGGCGACGAAATACGACTGGAAGTACGGGTTGGCCAGGCGTACATCGAAATCGGTATTGCTGGGATCAACGGCAGCCTGCTGGGTAAACGTGAAATACCACTCGCCATTGGCGTTGGTGGTGGTCTGCCCCAGTTGCACACCCGTCGAGCTGTACAGCGTGATGGCCACGTTTGCGATCGGCGCTTCGGCCGGATCCTGTATGCCGTTGTGATTGGTATCGCGCCAAACGCGGTTGCCCAGTTCGAGTGGCGGCGGATTGCAGATCAGCTCCACATTGCCCAGACCGGCTGCTTTGCCGAAACGCACTGGCCGGCCACCACCGGCGTCCTGGCCGAAGATTTCCACACTGCGCGCGTCTTCGCCGGCGTTGTTGTTGGCCGTTGCATCGAGATCAATGAGGTTGAAAACGCGCCACCCTGCAGCGCGGAATGCCGCGCGCGGGTCGAATACGGAGCTGGCCATTTCGCGGCGCACCGAATGGATGGCCGCGCCGCCGAGGGTGATTTCCCGATGCGCGCCGCTGTTGACCACGTTGGTGGGCGGATAGGCGCTGTCGTACTTGTCGTGCCAGAAGAATTCGCCGCCGCCGGGACCTTGTCCACTGGCCGTCGCGTCGGACACGCGGCCTCCGCAGCCGCCCGCCGTTTCGAGGTCGTACTGGCCGCTGACGCTGTTGAAACAGGCCAGGACGGTTTCGCCGCCCGCTGCCGCTTCGTATACCGCGCGTGGCGAGCCGTCGGCCGCCAGCGAGCTGTAGTTGTTGTTGCCGGATTGATGCGAGAAACGATCCATGAAGCTCAGAACCATCGATCCGTCCACGTCGAATTCGATGTCGGACAGGATCGGCTGTGGCTGGATGACCTGGTTGTAGGTCGCGGCGCCGGGAGCAGGGGCGACGATCGCGCCCCAGGTCGCACGCCATGGCCGCCAGTCGGCTGGCGTGTTCGCAGCGCCACTGTTGCTGACATCACCGCGCGCATAGTTGATCGCGAAGTTGGCTACCGTCGCGAACGTGCCGGGGGCCGCGCTCGGATCATGTCGCATGACGATTCCGCGCAGGTTCGCCGCTGTAGCGCCAGCGCTCTCAGCGGTACACACGCCGCCAACGTATACAAATCCATCCATTGCCTTGACCGCGAATGGCCGGAACAGGCCATTCGTGCAGACCGGTGCTGCGGCAGCGACATCGTGCGAAACAATGCTGGCCGTAACCGGCGTTGGAATGCCTCCAGCGATCGTTATTGGAATTTCATAGAGCTTGCGATCATTGAGATTGATGACCCACAGCGTGCGCTCGTCTTCCGAAATCGACATCGCACCGAGACCCACCTTGCCGACCTTGTCGAAGGCATCCGCGTCGATATTGGGCGATGTGGCTACCGTAGGCGGAGCTTCGAAATCCGGCGTCGCAGCGACTTCCACGCGCGATACCGAACCGGTGGGTATGCCTTGTGCCTGCAGATCCAGCCACAGGGACGCGACCGGAGTCGCCCCAGCAGGGCTCAGGATGCGATAAATCGCGCCCGTCTCATTAGTGTTTTCATTGATCGGGACGACCGGGTTGTTGTCGCCGACACCAAGGCCCGAGTGGCGCTTCAGAAACGCCGAAGCGAACAGCGAATCCGTGCTGCGTTGGTAGGCCATGCCGAACGTCGAGCCGATGATCTGACCGTCGGCAATCGTGACGTTCGCGGGATTGGTTGCCACGGGGAAGACGAACGGTGCGCGCACCATCCACGAGTTCGTACCGGCGGAACCGGTCGGTGTGTGCGGATTGCCGTTCGAGTAAACATTTGCGACGACCTGCGGCGTATCCTGGCAATACTGCGCCGGATTGCTGAAGCCGATATCGCGAGCGGTCTGGTTGCCCGTCGTGAACAGCACGTTCGTGCGCGCGCCGGGAATGCTCGCGAAACCGGAAGCACCCGGTTCGATACGCACGCTGGTGGTCGCTTCGATGCGCAGGCGATTGCCAGCCAGCGTGATGCTGTAAGCACCGCTGAGCGCATTGCTGGTGACGGAGGTGCTATTGCCCAGCTCGTCAGTGGCGGTCAGGGTGGCTCCGCCGACGCCGGGTTCGGCAGTCAGGCCGGTGTTGTCGAACACCCCGTTTTCGTTGATATCCCGATACGTTGTTCCGGATACGGTCGCTGCCTGCGCGCACAAAGACATGCCCGTCGCCGCCGCAAAAGCGATGAAGTATATAAATTTCAAAGTAGCCCCCTGGAGAAAGACTTTTTTAGCAGACGCGACTGGCGTGACTCAGTCCGGAACACGCACGCACGACGAAAGGTGGTACCCCCGATAGTAAGCGGCAAACGCTGACAGCGTTGTCATCCTTGACGAAAATTTGCAAAACAATAGTTACTGAAATCCGTCAGTGAACACCCCGTCTTTCGACGGAGCCAGCATCGACATCTCGACGCTGATCCGAGGGTCAGCTGGGTCGAGGAGCACACTGGATACCTGCAATTCGGGATATGTGTCGGCGATGAGCGCGAAGCGAAACAGCCGGCCCCACGTCAGCGTGTGATTGATGGGTGCCAACCAGCGCAGTGTTGCGCCATCGTCGCTGGCACTCCAGTCGTTGCTCGCATCCGGGTCGCCATCGCCGAATTCAAGGCTCCCAAAGTTGCTGCCCGTGCGGGACGGAATCGCAAAGCCTGCGGCGCCGGTTGCGGCGAGTATGCGCAGATTGGGCTCGGCTCCCCTCGTCGTCGCCAGCGCGAAGTCGAGGTTCATCAGCGCATAGTCGTAGCGGTAGCGACCATCGGCAAGCTGGGTCACGCGTGCGCCGAGTTGCACGCTACCTTGTGGCGTCGACGCTCGTGCTGCATGGCGATTTCGGCCCGTTGCAGTGCGTGCCACCCACTGGTCGATGACGGGGCCTGACGTCAGACTGGCCTGGCTGGTCAGTGTCCACGCGCTGCCGTTCTTTTCCGGCAGCACAGGGCGTGAGCCCATGGAATTGTCGAGGTCGATGTCGTCGCGGACGACATACCACGCCTCGAAGAAGTAGCTCGATCCCGGATTCAGCGCTGGCAGCAAATTCGATTCGAGCGCGACCAGACGTTCGGCATACGGGCCGGCGACACCGGAGCCTTGATCGAAGGACCCGTCGCAGTTCAGATCGTAGATGGACCCGCAACGTCCCCATTGTGCCGTGTGCGGAACGATCTCGCTGCGAGGACCGAGGTCGTCGACGGAATCGTTGGTGAATGCGGAATATACATCGGTACACGTTCTAAACAGGATAACGTCGCCATTGCAGCTACAGTCGTTGTTCTGCGCAAAAAATGCGTGTTTGACGCCGGATGAGCCGATCTGGTCCAGCCGCCCCAGTGCGTCCACGCGATACAGATTCCATACCAGAAACGGGTGCTGATCATTGCCATAGGGCGGGCTGGGGGCGGAGAATTTGGGATTCCAGGAGATGTCGGCCTGGCCGACGTTGCCGAGTTCGGCGTTGGGCGCAAACACGACTTTTCCGTCGGCGCTGTTCGGTCCGCAGCCGTCGCAGCGCATCGCAAAAATCTGACTGATATCGAGCAAGGCCAGGTCCGCTGGTGTGGACGGAGTCGGCCATTGCAGCGTGTCGCGACAATTCGTTTGCGGATTCGCAGGCAGCGTCGAGTTGCCAGTATTGAAATTCAATTCGGCCGCGCGCGAGAGGGGCAGTACCAGATCCAGTGCACCGAGGTACTGACCTGAGATGGCGGGCGACGCTAAACGACGCGCCAATTCAGGTTGCACGCGCAGATCAAAGTTGCGCCATTCGACCCGATCCCCTGACGGGAGCATGCGATGTCCGGTTTCCGCCAGCAACAACGGTCGACCCTGCGTATCGACCAATGCCAGGCTGCGTCCATCCGGGAGCATTTTCAGGGCAATGGGCTGCACGCGAACCCGATGGTTCCCGTGCGTGAATTCCAACGTGCCGTTGAATTGAAAGTCGCTTCCGCTCTCGCGCTGGGCCCCGCTGCGTTCGGCATACACCCAGGTTCGGTAATCGTCAGGATGCTTGCGCGCAAGGCGTGAATCCTGGTTGCCCGTCGTCCGGAGGACCACGTCCCATTGCGAGATTCCGCCGTTGTCCACAAATATTGTCAGTGTTGCATCGGCTGGGGAGACGGCCGCCTCGGCGCGCACGCTGGCGCTCGCACAAAGAGCCACTGTCCACGCCAATGCCGCGCGCGCAATCCACGCGGCAGAAACGTGCGCTTCCGTCACGGGGTACTCGGCGCGGTCGGAACGCGCCAGCAGGCCGGGCACGCACTTGAATAGCAGGCGATCGAGCGCGGCGAACGACGAAGCCCAACAGGAAGATGCGTACCGATCATCGATGGTTCCGGACTCTTTGAGAAAGACGCTGAAACGGAAGGCTCGGGGTTCTGCGCAAACTTCCTATGCAATAGGGATGCCAGTATCAAACCGTGCAAAAAAAAGGCGGTCCCTGAGGACCGCCCTGTTTCCCAACCAGCGCTGCCGCTGTCTTTACACGGTGAACTTGATGCCCTGCGCCAACGGCAGCGCGTCAGAGTAGTTGATCGTATTGGTCTGACGGCGCATGTAGGCCTTCCACGCATCGGAACCGGATTCGCGACCGCCGCCGGTTTCCTTCTCGCCGCCGAACGCACCACCGATTTCGGCACCCGAAGTACCGATGTTCACATTGGCGATTCCGCAATCCGAACCTGCGGCGGACAGGAAGTATTCCGACGTGCGTACGTTCTGGGTGAAGATCGACGACGACAATCCTTGCGGCACGCCATTCTGCAAATCCAGCGCGTCGTCGATGCTCTTGAACGGCATCATGTAAAGGATCGGTGCGAAGGTCTCGCTCTGCACCACGTCGTCGGCATTCGACAGGCCGGTGATGATGGTCGGCAGTACAAAATTGCCGGGCCGATCGGTCAACGCCATGCCGCCGGTGACGACTTCGCCGCCGGACGCCTTCGCATTGGCGATCGCATTGAGGTAGCGCTGCACGGCGTCCTTGTCGCTGAGTGGTCCCATCAGCGTGCTGGCCAGCGTCGGATCGCCGATCTTGGCGTGGATCTGCTCGTACGCCTTGACCAGGATTTCGAGCACTTTATCAAAAATGGATTCGTGCACAAACAGGCGGCGCGTGGTCGTGCAGCGCTGCCCTGCGGTGCCGACCGCGCCGAACACGATGCCCGGAATCGCCAGATTCAGATCCGCCGTGTCGTCAACGATGATCGCGTTGTTGCCACCGAGTTCCAGCAGGCTGCGACCCAGACGCTGAGCAACGCGCTCGCCGACAATGCGGCCGACCTGGGTCGAGCCGGTGAAGCTGATCAGCGGAATGCGACGGTCGTCGACGAACTTCTGCGCCAGCTCGGTGCGCGCGTCATTGAACAGGAAGAAGATGTCGGGGAATCCGCCAGCCTTCAGCGCCGCATTGCAGATCTGCATCGACGCGATCGCCGACAGCGGCGTCTTCGGCGAGGGCTTCCAGATCGTGATGTCGCCACAGATTGCCGCGAGGAAGGAGTTCCAGGCCCACACGGCCACCGGAAAGTTGAACGCGCTGATCACGCCGACGATGCCGAGCGGATGCCATTGTTCGTACATGCGATGACCGGGACGTTCCGAATGCATCGTGTAGCCGTACATCATGCGCGACTGACCCACCGCGAAGTCGGCGATGTCGATCATCTCCTGTACTTCACCGTCACCTTCCGGCTTGATCTTGCCCATCTCCAGCGCGACCAGCGAACCGAGTGCATCCTTGTGCTTGCGCAGCGCATCGCCACACAGGCGGATCGCTTCGCCGCGCAACGGCGCCGGCGTGGTGCGCCAGACTTTGAAGGCAGCCTGCGCGCGCGTCATGATGACCTCGTAGTCGGCTTCGGAACTTGCATGCACGCGACCGATCACCTGATTGTCGCTCGGATTGATCGATTCCAGCACGCCGGCATCGGAGGTCTTCGACCACTCGCCATTGCCGAGATAGGTGCCCGAATTCATCTCGGACAGGCCGAGGGCGGATAGGATTTTGGCGGACATGGAAACTCCGGGATATCAGAAAGAATCGGCAGCGCCAGACGGCGCGAAAGGGGCGGGATTGTAGCAGCGCCGCGTTGGCCTTGCGTTGTGAGTGGCGCTCGGGCCTGCCATCGCCGCCCGACCTGGCGGTATTCCCGCCGATAGCGGCAGGGCCCGGGCCCCAGACTGCAGCGGGGCGCGTGCGCGAAGCGCCTTTCCTTGCGCAAACAGCCGTTTAGCTCGCATTCCAAGGTGCGGGATAGCTGAGGCTGGCGAGCTCCGGATGCCGTGATCGTGACTATACAATGAAAGAAAGTGTGATCCGGCGGATCGCGGCACGAAGTGGCACCCTCCTATTCGCAAGGCTTGGCTCCATGCCAGCGCGCCCCTGGCGAGAAATCGCTCCGTCGACGGCGCATGACAGCGTGCATCACGAACGGCGCGAGTCGTCACCGCTCCCCGGGCGAGGTGAATCGCGCAGGCGGATCGACACCCTGGCGTTCTTGCAATGGGCACGAATCCACAATTTCCTGGGACGTGTCTGCGCGAATATTCCGACGCTTGAATTCCGTCGACCGAAAAGCGCCGTATGAACCCGGTGGGAACGTTGCTGCGCCGGTTTAGCTGACGCACATGTCGGCGGGCGCATCCTCGCGCTCTAATCAAGGATGATACCGTCATGTCGAATCGACAAGCGCTGGCTTTGGAATTGGATACATTGCAGCGGCGACTGCGCGAACTGGTCGCCGTAACGCCCGGCAGCACCGTGTTCTGGGCCATGTTCGAACGCAAGCGCCAGGCCATCGAGCGCGGCGCATCCCCGAGCGATCTGGATTTCGTGCGCTTCCGCATCAACAGCATGCTGGCGGCCGAACAACTGATTCCCGGCTGCGTCGAACGCTCGGTGTACGCGTAGCGCGGCGGTGCGGGCTCCGATCGGCGAACGGTATTGACACAAATCGCCTGCAAGCGGCGATCTACCCTCGGATAGCCGAATGCGCGATGCTGGAGCAACGATCGCGAAAAGTGGATCATGCCGGCTTTCCGCGCGTTGAACATCGAAAACGTCGCGAGAGACGTCGCCGTCAGGCCCGGGCGCAACTGACTATTTTGTCCACCAATGTGAATCTCCCGGGCGCGAGCGAGTGGCGAGGCGATTTCCCGTGGATAACGACTGGATCGTGCGTGAACGCGCGACGTAGCAGACGTGTCGCAGCAATTTTCTCACCGTCGACATTTTCGATCACGCCGAGCGCGTGCGTTCCTTTGATCTGATCATGGATGCCCGAACCTCATGAGCACCCCCAAACTCTTTGAACCGCTGGCGGTCGGCTCGCTGCAACTGGTGAACCGCATCGTCATCGCGCCAATGTGCCAATACTCGGCGGTGGACGGTCGGATGACCGACTGGCACCTGATCCATCTCGGCCAGCTGGCGCTGTCGGGTGCGGCGCTGCTGACCATCGAAGCCACGGCCGTGCTGCCGGAAGGGCGCATTTCCTACGGCGACGTCGGGCTTTGGGACGATGGCACTGAAGCAGCCATGGACACCGTGCTGCAGGGCATCCGCCGCTGGTCGGCCATGCCGATCGCGATCCAGTTGGCGCACGCCGGGCGAAAGGCATCCACCGACCTGCCGTGGCATGGCGGCAAGCTGCTCGCGCCCGGTCAACGTCACGGCTGGCAGACCGTCGCGCCGTCGGCACTGCCATTTAACGAGGCGGACCCCGCCCCCATCGCGCTGACACGCGACAGCATGGACGAGGTGCGTGACGCGTTCGCGGAGGCCGCGCGCCGCGCCGCGCGACTGGGCATCGATGCGATCCAGATCCACGCCGCGCACGGCTACCTATTGCATGAATTCCTGTCGCCGCTGTCGAACCGGCGCGACGACGCGTATGGCGGTTCGCTGGAGAACCGCCTGCGTTTTCCGCTGGAAGTGTTCGATGCTGTGCGCGCCGCCTTTCCTGCCGAACGCCCGGTCAGCGTACGCGTGTCGGGCACCGACTGGGTGCCGCGCGGCTGGGACATCGAACAGACCGTCGCGTTCTCACAGGCGCTGCAAGCACGCGGCTGCAGCACCATCCACGTTTCCAGCGGTGGACTGCATCCCGCGCAGACCATTCCGGTCGGCCCCGGCTATCAGGTGCCGCTGGCGCGTGCGGTGAAGCAGGGCACCGGCATTCCTGTCGTGGCGGTCGGCATGATCACCGACTACGACCACGCCGAAGCCATCATCGCCAACGGCGACGCCGATCTGATCGCGCTCGCCCGCGGCATCCTCTACGACCCCCGCTGGCCCTGGCACGCCGCAGCCCACCTCGGTGCCAGTGTGGCAGCGCCACCCCAATACCTGCGCTCGCAGCCGCGGCAGTTCCCGAAGCTGCTCGTGCGCGGCGGCGGTAGTGCTCTGTCGTAGCGGGGTGTCAGTCGGGCGACGACGACTGGCCGTGCTCTTTCGATGCTCCTCGTCAAGAAATTCTACGGCAATCGGCTGACGCAGCACGCATCCCCGCCGTAACACGACTACAAGTGTGATTTAGTGTAAAGGTGGCACCTTGCCCAATTGGTCAGACGCTTCGTCGCGAGGCATGCAACGCGCTCGCACAAATCCACTTCTGCGCGAAGCAGCTATTCCGGCGCGCGGCGCGGCGCGAATGGGTGGACTCTTGCACCATGATTCTGCATCGCAGTTGGAGATTCGTAAGAGCTCGCGTGGGCATCCCGGGGGGATGATGGGTTTGCGGTCGATCCGGATGACGCGATGCAAGCCCTGCTCGCTGCCAGCGAGGAGCCAACGATGGAATGAGGCGTGCTCTTGGTGGCTGCCAAAGGCCAAGACGTCCGGTTCCATGACCGGCGCCTCGCGCTTGGCTATGACCGGAGTCGACCCATACACGATCACGGAACTGCTCGGACACTCGGACCTGGCCATGACGCGGCGTGATGAGCGTTTGAACGCGGGGCATCGGGGGGGCGGTTGAAGCTTGTAGGCTGAATTGAAGTGGCTTGAAATGGCAGGAAAATTATTCGCATCTGCAGCAATATTCATTGACTGTTGTGCATCTGACTCGCAGAATGCTATCCGACATTTCCGGAAGGTCGTCGTTAATCGACGTGGGGAATGTGGTGAATCGTACCCACCTTGTGGGTACTACCGATGCTGAGAGCATCGATGGATGAGGGGTAAAACATGGGCCCTGTGCGTGTTCCACGCGACGTCGAAAACGTCTCTCCGGCGGAGCCTGCTTCGCGTGCGGAAGCGTCTGGCCGTGCCCACCGCTACGATTCAGAACGTCAAGAGCGTCTCGCGCAGCATATCTTGAAGAAGCACGAGGAAGCTCTGCGCGAACTCGCGAAGTAACGCGTGGGCGTAGATATCGCGATTGGCCCAGTCTTTCTGTCTGAAGACGCGATTCTCGCGCTGCATGAGGACTTAGCCGCCGAGCACGGCACGCGCGTGGGTCACCAACTTGAGCTTGTGCAATCGGTTGCAGCGTACCCGCGACAAAAATACTCCTGGGCGGAGCCGGTACCCAGCATTCCAGAGCTGGCAGCTGCGCTTGGGTTTGCTGCCGCAAAGTTTCACGCCTTCTTGGATGGAAACAAGCGGGTTGCCCTTGCCGCGATGGACTTGTTTCTCGGACAAAACGAGTTTGAGCTGACTTCTAGCCAATGGGAAAACGTTGAAGTTATCCTCGCCCTCGCGGCTGGCGAAATTGGCGAGGATGACTTGATCCGGTGGGTAGTTGATAACTGCGCCGCCTTCCATTTCGAGTAACGGAAGTCGAGCACACCATGACCCCGCCAACGCCGGTTTTTTTGTTCAGCGATAGGGAGGCAAGTCCGGCTCGAAAGTTTCGCCCGTAAGCGCGACCCCGTAAGCGCGACGAGGAATGCCTTCGCGCTACTTACGAGCTCTCTTGCGCCCGAACCGCTGAAGCGCTCGCTGAAGAAAAATGCCGCCGCTCCATTAAGGATACTTTGAGGCACACGCGAAGCGGATTTATGCGCTCGCGCTGTTCAGCGCGCTGAACACGGCGCACGCTATTGCTAGGCACATCGAGTCTGTAATTTGAACTGTGTAACTGCTTTTTGCTAGAACGCGGCGGGAGCCGCAAGGAGCAGACGCAGTGGCAATGAAAGTGGATGACCAGATGTTGGCG
>JBDTLV010000006.1:0-81372 GCA_039934615.1 Tahibacter sp.
TTGATCAGCAGCGTTTCGCTCGGGCAGTCCGCCAGCGACTTCACGTCGGCGATACCGGGGTCTTCCACGACGAGTTCTGGCAGATGCAGGTTGATTTTCGGGGTGTGGCAACTTGCACACATGGTTCCCGCGAGCTTGCCGTCGAGTCCGGTCGCGGTGCCTTCGAAAATGGCCTTGCCGCGCTGAAACCGATCCTGGCCTTCCTTGTGCGGAGGAATCGCGACATAGGGCGGCCGGGTCATCGACACAAATGCGGCGAGCGCGGTGACATTGCCGAGGGTCATTTCGTCGATCTTGCCGTCACGGTCGCAATCGATGTGCCCGACTTTTTCGACGGCCTGCATGCTCAAATGGAAATCCAGCGCGTCGCGCACGAAATGCCGCACGCTCGACGCAATGCCCTTCCACTGGAACGGACGCACGATCAAGTCCGAGGCTACGCCGGTCACCTCCGTGGTGTCTTCGGTGCAAGTCTGGTTCTCGTCGCAACGCACCTTGTACGTTCCGAAGGATAGGCCCTTGGCGTGCAGCAGCGTCGTGACCGAAACGGTATGGTGTTCGGTGCGCGCGCGCAGTTTGGCAGCACGTGTAATGATCTCGCGCTCCAGCGCCAACTCAGTGGACATTTCACCCGCCACCGATTGCGCATATCCGGTGCCGAACACATGCGGCGGGTTGCGCACCAGCATGGTCAACTGCCACGGGAAATTCGGGTTGATGAATGCATTGCTGGCAAAGCCGGCGGAACCCCCGACTGGACTGGGTTTGCGCAACAGCGCCTTGGTGCTGTAGTCCGGCGGCACGTAGCTGCCAATCGTGTTGTGGCACTCGTAGCAGCTCTGCGAATCCAGCCCGTTCACGCGCAGGAACGGAAAATTCGGCCACGCTTCCGGATACAGCGCCTGGCGCTGCCGGGCACGCGGACCTTCCTTCCCTTCTCCGTGCCCGTCCTCGGGCGTGAACGGAGTCGTATGAAAGTCACCGCCCGATTCAAGGACCTTGCGCAGCGGATATTCGTGGATCTTGTCCTGGTCGATCGTTACGGCCGGCGTGATGGCCGGTTGCTGGGACGACGAAGTCTCGACCAGTCCCACCAGAGAAAACAGACCGAGCACGGGCGCACACGCCCTCAATCGAACGATTCGACGCATGATGTTCCCCTGGTTTTTCCGCGGGCTGTCGCGGCGAGTATATTCGTAGCTAAAACAATAAAACAACACTTTATTTTACAAACGTGCAAGCGCAACAAGTCTCTTAGTGTCGTTGTTCTCTTTGATAGCGCAGTTTCATAAAAGCGCCTATCACGCGTTCCGAAATTTTCGATCAACAACCATGCCGCAGCGCCGCACGGGGTTCGCATTCTGATGGAGAAATGCGGCCTATCGATTTGGAATTCCTGGAGAACTATCCAATGCCTCATTGACGGTCGACATCGCTGCGCAATCGCAAGGCAAATTGTCGGAAACTTGTGGTGCGATTGAGACACACAGCAAGAACCGGTTGGCCGATTGCGCAACAAAGTCGCATGTGCGATATATGAACTCTGGCGCGCGGCTACGGCCTATCTGTGCCGCCGCCAATTCGCTTGTCGCGAGGCTCGGCGCAAGCAGACCGTTGCGACTGAAACGTCACATGCCGATCGGGCCGGTGCCCCTGGAGCCCAAGCCAGTGATTGGGGCCTATTTCGCGACAGGGGCCTTGTTGTCGTTCGCGAAGTTCAGTCGCGCCAGATTCGAGCGCCCAGAAAAATCAGTCTCAGCTGACGCACGAAATTGTCCACCATCTCGCGCTCGAGGCGGGCCTGACCCGAGGGAAGATCGAGTATGTCGATCGCTGCATTGATCATCGTGGTGACCACCAGGCCGCTGAGCATCTGCAATGTGCCAATCGACAGTTCAGGCAGGATGCCCATCGCGCGCATGTCCTGCGCCATTTCGTTGGCGAAATGGGTTTCCTCGTTGCGGATCGCCTTGCGAATCACGGTCGAGCCGCCACCACGCTCACCGGAAATAAACAGAAAATGCAGCCGGTGCTGCTCGACATACGTTTTGTAGATCGACACCGAACTGCGCAACATGTGGGTCGGCGGCAAGCCGGTGCGGCGCGCTTCGCGCAGCAGGCGGCGCAGGGTGACGCCGCTTTCTTCCACAAGTGCCAGACCCAATTCATCCATATCACGAAAATGTCGATAGAACGACGCCGGCACGACGCCGGCCGCCCGGGTGATCTCACGCAGGCTCAGGCTGGCGAATCCGCGCCCTGCCCCCATCAGGTCCAGCGCGGCAGATTGCAGGTTCGTTTTCGTTCGCTGCTTCCGCACGCCCCTCGATTCGGGAGTGTCGATGTCCAGCGCCGCCACAGCGGCGGCAGATTTGCGCAGTGGAAGTTTGCGAACGGTCATGCGCAGTTCGGACGTATCGGCATGCGGCGATTATAGGCTGCCGCACGCAGCGCCTGTGCCGGGTACCTCCGTACCCCGCCCGCTTGACAACTCTAGCACTTTGAGTGAACGTATGTTCACTGAATAGGGATTCGATGTTCGCCATGCGCCACGATCAACTCCATCACCGCCGATCTGCTTGGCGACGCGTCCTGCGCAGCCGCTGGCTGCACCCACTCAACGATGTTGGTGCGATCGAACAATTGCTCGTCCAGGTGCACCCCGCACTGGCGTTCAACCAGATTCGAGCACGGGTGGTGGCAGTGATTCGTGAAACGGGCAACGCCACGAGTTTCGTCTTGCGGCCGAATCGTCGGTTCCCGCTATTCCACGCAGGGCAGCATCTTCTGTTGAACCACGAGATTGACGGTGTTAGCGAGCAACGCTGTTACACCCTGTCGACTCGACCGCGGGCGGATCGGACGATCACGATCACGGTAAAAACGCAGACAAGCGGTCGTGTCTCAAGTCGGCTTCACGACGATCTGAAAATCGGTACGACCGTGCGGATCGGCGGTATTGCCGGCGAATTCGTGCTGCCTGACACTCTGCCGCAGCGCATTCTGCTGCTCAGTGCCGGCAGCGGAATCACGCCAATGCGCGCTTTGCTCGAAGAACTGCACGCGCGCGCGTACACCGGCGACGTCGTTCTGGCACACAGTTGCCGCGGTGAGCATGACCTCATTTTCGGTGCGGAATTGCGAGCGCTGGCTGCTCGCTGGCCATCGCTGCGACTGATCATTCACGACAGCGCACAATCCGGACGTCTCGATCACGCAATGCTCGCCTCGCAACTCGGCGACTTCACGCAATGGTCGACCTGGGCCTGCGGCCCCGCGCCACTTCTGGAATGGATCACTGCGGCGTTCCGCGTTGCAGGGCGCGAAGCCGAGTTGCACATCGAGCGGTTTGCGGCACACCTTCCCGCAACCGCAGACGACGGCTCAGCCGATGCGACCGTGCATTGCACCGTTTCGAAACAGGTGTTTACCGCAACCGCCAACGCGCCTTTGCTGATTGCCGCTGAAAATGCAGGCCTGCAGCCGAAGTACGGCTGCCGCCGCGGCATCTGTCGCAGCTGCGTTTGTCGCAAGCGCAGCGGCAGCGTACGGAACCTGGTGACTGGCGAGGTCTCCGCGCAGGCCGACCAGTGGATCCAATTGTGCATTTCTTCCGCGCAGTCGAACCTGGATCTGGAACTCTGAAATTTCGCTCCGCCATCTGGCGAACGAGGACTTGTCGATGATCGCAAAAACACAGCTTTCGCCGTCCGAACTGGACGCAATGCAGGACGAACTGGAAGCCTTGCGGCGTGAAGTGCTCGCCACGATCGGTGCCCGTGACGCACGACACATCCGTCGCATGGTGCGGATTGCACGCTACCTGGCCATCGCGGGGCGCAGCCTGCTGATGTTCGGCTTCGGACCCATCGCCTGGCTGAGCGGTGTGTTGAGCCTCGCGGCGGCGAAAATACTCGAGAACATGGAAGTCGGTCACAACGTGATGCACGGCCAGTACGACTGGATGAACGATGCGGCGCTGCATTCCCAGACTTACGAGTGGGACATCGTCTGTGATGGTGATCATTGGCGGCATTCGCACAATGTGGAACATCACAATCATACGAACATCATCGGTCGCGATCATGACTACGGCTACGGCATGCTCAGACTGAGCGCGCAGCAGCGCTGGACTCGCGCAGCTTTGTTGCAACCGGTTTGGTACGCAATCCTTGCGCTCAACTTCCAGTGGGGAGTCGCGGTGCACGACATCAAGATCGGCCGTTACCTGAAAGGTCGCATGGACAAGGCGGAGTTTCGGCAGCGCATGCGCCCCTTCCTGCGCAAGGCGTCGCGCCAGTTGTTCAAGGACTATGTTTTGTTCCCGGTGATTGCACTGTGGCACGCCCCGCAAGTGCTGCTCGGCAATCTGGCCGCGAATCTGCTGCGCAACGTGTGGACCAACGCCATCATCTTTTGCGGCCATTTCACCGGCGACGCGCAAACCTTCACAAAGGCAGAAACGCAGGACGAGTCGCGCGGCGCATGGTATCTGCGTCAGTTGCAGGGATCCAGCAACCTGGAAGGCAGCCGCCTGTTTCATATCATGACAGGGCATCTCAGCCATCAGATCGAACATCATTTGTTCCCGGACATACCCGCACCGCGTTATGCCGAGATCGCGCCGCGGGTGCGGGCGATCTGCGCCAAGTACGGCGTTCACTACAACAGCGGGGGCTTCTGGAGCCAGTACGCATCCGTGTTGAAACGTATCGTTGTACACGCTTTCCCGACTCGCCCGCCGCTTCAGACCGAGATGGCACTCAGATAGCGCTTGAAGGATGCGTCCACCGCGGCGCGTCCTGCACCGATGATGTTGCGGCCCCAGGTGTAGCCGAAAACATCGGTGAAATCGTAGTCCTGAAGGCGCAGCTGCATCGCACGCACGTCAGCGGGATTCATCGGTATGAAATTGGGATAACTGTACATAAACGTGACGTGACGCCGGTCGGAGACCACCTGCAGGGCATCCCCGGGAAAAAGAGCAGCACCTCGGGGTCCCTTTTTCCAGTGAATCGCTGCGCTGCCGGGAAAATGGCCGCCGCAGCGAATCAGAGTCACATCGTTCGATAAGCGATGCGTGTCGCCACTCCAATAGCGGATATTCGGCGACGACCGCCGCACCCAGGTCCTGTCGGCTTCGTGCAACAGGATCGGGACGCCGCCGAGCGCGTCGCTCCATTCGACCATCGACGTGTAGAAATGCGGGTGCGAAATCACGATCCGATCGACTCCGCCGCGTGCGTTCAATTCATCGACCGCCGCATCGGTGACCAGGCTGACACATTCCCACAGCAGATTTCCCGCATCCGTTGGCAAGTGAATCGCGCGTTGCGGAATCGCAAAATCGGACGCCATGCCGATTCCGAACAGACCATCATCGTCTTCCAGGCGCAGCCTGGTTTGCGCATTCAATGTTTCGTGAGTTGTCCAGCACTGTCCTTGCCAGCCAACATACTGACGGTCGTCGACACAGACGGGGCACTCCTCGGGCGGAGCCGGCGTATGCGCATACTGGGTTCCACATGTTACACAGATATACATAGTCACGGATCACCTCGAAATTCATCGGAACGATCGGATATTGTTCGCATGCTCACGAGGCTTTGCTCGCGCCCGGCGCGACGTGTGTCTCTTGCCGAAAGAGCAACTGCCGCGCAGTCGTTGAGAGGTCGGAAACACGGCTATACACATCCGCGACGCCCTCATACGCTCGCCGGGTGGCGGCGCGATCCGCGACCATTTCGAACCAGCGCTTCAGGTGGGGAAAATTGCAGAGATCCTGACCGTGCGCGTCATGCGGCACGATCCACGGATACGTTGCGATATCGGCGATCGAATAGTGCTCTCCGGCCATGTACGGCGCCGTGGCCAGACGGCGATCCAGTACGCCGTACAAGCGCCCGACCTCACGCGTATAACGCTCGATGGCTTCCGGCACCGGCCGCGGTGCGTACACGCGAAAATAACCAGCCTGACCCGCCATCGGCCCGAGCCCGGAGGTTTGCCAGAACAGCCATTGCAGCGCGGCGCTGCGCGAGGCCGGATCTGTGGGCAGCAGTTGCCCGGTTTTTTCCGCGAGATAAAGCAGGATCGCCCCGGATTCGAACACCGCTTGCGGCGCGTCGGACCCAGCACCGGCGTGGTCGATGATCGCCGGAATCTTGTTGTTCGGCGAGATGACCAGAAACTCCGGGGCAAATTGCTCTCCCGCCGATAGGCGCACCGGCACGATGCGATGCTCCAATCCCGTCTCCTCCAGGAAAAGGCGAATCTTCATGCCGTTTGGGGTCGGGCTGAAATACAGGTCAATCATGATTTTCTCCGCAAGGCACCTGTCGATGGAGAAAGTCTAGACAAATTCTGGAATACTGATTGGGCCAGTTTTTGGAGTTTTCATGGAACCAGTATTTCCATTCGACCTGCGTCTGCCGGCTCGCGGCCAAGGTTTGCTGACCCGGCAATTGCATGGACAACTGCGCGCCGCAATTCTGGACGGGCGTCTGCCGGGTGGATTTTTGCTGCCATCGTCCCGTCGCGTCGCGGAGGCATTGGGTATTGCGCGGAACACGGTCGTCCAGGTCTACGATTTGTTGATCGCCGAAGGCTACGCAATACCGCACAAAGGTACAAAGGCAACAGTAGCCAAACTCGAATCAAGGTCGGCCATACGGCGAAAACGTTCGCCACGCCGGTCCGCCGAGCTCGGCATAAATCCTCTCTGGCAATCGGCATTGCTGCAGCCGTCGCCACCGCGCGAGCTACCTGAGCGAAGTTTCCGCCTCGGCATACCCGAACACCGATTCTTCCCGCACGACGTATGGCGACGTCTCTCTGCACTATCCCTGCGGGCCTGGTCCAGACGCAGTTTTCTCTATCCGCCGTCGGAGGGAATTCCCGAACTGCGCGAGGCGATCGCGCGACACGTCGCGTTCACCCGCGCAGTCGCTTGCGCAGGCGACGATGTGATCGTTACATCCGGTGCGCAACAGGCATTCGACCTGCTCGCGCGTCTGCTGGTGACGTCGGGCGAAACCAAGGTCGCCGTGGAAGAACCGGGCTACCCGCCGTTGCGCGCGGCCTTTGTCGCTGCCGGTGCGAGAATCCTGCCGGTGCCTGTCGACGACGAAGGATTGTGCGTGGAGCAACTGACTGACGACGTGCGAGTGATCAGCGTGACACCATCCCACCAATCGCCGACCGGCGTAGCCTTGTCATTGCGTCGGCGCGCAGCGTTGCTGGAATTTGCCCGCACAACGGGCGCCGTCATCATCGAAGACGACTACGACGGCGAGTTCCGCTTCGGGGGACGACCGCTGGATGCGCTGCAGACCCTGGACCGCGACGCACGCGTTTTTTACGTAGGGACATTTTCCAAAAGTCTTTTTCCCGCACTCCGCAAAGGTTTCGTGGTAGCGCCGGCCTGGGCGAAGGAGTCCCTGATCGCAGTCAAGCATTGTGCCGATTCACACTGCGATACGATTACCCAATCGGTGCTTGCCGCATTCATCAGTGAAGGACATCTCTTGCGGCATGTGCGCCGCATGCGTCCGATCTACGCCGAACGCCGTGAAGCTTTGCTCGCTGCATTGGCTGACGAGGTAAGTCCGTGGCTGGAACCGATTCCATCCGAGGCCGGCCTGCACCTGTCCGCGCGCATACGTTTGCCGGAGCGTGCTGCTGCAATCATGACGCTGGCCAGGTCCTACGTTCCCGGCGCACAGAGCACGGCGGACTACGCGATGAATGCGCCACAACATCCGGCATTGACGTTCGGCTATGGCGTCATCGACTCGGGTGACATCACCGCGTCACTGCGACGCTTCGGATTGGCGCTGCGCTCGCTCGGTTTCAGTAGTCCCTAGAGGTACTCACTTCAGGGCAATTCCGCACCCTTCCGGCATCTCGAGACAGGTGTCTTTTGAGGGGGAGCCCGCATCGAGTTCATCGGCGACTTCGCTGCAGGGGACGGCCGCGCTGACAACCTTTTTTGGTTCGCAGGGCACTCATGCACGAGATCCTGCGGACGTTCGCATCCGCGCGCCCCGTCCTTCGTGACGAATTCATTTGGAGAAACCTGATGCAGCCGGCAATCACCTGGATACGCATTTTCGCATTTGTTGCTTTCAGCACGTCCGCCAACGCAGCGACCCACAATGTGACCGTAGGCGGTGGCGCCCTGCGTTTCTCTCCGCAGAATCTGACCATCGCGCAAGGCGATACGGTCGTGTTCACCAACGCGGGTGGGATTCACAATGTGGTCGAGAACAACCATTTGTTCCGGTGCGCGGCTGGCTGCGACGGTGGTGGTGGCAACGGCAATTTGAGTTCAACGCTATGGTCATCGAGTGTTCGTTTCGACAATGCGGGCAGTTTCGGCTATTTCTGCGAAGCGCACGGCACAGCAGGCAACGGCATGTTCGGGAATATCACCGTCACCCCGGTGACACCGACCTTCACGATCACACCAGGCATGGCCGGCAACTGGTATGACCCCGCGCAGGACGGCCACGGCGTCCAGATCGAAATTCTCCCAGGAAATGTGGCGACGGCGTTCTGGTTCACTTTCGACAATGCCGGCAATCAGGTCTGGATCAATGCCGCCGGTACCATCGAAGGCGATCACGTCGTGATGAACGGCGGCCGCGTCTTGAACGGCCGTTTCCCGCCGAACTTCAATTCGACCACGGTCGAGCGTCGCGTCTGGGGAACGTTGACCTTCACGTTTACGGATTGCGGTCACGGCAAGGTTGACTGGAACAGCACCGATGCTGCCTTCACCGCGACCGGAACGATGAATCTGCAGCGCCTGACGCCGGTGCTGGCCGGCCTGACCTGCCCGTAGTCGCGAGCGTCGCTATCGATTCGCGGGAGCCGGCTCACGGGCCGGCTCTTTCATTGTGGTGCTGACTGGCAATGTCGCGCCGCACGATACCTTCCGGGCGACGAACAGATTCACAGATCCAGTAATCCACTAATACCCGGAGTGTGATCGAGTCGGTATCAAGGCTGTGAAACGAACGAATTGTCGAGTGCAGATGATTCGACGCGAACCGACATCCCCAATTCGAAGCTCAGTTTTCGTACGCGAAACGAAACGGATCAGAAGTTCCACACGATCGAAGAAACCCAGCGCCGACCATGCTCCGCGTCGCCATAGGCCGAGCCGCCCGGGGGAATCCAGTACACGCTCGAATAAAGGTAAATATCCCCTACCCGGTAGCGCAAGCCAAGATGGCCGTAGTCGCGCCGTAGGGCGCCCGCCCAGCGCAGGTCTGTAACCCCCAGACCCGCTTCAACCGCAAGCCGCTCACTGAGAGGCTGTTGCGCGGTCAGCGCCACCGATGTCGCAAACCCCTTGCGGATTCGGCGCCCGGCAGCCCCGGGGGTGTCCGGTGAAAAGGTGATCGACAACTGCCAGCGGTTGCGGAAACCCACCGCCAGATTGAGGTCGTTGTAACGAAACGAGTCACGTTGGCTGTTCCATGGTGACTCGTAGTGGACCGCACCGATCTGCGCTCCCCAGTCATCGTCCAGGCGCCAGGCGCGATTGAGGTAGACGGTTAATTGGGCAGCCGCCGCCTCGTCGGCGGGTCGTTCGGCCGTCGCGCCGATTCCGGCCGTCCAGCGATTTTCAGTCCGGTAGTGCAGGTCAGCGAGCCATGCAGGGCGACCGCCCGACAAACTCGCCCCACGAAAGATATTGTCGGTGCCAAATCCGATCATGCCCCCCCATTCCTGGGCCACCGAGATACCCGACGTCGTTGCACATATCCCCAATACCAGATGCGCCATACTGCGAGCCGGGATGTGGCAGCGCGTGCGCCTACGCATCCGAACATCCGTCAAACGGTGGGGTAGCCAGAGAAGAATTGCCTGTTGTCACTCGCATTTTCCGGGGAAGTGAGGCGATTTCTGGAAGTGTGGACAGCACGGCCACCAGCCGCCATAAGCTATCACAACCTTTTTTCGCGAATCAGGCACTAACGCACAACCAGACGCAGGTAACAGCGCCACGATGACTTCCTCAATGGACGAATCGCATGCAGGCAGCACCGGCGAGTACGCAGGATCGCGCGCCGTGGACGACGAGCAGCGAACCCGGCAGCAGCTGAATGCCATCGCCCAAGGTGATCGTGTCGCGTTCGAGCGGTTCTATCTTGCCCACTATAGCCAATTGGCACGTTTTCTCGCGCGCCAGACTGCGCGACGTGACCTGCTCGACGAAATCATCAACGATACCTTCTGGATCGTCTGGCGCAAGGCAGGCGAGTTTCGCGGCAGCTCCAAGGTGAGCACCTGGGTCATCGGCATTGCCTATCGTTGCCTGCTCAAGTCGCTGCGTTCGCAAAAGTCCGTCGCCCACGAATCGATTTCTGAAGACATCGCCAACGACGATATCGGCACCTCGATCAGCGATGAGGAACAGCGGGAATTGGGCGACTGGGTGAAGCGCGGCGTCGCACTATTGCCGGCGGATCAGCGCACGACGATCGAACTGGCCTACTACCTCGGTCAATCCTGCGAAGAGATCGCGACCATCATGGAGTGTGCAGTCGGCACAGTGAAGGCACGCATGTTTCATGCACGTCTGCGTCTGCGCAACACGCTGCCCGCCCTCGGCGGCGACCTCGCCGCCTCCAACGCACAGCAACGGTGATTCACATGCTCATCGAGCACAAACTTTCGCACGCCGAAACCTGGGAACTGGTGCCTTGGCTGATCAATGGCACGGCATCGCGCGAGGATCGTACACGTGTGGAGGAACACCTCAAGGATTGCGCGGACTGTCGCAACGAATATGCGTGGCAGTGCCAGCTTTATGCTGGAATCGGCGCCGCGCTCGACCGGACGGTGATTTCCGAACCGCATGCCGCATTGCAGCGGCTGCATTCCCGGATCGACACGGCAGAGACGCAGCAAGACAGAAGTGATCGCCTTCCGCTCATTGAAGCTGCTGCGCCGAAACGCGGCACGGTGACTCTCACCGTTCAGCGCCGCTGGTTTCGTGCCCTGGTTGCGGCAGCCGTGGTGCAGGCAATCGGTATTGCTCTGTTGGGTGGATTTCTTTCGGGGCAGGGCAGCGGATTCGACACGGGAAGCAGTTCCGCGACGCCATCGGCGCCGTATGTGACCCTCAGCAGCGCTCCACAACACGCCGCGTCGGCCGCTACCATTCGTTTCGTTCCCTCGCCGACGATGACGCTCGGGCAGTTGCAGGCCACCCTCGAAATGGCACAATTGCACGTTGTGGAAAGCAGCGCCAACAACACGGTATATGGATTGGCGAACAAGCCCGCAAGCGAGGGCTCGGAGGGTGCGACCAGCGACGAAGCGGTACTCGTCGCACTCGCCCGCTTGCGATCGCAACCCGGCGTACTGCTCGCGGAGCCGATTGCGCGCTACCCGACCGACTCGCACTGATGCGCGCCTTGATGGTCTCGCCATTCAGCGCAACGACGCTCGGATTTGAGCGAGCGATCGCCCGCTTGGCCATCGCAGCGGTTTTGCTCGCCACGGTCACCGCGCCTGCCTGGAGCCGTCCAGCGGCGGGCTGGCCACCGAACGCATCGGCAGCGAACATGATTGTCGTGGCCGTATCCGATAGCCCGGAGCCTGCCCTCGGCGCCGGCAGCTCGCCGCGCGGATATACGAATCTGTCCAACTATTCGGGCAGCGACCGCGCCCTCGCAACCGCCGGCGCAGTCGCAAGGGATTTCGACCTGCGCGAGGTTTCCGCATGGACGATCGAACCGCTGCGACTGCGCTGCATGGCATTCGAGATCAAGCCGGATGTGGATCGCGCCGAGTTGCTCGCTCAACTCCAACGCGATCGACGCATCCGTCTTGCACAGCCCATGCATGAGTTCGAAACGCTGACGGCGGCGGCCCAAACCACCGGCCGCGACCCTGCCGACTCGTCGGTTCCCTACAACGACCCGTATATCGGCTTGCAGCAGAATTTGTCGTCGATTCACGCGGTTCGCGCCCAACAGTGGACGAGTGGACGCGACATCGAAGTCGCGGTGATCGATACCGGACTGGATGCTGCGCATCCGGATCTGCTGGGCCGCGTGAAGCTTCAACGCGATTTCATCGGTCATGGTAGCGGCAGCCCCGCCACGGACCGGCACGGCACCCAAGTCGCCGGCGTGATCGCCGCCGTGGCCAATAACGGCGTCGGTATCGTCGGCGTTGCGCCGCAAGCCAGAATTTCGTCCTATCGCGCTTGCTGGCCCACGAGCGAAAACGCACCGACTGCACATTGCAATTCCTACACGCTGGCGCTGGCGATGGGAGAAGCGCTGCAGTCCCAGGCTCGCGTGATCAACCTGAGTCTCGGCGGGCCGCGCGACCCGCTGCTGGAGGAGTTGGTCAAACTCGCGTTGCATCGCGGCATCGTGGTCGTCGGAGCGGTGCCCCAGGATGGTTCGACCGACAGCTTTCCGATCGGTGTGCCGGGTGTCATTGCAGTCGGATCGACCGGCGATGTGGCAAACCCCGCCACCATTCTGCTCGCACCCGGGCACGACATATTGACCCTGGAGCCCGGTGGTCACTTCGACTACACCTCGGGCAGTTCGCTCGCTGCAGCCCATGTTTCGGGAGCCGTCGCCTTGCTGCTTGCGCTGAATCCGCGCCTGGAAACCGGCGTTCTCGCCGCGATCCTCTCGCGTTCGCAATCCGACGCGAAATCGACGATAGATACCTGCAAGGCAGTGGCCGAATTGCTCGCCGGAAAGCAAGTCCGCGCACCGAAAAATGCTACGGTGCATTGTGACATTTCAGACAATGGATAATTGTCATCGATTTCGATCGACAGCACTGTTGCTGCGATTGGTTGCCTGGAGTGCGCTCGGGCTGTTCTGCCAGTCCTCGCTCGCGCAACAAGGCAAGCAGGACTTCGCGGCGCAACTGCCGGCTTCGTCCCTCTCCGGCGACGACATGCAGCACAGCGCCGAACGGCTGCTGCCGGCACCTGGATTTGCGAACGCCAGCGTGGCCGACAATCCGCAAGCCGTCGGTGCCAAACCCGTCGGCGAGAGCACCTGCATTGCCTGCCATCAACTCGAGGCCGATCACTTCAGCCACACCCTGCACGCGCTGGGCTTGCACGCGGCCTCGAAAGCCGATCCTGCCATTCCGGTGTGCGAAGCCTGTCATGGCCCTGGCTCCCTGCACGCCAAGACACCGACCACGCCAGGTCTGATCATCGCCTATACGCAGCATGCGGGAACGCCGATATCGACTCAGACCAAGACCTGCCTCGCTTGCCATGCCGGCGGCGCGCGCGAGCAATGGGTCGGATCAGTGCATCAGCGCAATGATCTGTCCTGCAGCGATTGCCACAATCCGATGGCAAATTTCTCGGGGCAGGGGTTGCTTGCGAAAAACACGATCAATGATACCTGTGCACAATGCCACGCCGACGTCCGATTGCAGTTCGGCAAGCAATCGCACATGCCGCTGCCCGAAGGACAGATCAGCTGCACCGATTGTCACAACCCGCACGGCTCGGCCAACAAGACCTTGCTGAAAACCGCCAGCGTCAATGAAACCTGCTACGAATGCCACGCCGAAAAGCGTGGACCGTTCCTGTTCGAACACGCGCCGGTTCGCGAGAATTGTCTCACCTGCCACAGCCCGCACGGATCCAATCAGCACGCCCTGCTGGTCGCGCCCGTGCCGCTCCTGTGCCAACAGTGCCATACCGCGCAGGGCCACCCGAATGATCTTCAATCGCCGCTGTCTCTCGGCAATGGGCCGCATCCGGATGAACGCATCATGGGGCGCGGCTGCCTGACCTGCCATGCGCAGATCCACGGCTCCAATGCGCCGTCCGGCCCGAAGTTTCACGAGTAGGAGCGCAGGCCTGCCATGTCGACCGTATTTCCCGGCGTTTCATCGCAACAACACGCATCGCTGCGCAGTCGCGTCTGGATCGCACTGGCCGGAGCGACGCTCGGGTGCTGGTCAATGTGGAGTTTTGCCGAAACGGGCCTCGGCGTCGACAGCGGTAGAAGCACCGCGTTGACACCGTTGCTGGGAATCGCGGACGAAGGCCTCGATCCCCGCGGCAGCAGTTGGCTACGCCCGACCGCACGACGATCGCCGAGCGGAAATCTCTATCAGTGCCCTGCCCGATCAGCGGAGACGCCGGACTCCGCCGACTGGAATTTTTCCGGCGTCTTACGTGTAGGCGGCGTCGTCAACAGCGGCGACGAAGACAATGCGCTGCGCCAACGCTATGTGCACTGGGACAGCGGGTTGATATTGGGACTGCTCGACATCTCTGTCGTCCGTCCCGCCGACGGCAGCTACGCGCAGTTTCGCGCGAGCCGGATCAACGAAGACGACCAGTACTACCAGGCGGTGTTTGGTCGAGCCGGCGCGTACAAGGTGCAGGCGTTCCTGCGTGAGTCTCCGAACATTCTCAGCGACAACGCAAAGTCAATCTGGAATGGCGTGGGCAGCAATCGGCTGACCCTGATTGATGGGCTCGCACCCGGCGCCAGTTCGCCCGCGCAGGTCGCTGCCGCGTCTGCTGCTGCGTCAAACCGGATGCTGTCGATCAGGCGCGAAAAACAAGGCGTGGAATTCAATGCTTACCTGTCTCCGCAATGGACGGTATTTGCCAATGTCAGCGATGAGCAGCGCCGCGGCGAGCGCGTTTTCGGCGGCCCGTTCTATTTCAACTACAGTGCCAGCGCCGATGGTGGAGTTCTGGAAACCATCAAACCGGTTGCCGACAGCACGATCAATCTGAAGGGCGGCCTGCGCTATGCCGGAAACACCTGGCGTGCGGAATTTCGCTACGCAGGATCGTTCTATCGCGACCGCTACACGCGATTCGACTACGAGTCACCATTTTCCTTATATCCATTTCTTCCAAACGCCGCGTCAGCGCCGGTTTTCCAGGGGCAGTTCGCGATGGAGCCGGACAACAACTATCACAACCTGCAGGCGAGCGTGACGCGTCGCCTCCCGGCAAATGGTGAGCTGTCGCTGACGGCGGGCGCCGGACGCATGAGTCAGAACGACACGCTGATCGCTCCGGTCAATTGCCAGGGTGTGTTTGGCGTCGATGCCAACGGCAGTGGACAACCGGAGCCCGACAACCCTCTTCTCTACTCCTGCGCAAACTGGAATACGCCAGACTCCTTGTCACGCCGCACGGCCGATCTTCGGATCGACACCAGCCTTATCCGTGCCCACGTCGTGCTGCGGCCGGTGGATGCGCTGAGCCTGCGCGGTGACCTGAGCTTCAATCGCGAGGACTATCGCTCGACTTATCTCGCCCTCAATCCACTGACCGGTCAATACGGCTACGTCACGGAAAACGGCAGCCAGGGCAGCATCAATCCCGCAGCGCCGAGCGGCGCCGGCTTCTGGGACGCCAATCTCAACCCGTCGGTGGTCACACGGATCCGCAGTATTCCGATCGACAAGCAGACCACCGACCTCAGCCTCGGCGGCGAATGGCATGTATCCAAGGCGAACGCGTTGGACCTCGACATGGATTTCCAACGCTATGAACCGACGCATCGCGAACGCAGCCAATTGGATGATCTGCGCAGCAAGTTGACCTGGATCAATCGCTCGCTCGATGGGTTGACCCTGCGCAGCAGCTACAGCCATTCATCGCGCAGCGGCGATGCGTACGACTACGACCCTTATGTGTTCGCCTATTCGACCAGCTTGCCTGGTTATGTCGTTCCGCCCGATGGCACGCCGGCGTACACGGTCGACGCCATGCGCGTGTACGATCTCGCGGATCGCATCCAGAACAAATACACGTTCACCGCAACCGTCGCCCCGCGCCACGACATGACGGTCAACGCGACGGTGCGTGCAGAGCGCAACGGCTATGCCGCGGTGCTCGGTCGGCAGCATTCGGATACAACGGGCGCGACACTGCAGTGGGAGTGGCAACCGTCGCCATCGACCAGCGCCAGCGCCTATCTCGGATACGACACGTCGGAGCTTGTCCTGGCGAACATCGGCGATCAGGATGCGGGCTCCGATCCAAGCTTGGGCGGTGCCGCGTATCCGGACGACGGGCGCTGGTGGGCCCGCGACGAGCAGCGCACGCGTAGCGCCGGCGCAAGTTTCTTTCATGATTTCGGCAAACTGCGCTTCGATACCCACTGGAATTACCTGCGCGCACGCGGCACGACGCGATACCAATTCGTCACTGCGTCGGCGCTGGCCTATTTTCCGGACGGAACCCGCGTGCCCGGCAATGAATTTCCGCCGCTCAAGTACGCGGTCAATTCGCTCAGCGTCGGAGTCTCGATGCCCCTGGGATCGCGTTTCGCACTGCGCATTTTCGACAACGTCGAGCGTGGCCGTGTCAGCGATTGGCACTACCTGGGATTCGATGCGAATCGCGTGTACGACCATCGCGTCTACGCTGACGGCGGACCACAAAGCTACAACGCTAATTTGTTGGGAATGCTGCTCAGCATCGCGCTGTGATGGAGATGACTGTAATGACATTCCCTGGAATTCGTGCGTGGCAAATGATGATGGCGACACTCTGCTGCGCCGGCTGGACGGTTGCGATGGCGGGTGGTGTCGCGCTGGACACGCGCAACGTACCCGCGCTACACGGTGACGCAAAAGCCGGCGCCGGCGCGGCAGTCACCTGCGTAGCCTGCCATGGTGCGAAGGGCATCTCGCCGATTCCGACCTTCCCTCACCTCGCCGGCCAACGCGCCGAGTACCTGTACTGGAAACTGGTCCAGTTCCAGCGCGAGGCACGCACCGACTCGCCGATGTCGACGCTGGCTGCGACGTTGACCGAGCCGGTCATGCGCGATCTCGCGGCTTATTTTTCCGCGCTACCACCGAAATCTCCCTTGGCGTCGGCTGACGCGACGGACCCTGGAGGAACGCTCTACAACGACGGCGATCCGGCACGCGGTGTTCCACCGTGCCAAGGCTGTCATGGCACCGCAGGCTCCGGGCACCCACTCAGCGAACAGGCCCCTCGCTACCGGATGTTTCCCGTGTTGCAGGGTCAGCATGCCGCTTACATCGCGCAACGCCTGGAACAATTTCAGAGCGGCAAGCGTCGCTACACGTCGAGCGAGAACATCATGGCCGGTGTCGTGCATGGGTTGACCGCTGAGGACATGCGCAATCTTGCTGCATGGCTGGAAGGCCGCTGACGATTGCGTCCGCTGCGCTGCCGCGCCGCGCGTGGAGGCGGCGAGCAGCAAAACACCTTTGTTTCCCGTTTGAATGAGGCATTGCTCATGACCAAGCTGACCGCTGCCGATGACCATCCTGCCGAGCTGCCCGAACGTCGACGATTCATCGCTGCGGCAGCATGTCTTGCGAGCGGCGCCATTCTCGGCTTGCGCGGTCGCGTGGCGCGCGCCGAGCCGGAACTTTCCCACGTGGATGAAGCCGATCCGACCGCGGCCGCGCTGGGCTACAAGGAAGATGCAGCCAGGGTCGACAAGGCCCAGTTTCCCGAGCACCTCGCGATGCAGCATTGTGGAACGTGCAAGTTCATGCTCGATCGCAATGAGGCCTACGGTCGGTGCCAGATTTTCGTCGGCAAAGCCGTCAGCTCGAAGGGCTGGTGCTCGGCCTACGCGGCGCAAGCCTGAACGCAACGCCAGGCAATCGGGGCCGGAAAATCTCCGGCGCAAGCCGGGACCGGCTTACTACAGGCAACGCGGCCCGCAATGATGTACCATCCGCCCCGCTTCATGGTGGCCCGAGGACAGACGTCCAAAGGCTTAAACGGGAAGCCGGTGGATTCGTCCTGCGAATGATCCCGGCACTGCCCCCGCAACGGTAAACGAGTCAAAGCGCGGCATTGAGCCACTGTGCACAGCACGGGAAGGCGTCGCGTCGGACAGTTCGCTGTCCACTCGTGAGTCCGGAGACCGGCCGTGAAGCAACCGTTGGTGCTGCGGGGGGCAGCGCTCGGCCAGCTGTGTCGGCGTGCTATCGCCCGTACCGCAGGTCCGTCCTCCTTCGCACCTTTTTTCGCTATTGGCAAACCGCGCGGGTGTGCGCGGAGGACATCACTCCATGAATCGTCAGTTGCTCGCGGCAGCCATCGCTGCCCATTTTTCCATTCTTTGCTTTTCCGCGCGCGCCGAAACCGGTGACACGCCGCTCGACGACGTCGTGGTCACTGCCACGCGCAATGCCATCACCGTTGACGACGCCTTGTCGTCGGTCAGCGTATTGACACGCGATGACATCGAGCGCCTGCAAGCGACCTCGATTGCCGATTTGCTGCGTGGCCTGCCCGGTGTCTCGCTCGCGAACAATGGCGGCGCGGGAAAACAGACCGCGCTATTCCTGCGTGGCACAGAGTCCGATCACACGCTGGTGCTGATCGACGGAATCAAGATCGGTTCGGCAACGGCAGGCGGCGCGGCTCTGCAGGATTTGCCGATCGAACAGATCGAACGCATCGAAGTCGTACGCGGCCCGCGCTCGAGCTTGTACGGCTCCGAAGCCATTGGCGGCGTCATCCAGATTTTCACGCGTCGCGCCGCGCGGCCGCTGGAAACGAATTTCAGCGTCGGCATCGGCAGCCACGACACGCGCAATGCATCAGCCGGTGTTGGCCTGAAAAACGACGTGGCGTGGCTGAACGCCAACGTTGCCTACGCCGATACGGATGGCATCAACTCCTGCCGAGGCCGTCCCTCGCCCGGCGGCGCAGGTTGCTTCACGTTTGAGCCGGACCGTGACCCCTACCGCAACGAATCCGTCAGTCTGCGCGGCGGTGTCGCACTCGGTGAGCACATCGAAGTGGACGGCAATTTCCTGCGCGCGAATGGTCACAATTTTTATGATGGTTCATTTGTGAATGAATCTAAAAATCGCGAAGAAGCCGCGAGTGCGGGAATGCGCTTCCAGGCAACCGATTCGCTCAGCCTGCACCTCAGTGGTGGAAGTAGCACCGACCTGTCGGACAACTACGAAGCCGGTGCATTCGTCAGCAAGTTCGATACTCGCCGCAACCAGGCTTCATTGCAGGCGGATCTGACAGTATCCGCCGCGCATCGCCTCAGCGCGGGCATCGACCAGCAGAACGACAAAGTCACCAGCGACACGCCGTATGACGAAAGTGCGCGCCGCGATACCGGCATATTCGGCGAATATCTCGGCCGCTTCGGTGCACACGATCTGCAGCTGAGTGCACGCAGTGATGAAAACCAGCAGTTCGGCCAGCACAGTACCGGCTCGATCGGTTGGGGCTACACCTTCAGTCCCGCGTTGCGCGTAAACGCCAGTTACGGCAGCGCGTTCAAGGCGCCGACGTTCAATGAGCTTTACTACCCGGGCTTTGGCAATGCGAATCTGGAGCCGGAGAGTTCGCGCAGTGTCGAACTGGGCTTGCGCGGACGTGCAGAAGGCTTGCGCTGGAGCACGCAGGCATACCAAACCGTGGTCAGCGACCTGATCGCGTATGACGCCGACATCTTCGCACCCGGGAATGTGGACCGCGCACAGATCCGTGGCATCGAAGCGAGCGTCGGCACCGACTGGCGGGAATGGACGTTCGATACGAGCGTGACCGCGATGCAACCGAAAAACGATTCCGGCGGCTTCAACGACGGCAAGATACTGCCGCGGCGCGCTCGCGAAAGTGGGCGTGTCGACGTCGACCGTCGCTACGGCCCGTGGCGGATCGGCGTCACGGCATTCGCCGAAGGCAAGCGTTACGACGACCTCGCCAACACGCGACGCCTGGGCGGCTACTCGACCGTTGATCTGCGCTTCGAGTATGCGCTGTCCGCGGACTGGAACCTGCAGGCGCGCGTCGCGAATGCCTTTGACCACAATTACGAAACGGCATCTTTTTACAATCAGGATGGCCGGAACTATTTCCTGACCCTGCGCTATCGCCCGACTCACTGATCCCCGGAGGCATCGCATGAAATTTATTCCGACACGCAAGCAGTGGCCGATTCTCGGCGCCTTGATCCTGCTGATGTTGCTGACCCGCTATCACCATCTGTGGTCTGCCTTGAATCTCCCCGACGCCTCGATGGCGGTATTTTTTGCGGCGGGTTTCTATCTGGCGGGAAGTGCGGCGCTGCCGTTGCTGATGCTTGAGGCAGGTCTCATCGACTACGTCGCGATCACTCAAGCCGGTGTGAGTGATTTCTGCGTGACTCCCGCGTATTCGGTCTTGATTCTTGCTTATGCGGTGCTGTGGTACGCAGGCGGCGCTTACGCAAAACACTACCGTCCCGCCCTGTCGACGCTAGCGCCGCTGGTCGTGGCCGCGTTGGGTGGCTGCCTGTTGTCCTTCGTGCTGTCGAACGGCGCGTTCTATTGGATCGGCGGGCGCTATCCCGACCCGAATTTCAGCGAATTCGTCCAGCGTTTCATGCAGTACGCGCCGAGTTTCATCGCAGTGGCGATGGCCTGGATCGCTGTGCTCGCGGTCATGCACGGCGTCTGGGTACGTGCGTTCCATTCTTCCGAATCGCGCACCTCGGCCTCGCGTTGAGTCGATCACCATGAACAGCAGCGACAATACGCTCGACGAGCGGCATCGCGATCGTATGCAACGCAAGAAGGCATTGATCGACGCGAAAATTGAACGCGCCGTCATCGAGCGTGGCGTGGTCGTGATCACGACTGGCAACGGTAAAGGCAAGAGTTCGTCGGGCTTCGGCATGGTCGCGCGCGCGCTCGGCCACGGTTTGCAAGTCGGTGTTGTGCAGTTCATCAAGGGAAGCTTCGCAACCGGCGAGGAGGCGTTCTTTCGCCGATTCCCGGACGAAGTCAGTTACCACGTCATGGGCGAAGGCTATACCTGGGAAACGCAGGATCGCGAACGCGATATCGCCGCCGCCGCCGCAGCCTGGCAACTGGCTGCGGCGATGCTGCGCAATCCGGATTGCGACCTGGTGCTGTTGGATGAACTCAATATCGCGCTGAAGTACGGCTACGTCGCGGTCGAGGATGTGATCGCGGCCTTGGCCGCGCGACCCGCCACACAACACGTGGTGATCACTGGTCGAGCTGCGCCGCAGGCGCTGATCGATGTCGCCGACACAGTGACTGAAATGAACGTGGTCAAGCACGCGTTTCAGGCAGGTATCAAGGCGCAGAAAGGCGTCGAACTGTA
Organism: Tahibacter sp.; assembly: GCA_039934615.1. Lineage (GTDB taxonomy): Bacteria > Pseudomonadota > Gammaproteobacteria > Xanthomonadales > Rhodanobacteraceae > Tahibacter. The sequence goes on from JBDTLV010000006.1 coordinate 21,122, forward strand.
GTCGCTGGTATTTCGGACCAGCGACGGTATTCCATCGCGAGCCATTTTGTGGATAACTGGATACTTGCGCTGTTCGCCCTCTTGCTGGATCACTACCTCGGCGAGCCGCGTCGATGGCATCCCCTGGTGGGTTTTGGACAGCTGGTGCGCCGAGTCGAGACTGCCTGTTATGCGGATGCGCGTGGTAGTGGAGTTTTCGCGGTCGCCATCCTGATTGTTCCGGCAACCCTGCTGGTCGCATGGATCGTCGGATCGAACCGCTTCGGTCCAGCAGTTTCCGTGCTCCTGCTGTACTTGTGTATCGGTTTGCGCAGTCTCGGCGAGCACGCAGTGCCCGTGGCGGTTGCACTGGAGTATCGCGACCTGCAGGCAGCAAGAGTCGCGGTCGGACGTTTCGTCAGTCGGGATACGCTCCAGCTCGATGAGACCCGCATCGCTGCGGCCGCGACCGAATCCGTGCTTGAAAATGGCAACGATGCGCTATTTGCCACTTTGTTCTGGTTTGCCGTGGCTGGGGCAGCTGGCGCGGTCATGTACCGGATTGCGAACACGCTGGACTCGATGTGGGGCTACCGCGATGCGCGCTACGAGCGCTACGGCTGGGCGGCGGCGCGTTTTGACGATCTGCTCAATTTCATTCCGGCTCGACTCACCGCGCTCACGTATGCGTGCCTCGGAAGCCGTCGTGCGGCCTTTGATTGCTGGCGTACACAGGCACCGGCGTGGGACAGCCCCAATGCAGGGCCGGTGATGGCGGCCGGCGCCGGCGCGCTCGGCGTCCAGCTCGGCGGTGCAGCGTCTTACGCGGGTGCCTGGCATGAGCGTCCGCGATTGGGCTGTGGTGATGTGCCAGATGCGGAATCCATTCGCCGCGCCTTGCAGCTCGTCAATCGCGGCGCCATCGTCTGGATTCTCGTGCTCGCGGCGCTTGCACAGGTCCCGATTCCTGGAGGCTGGTTCCATGCTTGAGCACGGTGGACGCCTGAGGCGGGCGGTTGCAGCGTATGCGATTCCGCGCGAGCACTGGCTGGATTTGTCGACCGGCATCAATCCAAACGGCTGGCCGTTGCCAGCTATTCCGCGCGAGGTCTGGAAGCGCCTGCCGGAAGACGACGATGAACTTGAGGCCATCGCGGCGCGCTGCTACGGCGCTCCGAAGCTGCTTGCCGTTGCGGGCACACAAGCGGCCATCCGTGCACTCGCACGCCTGCGCACGCCCTGCCGAGTCGGCGTGATCGAACCGGGCTATGCCGAACACGCCCACGCCTGGGAGCTTGCCGGCCACTGCGTCGAACGCCTGCCCGCTGCGAGGTTATTCGCAGACCCCATGAGATTCGACATAGTCGTGCTGATTCACCCGAACAACCCGGGCGCGGAACGATTCACGCGCAACGATTTGCTGGCGCTGCACGCCCAGCTGCGCGCGCACGACGGGTGGTTGATTGTCGATGAGGCATTCATGGATGCGACACCACAGGCCAGCATTGTGGATGCCACCGACAGCGCGGGATTGATCGTGCTGCGATCGCCAGGCAAGTTCTTCGGCATCGCTGGCGCGCGAATCGGTTTTGTCGCTGTCACGACGGCGTTGCTCGAACCGCTGCGCGAAACCCTGGGACCCTGGTGTGTTGCCGGCCCCACTCGCTGGTTGATGTGCCAGGCATTGGCCGACGAGAACTGGCAGACGCAGACCCGTGCGCAATTGCACCTCGCGAGCGAGCGCCTGCACAAGCTGCTAAGCGAGCATGGACTGACGCCGTCTGGATCCACGACTTTATTCCAATGGGTACAAACCACGATTGCGCAAGAAGTTCACAAAGCACTGGCGCGGTCTGCCATCCTGACCCGCCTTTTTGATGCGCCGGTCAGCTTGCGCTTCGGCCTTCCCGGCACCGAGCGCGAATGGCAACGCCTCGAGCAGGCCCTCGGTCATTTGCCAAACCATCGGCCCAGGGAGTCTGCATGAGCGGGCGAGTCTTGATGATCCAGGGAACCACTTCCGATGCCGGCAAGAGCACGCTGGTGACTGGGATCTGCCGCTGGCTGCGCCGACGCGGCATCGCTGTGGCACCGTTCAAGCCGCAGAACATGGCGCTCAACTCGGCGGTAACCATCGACGGCGGTGAAATCGGTCGCGCCCAGGCCGTACAGGCGCAAGCCTGCGGATTGCCGCCTCACAGCGATTTCAATCCGATCCTGCTCAAACCCAACACTGACATGGGTGCGCAGGTCATCGTGCACGGTCGCGCAATCGGCAGCATGCAGGCCCAGGCGTATCATGATTACAAGCGTATCGCCCTCTCGGCGGTGCTCGAATCGCATCAACGCCTGACGGCGCGCTACGCCGCCGTGATCGTCGAGGGCGCAGGCAGCCCGGCAGAGATCAATCTGCGCGCGAACGATATCGCAAACATGGGCTACGCCGAAGCGGTCGACTGTCCGGTGATCCTGATCGCCGACATCGACCGCGGCGGCGTGTTCGCCCACCTGGTAGGCACGCTGGCGTTGCTTTCCGAAACCGAGCGCGCACGTGTCGTCGGGTTCGTCATCAACCGTTTCCGCGGCGATATCGCCTTGTTGCAGACCGGCCTGGACTGGCTCGAACGCGAGACCGGAAAACCGGTATTGGGTGTGCTGCCTTACCTGCACGGCTTGCATATCGAAGCGGAAGACGCATTGCCAAGTACACAAACATCCATCTCCAGAAATGCACTGAAGATCGTCGTCCCTGCCCTGCCGCGGATCAGCAACCACACGGACTTCGACGCCTTGCGTGCGCACCCTGACGTGGAACTGACCTTTGTTGCAGCCACAGCGCCGATACCCGCCGCCGACCTGATCATCCTGCCCGGTTCCAAATCGGTGCGCGCCGACCTTGACTGGCTGCGACATCACGGCTGGGACTCGGCGCTGCAACGCCACTTGCGCTACGGCGGCAAAGTGATCGGAATCTGCGCCGGCTTGCAGATGCTGGGGCATACGGTGCAGGACCCCCTCGGACTCGAAGGCGAACCCGGCTCAAGCGCCGGATTTGGCTATCTGGATTTGCACACCACACTGATGTCGGACAAGATTCTGCGCCCTCTCACAGCGACCCTGTTCGATGGCAATGCAGAGGTTTCCGGCTACGAAATTCATTGTGGAGAAAGCAGCGGTCCCGCGCTGCAGCGCCCTGCATTGCGACTGACCGACGGCCGCGATGAAGGCGCGATTTCCGAAGACGACCAGATCCTCGCTACGTACGCACATGGCCTGTTCGATACGCCCGGCGCGAGTGCCGCGCTGCTGCATTGGGCTGGCCTTCGTCATGCCACTGGCGTCAACATTGCGACGCTGCGCGACCAGGCAATCGATCGCGTCGCCGACGCAGTCGCACAGCATCTGGACACGGCCATGTTGGATCGACTGCTCGGTTTGAACAACTCCAGTGAGGCCGCATGCACAGTCTGATTCTGGGTGGTGCGCGTTCGGGCAAGAGCGCATTTGCCGAACGATTGGCGCTCACCAGCACGCGGGAAGTGGTCTACATCGCGACCGCACAAGCCGGCGATGCGGAAATGCGGGCTCGTATCGCCCAGCATCGCGCTGCTCGCCCGGTCGGCTGGGCGTCGATCGAGGAACCGCTGCGACTCGCCTCGGTGCTCGCCCGGGAAGCGCGTGTCGATCGCTGCCTGCTGGTCGACTGCCTGACCCTGTGGCTCAGTAACCTGCTCTGTGCGGAACATCCAGATAGCAACACAGAAACCGAATTCGCTCGGGAGCGCGCCGCACTCTTCACGGTGCTGCCACAGCTGCCAGGCCACGTGGTCCTGGTCAGCAACGAAGTCGGCACGGGCATCGTGCCCCTGGGCGCGCTGAGCCGTCGCTATGTGGACGAAGCCGGTCGGTTGCACCAGCAACTGGCTGCACACTGCGGTCGCGTTGTGTTCCTGATCGCTGGAATTCCACAAGTCTTAAAAGGAACCTTGTCGTGAGTGAATCGTGGTGGTTGCAACCGTGCCGGGCGATTGATGCTGATGCCGCAGAACAGGCGCGTACACGACAGTCCCAACTAACCAAGCCGGCGGGGTCGCTGGGCATGCTCGAATCGGTCGCGATCCAGCTTGCGGGTCTGCAAGGCACACCTTTCCCGCAAATCGAGCGTATCTGGATCAGCGTCTATGCTGCCGACCACGGCGTCGCAGAGGAATCCGTATCCGCCTACCCCCAAGTCGTGACCGGCGAAATGGTGCGCAATTTCGCCAGCGGCGGCGCGGCGATCAGCGTACTCGCACGTGCACTGAAGGCTCACCTGGAAGTTGTGCACTTGGGTACAGTGAACGACTGTGGCCCCATCGCAGGCGTGCGTCGCGAGTGGATTTCGGCCTCCACGGCAAATTTCACGGTTGCAAGCGCCATGCAGGAGTCGGAACTGCGCCAGGCAATGAACGCCGGACTGGACAGCATCATCTCGGCGCGCCGGGAAAATAGCGATTTGTTCATTGGTGGCGAAATGGGCATCGCGAATACCACCGTAGCCAGCGCATTGGCCTGCGCGCTGCTGAAGGCAGCACCGACGGAGCTGGTCGGCGCAGGAACCGGTGTCGACACGGCGGGTGTCGCGCACAAGGCGAACGTCGTGGCGCGCGCATTGTCCTTCCATGCCGGAATGCTTGAGGCTCCTTGGGAAATCCTGCGCAGAATCGGCGGCTTCGAAATCGCTGCGCTGGCGGGGTCGATGATCGCCGCCGCTCAACACGGCATCGCGATTCTTGTTGATGGCTTCATCGCCACTGTGGCCGCGCTCGCCGCGGTTTCGATCAACCCCGCCTGTCGCGACTGGATGCTGTTTGCGCACCGATCGGCGGAACTCGGTCACCAACGCGTGCTGCACGCGCTGCGGGCACGTGCCCTGCTCGACCTGGACTTGCGCCTCGGCGAAGGCAGTGGCGCCGCGCTGGCTGCCCCACTGCTGCAGCTCGCCTGCACTCTGCATGCAAAAATGGCAAGTTTTGCACAAGCGGGGGTATCGACCCGCGCATGAGTGCAAAGGGCCAGAACACGACCCGCATCGACCTGCTGCGTCATGGCGACACCGCGCAGCAGAGCTACCGCGGACAACTCGACGACACGTTGAGCGAACTCGGTTGGCGGCAGCTCCGGCAGGCGACTGCCGATGGTGCCTGGGATTGGATCGTGACCTCCAGCCTGCGTCGGTGCGCGGAATTTGCGCAATGCTACGCCGAAGAAACCGCGCTGACCTGCTCGATCGATCCGCGCCTGATCGAATACCATTTTGGTGAATGGCAGGGGCGTACGCTGGACAGCCTCGTCATCAGCGAGCCCGACGCTGTCGCACGCCTGCGAGCCGATCCCGGGCGATACCCGCCGCCTCATGCCGAAAAATTCTCGTCATTTGGCGAGCGCCTGCGTGCCGCGATTGACCGCATCGTTGACCATGCGAACGGCCGGCATGTTCTTGTTGTCACGCATGGCGCGGTGATTCGCTGGCTGCTCTGCGCTGCGCATGGATGGCCATTCGGTGCGATGGCGGAAATCGATGTACCGCACGCGTCGCTGCACAAGCTCGACTGGTCCACGCCGTCTCCAGCCACTTCGCCCAGGCGCGCATGAAGCCTTCGTCTCAAGCCCATTGAACTTGTCGCTCGGCAGCATCGCATCGATGCCGACGTGTCCGGGAGAATGTCGGACTCGGGTGGACAATCGGGAGATTGGAAGAAATTCGATGGTACGAGCAACAACGCGCCGCGCACAAGATCCCCGCTGCCGATCGGGAACGTCCTTAGCGCCGCTTCCGGAAAAACTCGCGCAACAGTTCTCCAGCGTCATCTGCACAGACGCCGCCACGGACATCAATGCGATGGTTATGACGCTCCGACACGAGCGTATCGAATACGCTACCTGCTGCACCGGTTTTCGGATCGGTCGCCGCGTAGACAACGCGCGCGACCCGCGCATGCACCAGCGCCATGGCGCACATCGCGCAGGGCTCCAGAGTGACGTAAAGTGTAGATCCTGGAAAACGGTAATTCTTTACACGCTGGCCGGCATCGCGCAGCGTCTGGATTTCCGCGTGCGCACTGACGTCGTTCAAGGTGATATTGCGATTCCAGCCAGCGCCGATCTCCTGTCCCTCCAGAACCAGTACCGCGCCGACCGGCACTTCACCGTCTGCGCTTTCCGCGTGACGAGCCAGCGCGAGCGCGCGCTGCATCCAGCCCTGGTCCTGTTCGTCCGGCAGCGTGACGGATTCGCTCACGACAGAACGCTTCCGGACCGGTTACGCGTCGTCATCAGGGCGAGCGCGCGCGACAACGCGGCGCCGACGCGGAAGGTACGATGCTGCATCGACGAAACCCTACTCCCACTCGATGGTGGCAGGTGGCTTGCCGCTGATGTCGTACACCACGCGTGAGACGCCGGGCAGTTCATTGATGATCCGCTTCGACACGGCACCGAGAAATTCGTACGGCAGATGCGCCCAGTGCGCGGTCATGAAATCGATGGTTTCAACCGCGCGCAGCGCAATCACCCATTCGTATGCACGCGCGTCACCCACCACGCCAACCGACTTCACGGGCAGAAACACGGCGAACGCCTGACTGGTCTTGTCATAGAGATTATGTGCGCGCAGTTCATCGATGAAAATCGCGTCAGCGCGCTGCAGCAAATCCACGTACTCGCGTTTCACTTCGCCGAGCACGCGCACGCCAAGACCTGGACCCGGAAATGGGTGACGGTAAACCATCTCGCGCGGCAGTCCGAGTTCGACTCCCATGCGTCGCACTTCGTCCTTGAACAGTTCGCGCAAGGGCTCGACCAGACACAGTTTCATGTGCTCAGGCAGGCCACCCACGTTGTGATGGCTCTTGATTACGTGCGCCTTGCCGGTTTTGCTGCCGGCGGATTCGATCACGTCGGGATAAATCGTACCCTGCGCCAGCCAGCGCACGTCGCTCAGCTTGGCAGACTCTTCCTCGAAGATCTCGACGAACAAGCGGCCGATGATCTTGCGCTTCGCCTCGGGTTCGTCGATGCCAGCGAGCGCCTCAAAATAGCGCTGCGCCGCGTCGACGCGGATCACCTTGACTCCCATGTGCTCGGCCATGGTCGCCATGACCTGATCGCCTTCGCGGAAGCGCAGCAGGCCGGTATCGACGAAAACGCACACCAGTTGCGCGCCGATGGCGCGTTTGAGCAGGGCTGCGACGACCGACGAATCGACGCCGCCTGACAGACCCAACAGCACCGTGCCGTCGCCGACCTGGGTGCGTACGCGCGCAACCGCATCGTCGATGATGTTGGCAGCTGTCCACAATGTATCACAACCCGCAATATCCACAACAAAGCGGCGCAGCAACGCCGCGCCCTGCTTCGTATGCGTGACCTCGGGATGGAACTGCACGCCGTAGTAGTGACGCGCCTCGTCGGCCATCGCGGCAAACGGCAACGATGCGGTGGAACCCACGGCAGCGAATCCGGCCGGCAGGCTCGTGACGCGATCGCCGTGCGACATCCAGACGTCGAGATCGATGGTCGGCAACAGCGCATTGCGCGGCAGTGCTGCACCGCCTTGCTCGCCCATCCAGGTCTCGCCTTCACCGAGCAGCGCCACTGCCGGGGCATCGCTGGTCAGGCCATCGAACAGCCGGCATACACTGGTCACACGCACCTGGGCGTAACCGAATTCCCGGTGATGCCCGCCTTCGACCTTTCCGCCCAACTGCTCCGCCATGGCCTGCATGCCATAGCAGATACCGAGCACCGGAACGCCGAGCTCGAATATCTTCTGCGGCGCGCGCGGTGAATCGGCCTCGGTCACTGACTCGGGACCGCCCGACAGAATGATTGCGCGAGGCGAGAATTTCGCGATGTCGGCAGGATCGTGATCCCAGGCCCAGATCTCGCAATACACGCCAATCTCGCGAATGCGTCGCGCGATCAGCTGGGTGTACTGCGCGCCAAAATCGAGGATCAGAATCTTGTGCTGGTGGATATCAGTCACGGTTTTTCCAATGTCAGCGTAGTGGAAACCTGGCGCTTCAATTGCGCCCAAGCAGTGCTGGGTGGCTTGTCCTTCGAACGCACCAGCATGAACGAGAACATCCAGCGCGCCTTCGCAGCGGCAATCAGATATACCTCGCGGCGCGTGCGGATTTCCCCGTGGACTACGTCGCATACGCTGCCCGGGAACTCATGCGCGGCGGCATGCAGCGAGATCGCTTCGGGTACGCAGACATGTCCGCCGATCCGCAACATTTCCGCGAGGAACTGCGCCGGCGTTTGTGGATCGTCCGCTTCGTTGCGATACACGGTCAGCATCGTCTCGTCGCCGTCAAAGGTCCAGGATTCCGGGGGTGTCGGGTCGTGCTCGAGACGATACCCCCGCGGCACGTCGAATCCGAGACCGCTCACCCGCAACTGGACATTTTCCTTTTCGCGCACGCGCAAACGCAGCGCGCCGGCATCCACCTGCGGGATGTCAACGAATCCTTCAGCGTCGACCGGGTAGGATTTTCCGCCCATCTCGACCTCCAACTGAGCTTTCGACCCGGCAGCGATGCCGGCGTTCGCACTGAACAGCATCAATACCGCCGCGAGCCGCGAGGTTCGCATCAATCCAGCCGATAATTCGGCGCTTCCTTCGTGATGGCCACATCGTGCACATGTGATTCGCGAACGCCGGCGCTGGTGATGCGCACGAACTGCGGCTTCGCATGCAGGTCTTCGACGGTGGCGCAACCGACATAACCCATCGAGGCACGCAGTCCACCGACCAATTGGTGCACGATGCTACGCAGCGGACCGCGATACGGCACGCGGCCTTCAATCCCTTCCGGAACCAATTTGTCCGCGTCGGTGTCGTCCTGGAAGTAGCGATCCTTGGAGCCTTTCTGCATCGCGCCGAGTGATCCCATGCCGCGATAGCTCTTGTAGGAACGGCCCTGGTACAGCTCGACTTCACCGGGCGCCTCTTCGGTGCCGGCGAACATGCCACCGATCATCACGCAGGATGCGCCGGCGACCAGCGCCTTGGCGATGTCACCCGAATAACGGATGCCACCATCGGCAATCAGCGGTACGTTGGCATTCTTCAGCGCCTCGGCCACCATGCTCACTGCCGTGATCTGCGGAACGCCAACGCCTGCGACGATGCGCGTGGTGCAGATCGAGCCGGGACCGACACCGACCTTGATCGCATCCGCGCCCGCGTCGACCAGAGCCAGTGCGGCATCACCAGTGACGATGTTGCCACCGATAACCTGCATTTGTGGAAAGTTCTTTTTCACCCAGCGCACACGATCAAGCACGCCCTGCGAATGGCCGTGCGCGGTGTCCACGACAAGTACGTCAACGCCCGCCTCTACCAGCGCCGCGACGCGTGCTTCGGTATCACCACCGACTCCCACCGCCGCACCGACCCGCAGGCGTTCGTGACTGTCTTTTGCCGCATTCGGATTGTCACGCGCTTTCTGGATGTCCTTCACGGTGATCAAACCGCGCAGGCAATAGCTGTCGTCAACGACCAGCACTTTCTCGATGCGGTGCCGGTGCAGCAGCGCGAGCACTTCGTCTTCCGCCGCCCCTTCCTTCACGGTGATCAGGCGATCCTTGCGCGTCATGATATTGCGCACGGGATCTTCGGGACGCTTTTCAAAACGCAGGTCCCGGTTGGTCACGATGCCAACCAGTTGCTCGCCCTCGACTACCGGAACACCGGAAATGTTTCGCGCCCGCACGATTTGCATGACTTCGCGAATCGAGGTATCCGGCCCAACGGTAATCGGATCGCGGATCACGCCGGCTTCGAACTTCTTGACCAGCCGCACTTCGTCGGCCTGGCGTTCGATCGGCATGTTCTTGTGGATGATGCCGATGCCACCGCACTGCGCCATCGTAATGGCCAGCCGCGCTTCGGTAACCGTGTCCATGGCCGCGGCGAGCACGGGGATGTTCAGGCGGATGTTGCGGGTCAGCCGCGTGGAGAGATTCACGTCCTTCGGCAGGACGTTGGAATAGGCGGGAACGAGCGAGACGTCGTCAAACGTCAGGGCTTCGGCGAGGATGCGCATGCGCTTTGGACCGTCGCAAAAACGGGATTATACGGAAACTCGCGGTCGCTGTAAAAAACGTGCGCCACGCTTCATGGATAAGCGGGTTCGATTCCGGGCATCGGCAGCTGCGGCGATGCATCAATACCCCATTCGATCAGTTCCAGGCGGCCATCGTGGTGTTCGACAATGGCGGTGCAACTGTCGACCCAGTCGCCGCAATTGACGTAGGCGATGTCATCGATCTGCTTGATTGCTGCCGCATGTATGTGGCCACAAATGACCCCGTCGACCATTCGCTCGCGTGCGCCGCGAACGACGGATTCTTCGAAATTGTCGATGAAATTCACTGCGGCCTTGACCTTGCGCTTGGCATACCCGGCCAGCGACCAGTAGCCGGAGATGCCCAGCCTGCGGCGTACCCAGGACAACCAGACATTGCCGCGCACCAGCAAGCCATACAGCGTGTCCCCGAGCACGGCGATCCAGCGGTGATAGCGCGTCACCTGATCAAACTCGTCGCCGTGCAGCAACGCGTAGCGCTTGCCGGTCACCGTGGTGTGCACCCATTCCCGTTCAAGGCGGATATCACCGAAGCCGGTGCCGACGTATTCGCGCAAGGCTTCGTCGTGGTTGCCTGGTATGAAGATGACGCGTTCACCGTGGCGTGCGCGGCGTAACACTTTTTGTACGACCGTATTCTGTGCGGGCGTCCAGTGCACTTCGCGTCGCATCGCCCAGAAGTCCACGATATCGCCGATCAGGTAGAGGTACTCGGCGCTGTAGGCGCGCAGAAAGGCGAGTAGCTGATCCGCCTGGCAGGCACGGGTACCAAGATGCACGTCGGAAATGAAAACGGCGCGCACCCGCGTCGACATCATCGCGGTTTGCGCCCGACAAACGTGAAGTACGGCACGCGCAACAGCGGCAGGTACGGCACGGCGCCGCGACACTCAACCAATTCGTGATCGGGCAATTGCTCGCGTAGCGTCAACAACTGTTCGGGATCCAGTCGCACGCCATCGTGGCGGAACCAGCGCGGCCAGAAGCTTCGCGTCACTGCACCGTGCTGCACACAACCAGGCAGCGCGCGACGTGCCGATATATAGAAATCCACAACACCCAACACACCGCCCGGCTTTAGCATGGACAGCGCATTGCGGATCGCCCGGCGCCAATCGGGAATCATGCTGAGGGAATAGGAAAGGTAGACGCAGTCGACGGCCTGCCCGGGTCGCCAGGTAGTGGCGTCCGCGCAGATGACCTGGATCTTCGCCTGCCGACTCGCCCGTTCGCGGGCCTGCACCAGCAGCGGTTCGCACAGATCGACCAGCTGGATCGAGCCGATCCGTTCGACCGCTGTCCCGAAGAAATCCACATTGCGTCCGGTTCCAGCGCCCAGTTCCACGACGCGGGCGCCGCTGAACAGCGGCAGTTGCGCAATCATCTCGGCGCGTCCGCGCAAGAGTCGTTCGCGGAATCGATCGTACTGCGCCGCCTGGGGCGCATAGAACGTCGAGAGCCGCTGCGCGTGATCAGCGTGTTGCGGCATGCCGCGCAGAAGTTGCGCAATCACTCCCATGTCGCCGCGCAGGACGTCAGGCAGGCGCATCGGCGATCACGAAGCCGGCGTAGGTATGCACGCGGTCCAGGGGTTGCAACGCATCGGCGAAATCATCCTTGAAGTGGAGCACTTCACGCAGCGGACGTTGCTGGTTTCCGACGCGTATTTCGTCCAGATACGCAGGCCTGCAATGTGCGCTGCGCAGCAGGATACGTGCCCCAGGCGCCGCCCTGGTGAGGATGGCTTCCCACTCCTCGGTCAGCGCCGCAGGTTGGCAGGCGCTCATCCAGTCCATGTGATCGAGCAGCACATAGCGGGAGATCTGACCCTCATGACCTGCCAGGAACCGGGTCACCGTCGAGGTATGGACCTCGATCCGATCGGCCAGTCCGTCTTTGAGACGTTGAAAATTATCTTTCTTCAAATATTCCGGGCAGCAATCGCGCGCATAGCGCCCCGTGACATAAACGCGCCAGAAGTAGTTGTCGCGCAGCGGAAGTTGCCGGAAAACATATTTGACGCAGTCGCGGATATATCCCGCCACGCCACCATGGTGCTGGGCTTCAACCAGCTTGCGCTGCGGATAGGGCACGCCCAGGAGACTCATCATGAACTGGCGTGAGATCACCCAGTTGACCACTCGATTCCAGAGCAGCGGCGCGACGTGAGTGTCGTATATGCGACGCTGTGCATCAATGTCGGGCGCCTCGAACAAGCCGGCGACGGCCTCGCGCAGGCGCGGGCGGGCCGACAGGTAGACCCGCGCGCCGCGCGCCACCAGTCCCGACAGTCCGTGAAAATAAAAGCTGCCGCGGGCACTCGTGAACCAGGATTGGTGCCGGTCCCACCAGTCCTGCGCGAACGGCGAAAGCTCCGCACGCAACCTGCTACGGTACAAATGGCAAAAATCGGCGTGATAGCCGTCACCGAACATGGCGAAGAAATCGTCGAATTCCAGCCTGCGGATACCCGCTATCTTCAGCTCCAGCAGCGCATTCTGACGCGGGTTGGCATCGACAGCGTGAATCCGGCGCGGCGACTGCAAGGCGTAGTCAAGGGCGTTGCATCCGGCGCTCGTGATCACGAGGACCGTGTCGTCCGGACCCAGCGCCAGCGCGCGACGATCGACAGCCGGGTCTTCCCAGCAGGTGTTGTATACCAGACTGCGTGAATAGATCGCGTCGAAAACGCGTTGATCGATCTTGTCTCGCAGCGAAGGGCTGGACATGCGCGGGTCGCCGGCAGGCGACCCGAAGCGGTCGCGTTGCCGCACAAACTAACCAGAGGCTGTGACAGTCGTGTTGCGTCCGCGTCATGCCAAAAAGGCGCGCCGCGATCAGTCATGCCGTCACGCAAGCCTGCGGGTCCTTCTTAGTGCGCCCCGAAGCCCAGCGCGCGCCAGATATAGGGGGAATAGGTGATGATCAAAGTGGCAGCGAACATGATCAGGAAGAACGGTACCGCGGCACGTACCAGGGTCATCACGGGTCGACGGAAGCGCGCACTGGCGATGTATAGGTTGATACCCAGTGGCGGGAAGAAAATACCGAGCTGCAAATTTGCCAGGAAAATGATGCCGAGGTGTACCGGATCGACGCCGTAGCGCAAGGCCACGGGCAATACCAGAGGCACCAGCAGAATGATCGCGGGAAATCCTTCCAGCAACATTCCAAACACCAGCAGGAACAGATTCAGCGCAAGCAAAAACAGCAGCGGTCGATCTTCCGGAATCTGTGTGCGCAGGAACTGGAACAACTTGTCCGGCACTTCGGCATCGATCAGCCAGTTGGTCAAGGCCAGCGAAAAACCGAGGATCACGAGGATGCCGCCAACCAGAATCATCGCGTGGCGAATCACCCGCGGCAATTCGCGTAGCGGGATCTCGCGGCGGATCAGTACGGTCACGATCAGCACGTAGAGAGCAGTTGCCGCGGCAGCTTCGGATGCGGCCAGCTTTCCCGAATAGATGCCGGCAAGGATGACGAATGGCAGCGGGATTTCCCATACCGCGTCGCGTGTCGCTGCCCAGAGTTCTGCAGCGGTTGCGCGCGGTGGGCGCGGTACGTGCCGCACATGCCATGCGCTGTAGAGACCGAGCAGTACCACCATCAACAGGCACGGCAGCACGCCTGCGCGGAACAGCGCATCGATGCTCACGGGGGGATTGGTCTGGAACTGCTGGGCGACGACACCGTAGAGGATCAGCGGCATCGATGGCACCAGCAACAGGCCCAGGCTGCCCGACGCGGTCAATAATCCCAATGTAAAATTTTCGCCATAATTGGCTTGGCGCAATGCCGGGTAAAGCACTGCACCGAGAGCGATGATGGTGACGCCCGTCGCGCCAGTGAACGCGGTGAACAGGGTGCAGGCACACACGGCGACTATCGCAAGACCACCCGGCATCCAGCCAAACAGTACGTTGGTCAGACGCACGAGGCGACGTGGCGTCTGGCTCTCGGCGAGCAGGTAGCCAGCCAGCGTGAAAAGTGGAATCGCGATCAGTGCCGGCATATCGGAGAGCCGATAGAACTCGACCGCGACAGCCACGCCGGATTGCCCCGCGTAATGGAACCCGATCAACGCAATCGCACCAAGCAGAGCGAACAGCGGCGCCCCCATGGCGGCTAGCAGTAGCAGGGCCACGATGATCAGCACGATCATGCTTTCGGCTCCACAACCGCTTCGGCAATGCTGTCCGCGGGCACGGGCGGCAACACCGCGCGCAGGGCGAAACGTAGCGCCATGACGGCAAACCCGAACGGCAGAATGCACTCCAGCCACCACGCCGGCAGGCTGATCACCCCTGGCGTCGCTCCTTCGCGATCAAGCGCGACCAAGCCCAGCGTATGCCAGGTCATGGCAGCGCAGAACGCTGCGGCGAATCCGAACGCGAGGAATCGCGCGACACGCAGCGCTGTGCCCTGTGCAAATCGCGCGATGAAATCGAGCGCGATGTGTTGATCTTCCCGCGTCGCCAACATTGCACCGAGCATCGCACTCCACAGCACCAGCGTGCGCAACAACGGCTCCGCCCACGTGAGTCCGCTATCGAACACGTTGCGCAGCAGGATCTGTGCGCCGGCCAGCAGCACCAGCGCCAGCACCAGAATGGTCAACAGCCAATCTTCGCCGCGATGCAGAATTTCGAGCAGGCGCCCCAGGCGTACGCGCACGCGACTACTTCTTGCCGCCACCGCGCACGGCGGCAACTTCATCGTTCAATGCTTTGTACAATTCCGGAGAAAATGCTTTTTCGCTTTCCAGCTGTCGCGCCGCATCACTGCCGACTTTCTGCCAGAGGCTGTTTTCGGCATCACTGGGCTTGTACACGGTGATGCCCTGCCCCTTCAGCGTTTCCAGTGCTTTCGCGTTGTCGTCGCGGCTGACCTGATCAAGCTTGGCGAACGCCTTGGCGATCTCCTCGCGCACGCCGGTCTGATCGGCGGGCGACAGCTTGTCGAATACCTTCTTGTCGACCGCGAGCACGCCAACCACGTAGGAAACCGGCAGGTCGATGATGTGCTTGATCTTGGTGTGCCACTGGAAAGCAATGCTCCCAGCGGTGGTGTTAGCGGCCGTGTCGATCAAACCCGTCTGAAGGCTGGTATAGACGTCCGCCAGAGGCAGCGAGATCGGACTGACGCCGGCTGCCTTGAAGGCGACTTCGGCGATGTAGTCGCCCTGCGGCACCCATACCTTCGCCCCCTTGAGCTGCTCCTGGGTCTTGATATCCCGGGTGCTCATTAGATACGCGAATCCGCCGCCCGACAGACCCAGCGCGACGAATCCCTTCGGTTCCAGGCTCGACTTGATTCGCCCGTCGAGTTTGGCGCGTATCGCATCGATCTCGGTCAAGTCCTTGAACAGGAATGGAAGACTGTACAACTGGATATCGGGATCGATACCCGAAATCTCTCCGCCGGTAAAGGCACCGCCCTGCAATTGCCCGATCTTGATCTTGCGCAGCACCGTGGCGGAGTCGCCCATGACGCCACCCGGGTAGAACTTGATCTCAACCCTTCCTTCGGTGCGCTGCTTGACGGCTTCGCCGCCCGCGCGCATTTCGCGCATCCAGGCTGTTCCATCTGGCGCGACAGTGGCAATTTTGATCACTTCTGCGGCCTGTACCGAACCTGCCAACAGGGCGCAGAACAGCAAACCCGACATCCACGACTGCGTTTTCATCAAATCACTCCACGCGCTGCCAAAGGCGGCGCAATAATTAAAAGTACTCTTTTCCAGATTCGAGCAAGGCACGCGCGCGCTGCTGTGCCAGTGAGTTCATGAGCGTCATGCCTGGCGCCTCCGGCGCCGCGCTCAGGACTTCCTGCAACAAACGGTCATGCAGGGTTTGATCGAACACGAGACGTGCGTAGTACTGCGCGTACAGCGCCTTGGCCATCAGGTTGCGGCCCTGTGAACGTGCGATTGCCTGCTCGAAATTCTGTTGACCCAATTCCGGTTTCCCCCCCAGCGACGCCGGCCGCAGTGAATGCAGCACTCCGAGCACCATATACGGCGAACCCTGGTCATAGTCCGGCGACAGCGCGATCAGGCGATCAAACAGCAATTGCACCTTGGGCAGATCGGCAATCGCATTCCAGTCGCCGCTGTCCTGCTGAATGCGGGTTGCCCAAGCCGCGCCAAGCCCGTTCAACAGATCAACATCGCGCGCTGTAGTCTTGGCCACGATCGTCGCAAACGCTTCAAACGGCGCGCTCAGGACGGCGCACAGCGGCTTCTGGCGCACGCAGGTGGCACGCCGCGCATAGTCGTACGCCCGCGTCGCCAGGCGTTTGCCGCGCTCGACATCGGTACCGACGAAGCCGCCAGCATACGCGCCGTAGAGTTTCGCGCCAGCCAGCAGCGATCCGGCATTCTGCGGATCCCCCTGGATCAAGGAATCAATCAGCAGCAGATAAGCCGGAACACCGTCCCGCACGGTGCCAGGGTCATCCTGGTTGAGGATGGCCACTGCGAGATTATCGGCAAAACGCTGCGTGGCGCGGTTCACCAGACTCGCGCACCCGCCCGACAGCACCGACACAATACCAACAAAACTCACTATTAACCATTTATAAATCTTCACGCGCATTCCTGTGATCTGCCGGATCAGTCGAAAAACGTCTCGGCGGCTTCCAGCGTATTTTCAATCAGCGTCGCCACGGTCATGCGACCGACACCGCCAGGCACCGGCGTGATCCACGATGCGCGCGCTGCTGCGGATTTGAATTCGACATCGCCGACCAGCGAACCGTCATCAAGCCGATTGATGCCGACATCGATGACGACTGCACCCGGCTTGACCCATTCTCCCCGCACCAACCCCGGTCGGCCTACCGCGACCACCAGGATGTCCGCCTGTGCGACGTAGTGTGCGAGATCGTGGGTGAATTTGTGGCAACAGGTCGTTGTGCAACCGGCGAGCATGAGTTCCAGCACCATCGGGCGCCCCACGTGATTGGAGACACCGACGACCACCGCATGCGCACCACGCACGGGGCGATCTGTATGCGCCAGCAGCGTCATGACTCCCTTGGGCGTACAGGGTCGCAGGCCACGCTGGCGCAAAACCAGGGCCCCCACATTGGTGGGATGAAAACCGTCGACGTCCTTGCGCGGGTCGATGCGGTTGATCAGCTCGGTGGCGTCGATATGGTCGGGCAGCGGCAACTGCAACAGGATCCCATGCACCCGATCATCGGCGTTCAGGCGGTCGACAAGGTCGTGCAGCGCAGCTTCGGTCGTCGTCGCTGGCAAGTCGTGATCGAACGAACGGAACCCGACCTGCTTGCAGGCTTTGCGCTTGTTGCGCACGTAAACGCCCGATGCCGGATCCTGGCCAACCAGGATCACCGCCAGACCAGGACGCGGCATGCCTTGGCCGACGCGCACAGCAACGCGCGCCTGGATACTTGCCAACACGGTTTCGGCGACGCGTTTGCCGTCCAGGATTTGGGCGGTCATGTCAGATTCGCTGGCGGAAAGCCGCGCATTATCCACGTCCAGGCACATCGCCTCAAACGGTAGACTATCGCTCCGCATTTCAGAGGCACTGGCCATGGACATTCAGACCGAACTCGAAGCCGCCGCATTTCGCCGTCTTTGCGCGCATTTGCAGCATCGCAACGACGTGCAGAACATCGACCTGATGATCCTGGCCGGCTTCTGCCGCAACTGTCTCGCCGACTGGTACCGCGAGGCCGCGACGCAGCACGGCGCAGAACTCAGCCGCGACGCGGCACGGGAAAAAATATACGGAATGCCGTTCACGCAATGGAAAGAACTTCATCAGCCTGAGGCGACCGTGGCGCAGCTTGCCGCCTTCCAAGCGGCACAACAGCGACATGGCGGTTGATCCGCGCAATTCAGCGCCTTCACGGCGCGGCGCATATCGCTGCGATATCCGCGTAAGCCACTGATCCGACCTGCTCCGCGCAACCAGGACACTGAGGGTCGCGTCCAAGTCGCAATTCCCGAAACTGACCGGCAAGCGCGTCGTAACACAAGAGACGACCAACCAGGGCCTGACCTAGACCAAGCACGAGCTTGATCGCTTCAGTCGCCTGCAGCACGCCAATGACGCCGGGCAGCACGCCCAGCACGCCGGCTTCAGCGCAATTGGGTGCATCGGCAGCGGACGGCGGGTGTGGAAACAGGCAGCGGTAGCACGGCGAGGCAATGTTGCGAGGATCGAACACGGCAACCTGCCCCGTGAAGCGATGCACGGCACCGTATACCCACGGCAGACGCAGATTCCGACAGGCCGCGTTGATCAGATAACGAGTCGGAAAATTGTCGGCGCCATCGATCACGACATCGCTGTCGCGCAATAGCGCTTCGACATTTTCCGCGCGCAGTCGGGTCGAGTGCATTTCGATCTGGATGCGCGGATTGAGCGCTTGGAGACCAATGCGCGCGGATTCGGTCTTGAACAGGCCGACCCGCGCATCCGCATGCACGATCTGGCGCTGCAGATTGGAACGTTCGACGCGATCGTCGTCGATCAGGCGCAGATGTCCGATGCCCGCCGCTGCGAGATACAACGCTGCGGGCGAGCCCAGTCCGCCGGCGCCAACCAGGGTGACGCGTGCGTCGGACAGTCGCGCCTGACCGGCGATGCCAAGCTCAGGCAGCAACACGTGCCGCGAATACCGGTCCGCCGCGTCTGCGTCAAGCGCTTCTGAAGCGGAGAAAGGAAACCCTTGCATTTTCCACTCGGCAAAACCGCCGCGAACCGACGCAACGTTGTGGTATCCCATGCGCAGCAACGCATCCGCAGCCAGCAGGGAGCGCTGGCCGCTGCCGCACAAGGTCAGAATCTCTCGTCCGAGGTCCGGCACCAACGAAGCAATGCGCAGCTCAAGTACGCTGCGTGACACGCCCAGCGCTTCGAGCGGGGAGCCTGCCGCTCGCTCGTGGTCTTCGCGCACGTCGATCAGCAAGGCGCCGCTGCGTTGTCGTTCCAAGGCGGCCTGCGGCTCACGTTCGGGCACTCGCGATCGCAGCTCGTCGATGAGACTCGCGCGTCGATCGCTGGAATTCGTCATGTCAATTGACTCCCGGCAACGGCAGGATTTCGACCACATCGCCGACCGCAAGTTCGGAAATCGACTCGCCGAGCACGATCAGGCAATCGGCCTCGGCGACGCTGCGCAACACGCCGGAGCCTTGCCGGGGAAACGGTTCCGCCCACAAACTGCCATCCGCGCGACTCGCCATGCGAGCGCGCTGAAACTCGGCGCGTGCATGCGTTTTGCGAATCGGCGTGGCCAGGCGCGCATACTGCGTCCTGATTGCGCCGCCGATCGAACCGGTCATGGCATCCAGAGCGGGACGGACCAGGCGCAGGAAGGTTGCGACGCCCGACACTGGATTGCCCGGCAAGCCGAATACCAGAGTGCTTCCAATTCTGCCAAACAGCAGGGGCATACCCGGCTTCATGCGCACTTTCCAAAAATCCACACGTCCCAGGCGACGTAGCAGGTCGGGCATGTAGTCGGCTTCGCCGGCCGACACGCCGCCACAGGTTATGACGACATCGGCGCCCGAGGCGGCCTCAGTCAGAATGCCGGCCATTTCGTCAGGCCGGTCACGCATATGGCGCTGCAGGACCAGCTCCGCACCTGCCTGGCGCAGCATCCCGGACAGGCTGAATTTGTTGGAATTGTAAACAAAGCCAATCGGCAGATCTTCACCGGGGAGCACGACTTCGTCGCCGCTGGTCAACAGCGCAACGCGCGGGCGCCGGCGCACGGAAACCTGTTGCATTCCGAAGGAAGCGAGCACACCCAAACCAGCCGGGCTCAGGCGCGTACCCGCCGACAAGGCCGCGTCCCCAACGCGATAGTCTTCACCTGCGGGCCGCACATTCGTGCCAGCGGCCAACACGGCGTCGATAGTCACGCGGTCGTCCGCGCAATGCGTTTGCTCCTTCATCACGACGGTGTCCGCGCCGCGCGGCAATGGCGCACCGGTGGTGACCCGCACGCACTCGCCCTCGCCCACCATGGCATCCCGGCTATCTCCTGCCAGGCGAGTACCGACCAGGGTCAATACCCGTGAGCCGGCTGACTGCAAATCCGCAGCACGCAGCGCGTAGCCGTCCATCGCGGAATTCGCCCATCCCGGCACGTCGTTTGGTGCGACCACGTCGATTGCCAGCACGCGTGCCAGAGCCTGATCCAGTTCGACATTTTCAACCGGAACGCGGAAATCGCCGACCGCCGCAATGACACGTGTTGCGGCATCGTCCACGGATATAGAATGTTGTTCAGATGGTTCATTCATGCTGAATATCATCCAAGGCTTCAAAATCGGCCGCGGAATTCAGATTGCGGAAACGTCTTGCGCAATCGTGAAAATCGACCTCGGCAACACCGATTGAATTCTGCCAGCGCCAGACCGGCCAATCCTCTTGTGCTGCCTTTTGAGCGCTGTCCGCAAACGACGCGTCGTACAACGCAAACAGGGGTTGGCGACGTTCACCATCGTGGGCGACTGCAGCGCGACACGTGAGATCCAGCGCGCTGCGCAATCGTCGTGCCAGATCGGCAGGCGGTTGTGGGCAATCCACCGGCACGACCAACACCAGTGGCTGTCGGGTGACGCGCAGCGCCGTGGCAATTCCTTCGAGAGGTCCCCGATGACCGGCGTTTCCATCCGGAACAACCCGCGCGTGACGCGCGTAGTCCCCAAGATGACGGTTGGCGACGATCAAGACTTCATCGACCTGGTTCGCCATTGCCTCGACAGACCAGCACACCAGCTCGCGTCCCCGCCAGACAACCAGTCCTTTGTCGCGCCCGCCGAGTCTGCTCGCGGCACCGCCGGCGAGAACCGCTGCCAAAACTCCCGATGCTGACGCAACGGCCGCTTCGGCCATTTCAAGACTTCTTGTTATGCCGCATCAAGCGCTTGCGCTGCCGCACCTGGCGATCCGTCAATTCGTTCTTGCGCCCGGCAAACGGATTCTCACCATCGCGGAATTCGATGCGTATCGGCGTGCCGACCAGCTTGAACCGTTTGCGGAAGAAATTTTCCAGATAGCGCCGGTAGCTTTCGGCAATATGTTTGGTTCGGCTACCGTGGATCACGATCGTCGGAGGATTGGTACCGCCGGGATGCGCGTAGCGCAACTTGGGCGCATGACCTCGTACCAGGGGAGGCTGATATCCCTCAAAGGCCGCAATCAAGGCGCGATTCAATTCCGATGAACTGAACTGCTTGGTGGCCGACGCATAGGCGCGATCGACTGAACGCATCAGTTCACGCATGCCCGAACCGTGCAGCGCGGAAATGAAAACGCGTTCCGCATAGGCGACGAAATCCAGTTTGCGGTCGAGTTCAGTCTCGCAGCGCTCGCGTTGATACGTTGTGATGTTATCCCATTTGTTGACGACAACCACCAGCGCGCGCGCCTCATTCAGCACGTGGCCGATCAGCGTAGCGTCCTGCTCCGACACGCCTTCCTGCGCATCCAGCAGGAGAACGACCACCTGTGCCGCGGCGATCGACTGCAGCGTTTTGATGACGCTGAATTTCTCAATCGCTTCTTCGACGCGGGCACGACGCCTGACGCCTGCGGTATCGATCAATGTGTAGCGTTTGCCGTCGCGCTCGATCTGCACGCGGATCGAATCACGCGTGGTACCTGCGACGTCGGAGACAACAACGCGGTCTTCGCCAAGCAGCCGATTCACGAGCGTGGATTTGCCAACGTTGGGTCGGCCGACAATCGCGACGCGCACGCCGCCATCGGCTTCGGGCTCGGGTTCCGCATCGACCGGCAGGTGTGGCTGCAGCGCCTCAACGAGGTCATCCACGCCGCGTCCGTGCGAGGCAGCGGTCGCAACCAGCGCGGAAAGTCCCAAGGTGGAAAATTCTGCGAGAGCGAGTTCCTCATCCAGACCATCGGTTTTGTTCACTGCGACGAGGATCGGTTTGCCGGTTTTGCGCAGCGATGCCAGGATTTCCCGATCCAGCGCCATCAATCCGGAGCGCGCGTCGGTCACGAACACCACGACGCCCGCCTCCGCAATGGCGAGTTCGACCTGACGCGCGGTAAGCCCGTCCATTCCGTCATCAGTGCCCGACAGACCCCCGGTGTCCACAACCAGGAACGGCTGCGAGGCGAGACGGCAGATGCCGTAGTGACGGTCGCGGGTGAGCCCGGGCTGATCTGCCACCAGCGCGTCGCGCGAGCGCGTCATGACGTTGAATAGCGTCGACTTGCCCACGTTGGGGCGGCCGACCAGGGCGACGACGGGAAGCATGGCAATAGCCTGATAAAGGTAAAGGTCAAAAAAGTGGTGCACGTCGGCGATTCCGCCGAACCGCATCCCTGGCACACCCGCATCCACGGTGTGATCGTATCAAGCCGACGCAAAAACGCACGCCGCGAGTGCGCTTGCGCGCATCGCGGGTGCGGTCAGCCTTGCCGGGCCCGGACGGCACGACGGCCAGAGGCCGTGTCGCCGTCCCATCGAAACCGCCTAAATGGCGATTCGATAGGCGCCAATGCGTCCTTCAATGTCTTCGACATACACGGTGTCACCCACAACCTGGGGACTGCCCTGGATAGCGACCTTGGACAACCGCTGGCGAGCGACTTCGCGACCATCGCTGATCGACAGCCAGTGCACGTAACCTTCGATGTCGCCGACGACGAGATAATCGCCCTGCACCGCGGGGCTGCTTAGCCAGCGATTCTGGAAAGCATCCTGTTTCCACATCGACGCGCCACTGCTGCGATCGAGCGCCCAAACCAACGAGTCCGAATCGACGGCGTAAACCTGACTCGCGGAAGCCGCAACGCTGCCGTAGCTCGACAGCGGACGTGACCAGAGCGGTCGTCCGTTCTGCGCGTTGAGCGCCACAACCTGGCCACGGTAAGCGGCTGCGTAGGCGACGTCACCGGCGATCACGATGCGGCCGTCGATGTCGCTCAGGCGTTCGACTTCCGTGCGTCCGTCGGAGTTTGCCACGGCGTGTTCCCATGCAGTCGCCCCGTCGCTGCTGCGCAGCGCGATTACCTTCCCGCCGTCGGTCCCGCTGATCACGAGTTCACCGTTAATCGTCGGTGCGGCATTGCCGCGGAGACTCAGCAGCGGAACGTTGCCTCGATCGAAGATCCAGCGCTGCTTGCCATCAGTGGCGTCGAATCCGTACATGCGACCGTCATTACAGCGCACAACGACCAAGCCCTGACTTATCGCTGGAGCGGTAACCACTTCCGAGGAAACGCGCGCGCGCCAGCGCTCGGTGCCGCTCTTCGCATCGAAAGCGAGCACGTCACCATCCAGCGAGCCGACCACCAGCAGGTCGCCCTCAACGCCTGGACCGCCCGTCAAACGGAATTTCACCGACTCGTGCCAGAGGGTCTTGCCGCTCGCGGCATCAAGCGCACTGATCCGGCCATCGACGCCAGCCACGTACACATGACCATCCACGACCACCGGATGCAGGCGGACGCCGGATTTGGCGGCTCCCTTGCCCGATCCGCTGCTCCATACCGACTGCACCGACAAGCTTGGCGTCAATTCCACCAGCGCCTTCGGCGGCGCGATGTTCTCGCGCTTGGTCGTGTTGGTCTTCATCCAGCTGCAGCCACTCAACAGAGCCAGCGCCACGGCCATTGCGATGCTCGATCCGCGCATATTCATCAGCTGTGCTGCTCCGTGGCGTTGGCGGCATTGTCACGCTTCATTTCCAGATCCGCACGGGAGGGATCGGAAACGTCCAGCGCATCGATCGCTTCCTGGTACGCGCCACGGGCGGAATCGTTGTGCCCCTGCGCGAGCAGCACGTCGCCGCGCAATTCTGCGATCGATGCCGAAAATCCGGTGGTCGGCAACTTTTGCAGCAAATTTGATGCGTCGTCCATTTTTTCCTGGGCCAGGCGCAGACGAACCAATCGTTGGCCCGCAAGACTTTTCAGCGAATCGCCCTGCGCGTGATCATAGGCCCAGCTCAACGCAGTTTCGGCGCCGGTCAGGTCTTTGCGCTCAAGTGCCGCGGCGCCTTCCTGAAGCGATGCCAGGACAGCGTAAGCCGTGTCCGAAAAGTCCTTCTGGATGTGCTCAAGCGACGTCTTGCCAAGTTCGACATTTTTCGCCGCAATGGCGGTACTGAAAGCCTGATATTCCGACGCGGCCTGGGCCTGATGGCGAGCGCGATGAGTTCGCCACTGCTGCCAGCCGAAAATCAACAGCAGACCAAGTGCGATACCAATGACGATAGACATCGCATTGTCGCGGATCCATTTGCGTACTTCTTCACTTTGTTCGTGTTCGTCGAGCGCGTCGAATGCCATGATCAGTCAAATCCATAGAGTGACCGTTGAAGGAAACGGTCCGTTTTCTGCGTAGATGGGCG
Organism: Tahibacter sp.; assembly: GCA_039934615.1. Classification (GTDB taxonomy): domain Bacteria; phylum Pseudomonadota; class Gammaproteobacteria; order Xanthomonadales; family Rhodanobacteraceae; genus Tahibacter. The sequence goes on from JBDTLV010000006.1 coordinate 45,617, forward strand.
GCGTGGAAGGCGAAAAGCGCATGCCAAGCCAGCCGATTGCTGCTGCCGAGCCTATGCGATCGCCATCCCGTCACGGAACGGCGCCGCCCAGGATCAGGCGGCGTAGAATATCAGGAAGCGATGTAAAGCTACCGTAAGCACTCTGGCGAATGCCGTCTTCGGTTCAGTTATCCGAAGTGATCGCGCCAACGTTGCCATCCTGTACCCGGAAATGCGCGACGTTCGAGCGTCGGTACGCAATGATGTCCAGCGACTTGCCATTCAGCGACAGCTCGGCGCCCACTGCATTTCCAAGGCGCACCGTGACCGGCTGGGTGGCGTTGTAGTCGCGTTGTGCGCCAGCAGGCAGCAGGCCAAACTCGTAACGGTGCCCATCGGCACCAATAATCTCGACCCAGCTGGCTTCGCGCAACGACAAGTGCAGACGACTTTCACCGAGCGCGAAGACGGATCCCGCATCCGGAGCTGCAGAGCCGCTAGGCAAGGTAGGGAACGCCGCCAAGGACGCCATCAACGGCGCATCGGGACTGCCACCGGGGGTGGAAATTTGTCCACTCATAGCGCTTTGGGTATTCGCCGTATCAGTCAGTGCAGTGGGCAAGGACTCATTTGCTGGTGCGTTGTCGGGCGCGGACCGAGCCGTGAGTTCGCTGGCCGGTGCCGCATCCAGCGGAGTCAGACGCGCCAGGTTTTGCTCCAGTCCGCCGTGCCCCGCAAGCCATACGGCCGGTGCAACGATCAGCGCAGTCAATACCACGTATACCGCCGGCACCGAATAGCGTTCGAAAAGATATCGCGAATGGGAAATGCGGCCCGTCGCCACCAAGGTGGGCATCTCTTGGGCTGTGCGCTGCTCCAGTTCCGCAGTAACGTTCGGTGCAGAGATGCCGAGCAAGCGCGTATAGCTGGTTAGATAACCACGCAAGTACACGTCATGTTCAAACTGGGCGAATTCGCCACTCTCCAGGCTGCGAACGACGCGTTGCGGCAATCGCAATCGCGTGGCGACTTCATCAACACTCCAGCCACGCGCATCACGGGCCGCGCTCAGGCGCGATCCCATGTGCTCAGTGGTTGTCCTTTCGACATCACCCGGCATTGAAAACAGCTCACGCCCTCCATCGGATGAAGTCGTCGGCATCGCGGCATCCACTGCGGCGACCTCCGTCATGAAATCTGCGACGGACTCCGCTTCCGCGCTATTCGAGTTGTCGTCTTGCTGGCTGGAGGTCATTGTCCGTGGATCGTGCGAGAACTGAAGTGAAAACTGATCCATATCGTCGCGGCTGGCTTCGAACGGGACCGGAGGAACCGGTGCAGGGGGCGCCGGCTGGATCTGAGGATGCGGCTGTTTTCGCCGTCGTTTCATGACGGAGTACTCGATTCGAGGTGCCGGGCCTGTTCGGAATCAGGAAATTCCGTCCGCAGCCGCCGTGCATATTCCGCAGCCTCGCGCTTGTTTCCCAGCTTGTCCTCGATGTCGTGGCCCAGTGACAGGCCTTCGGCGGACGCCTTGCCCAGGGCGTCGAATCGCTGGATAAACGCGCGTGCCTTGAAGAAATCGCTTTTTTGGAAAAGAATAAATGCCAATTGGTAGAGCGCCTCGCCGTTGGCGGAATTCAATTCCAGCGCCCTGCGCAGTCGCGTTTCGGCCTTTTCGAAGTTTCGCGCTTGCAGCAAGCAAGTGCCGGCATTGGAGTAAGCAACGTCCGGGGTCTTGTAGAACGGATCGGCTACCGCCCTGTCGAAGTACTTGTCGGCTTCGTCCAAACGGCCGGTCCGGCACAAATAAGTGCCATAGTTGTTGTTGACAGCACCATTCTTAGGCAGCAGTTCTGCGGCGCGCCGATAGTGCTGTTCGGCTTCGCGAGTGTTGCCAATGCGCTCGAACAACACGGCAATTACCGTATGTGCATCCGCGAACGTCGGATCGTACTGCAAGGCTTTCTGCAATTTTTCCAAAGCGATCTCAAGCTTGCCCTGCTCCAGGTAACGCTGCCCCAGAGTCACTTGGACTTCCGCTGCGTTGCGAGCCTTGCTCGTTTGCCCGCCGGTGCGCGGCAGCGAATCCGTGGCGCACCCAGCCAGGGTGCTCGCCAGCAACAATAGCCATGGAGACATCCTACGCAGCATCAACCTGTCCCTGTTCAAGCTTGCGGCGAAATTCGGCCTGGCGTCGGGTGCGATCCACTACCTGCCCTTTGAGCTGGCCACAGGCGGCGTCAATGTCATCGCCACGAGTGCGTCGCACCATGGTTAGCACGCCTGCATCCAGAAGAATTTTCTGGAATGCGCGAATCACGTTTTCATCCGAGCGTTCAAATCGCGTCCCGGTGAACGGGTTGAACGGGATGAGATTGACCTTCGCCGGCAAGCGACGCATCAGTTTGACAAGCTGACGCGCGAGATCCGGGTGATCGTTGACGCCTTTCAGCATGGTGTATTCAAATGTGATCGAAGTGCGCGGACGTCGCTGCGCGTAGCGCGCGCACGCGGCCAGCAATTCTGCAATCGGATACTTTTTGTTGAGCGGCACCAGTTCGGTACGCAACTCGTCATTCGGCGCATGCAGCGACACGGCAAGGGAAACGTCACTTTCCTCGGCAAGCCGGTCGATCATCGGCACCAGGCCGGCGGTTGAAAGTGTTACGCGCTTGTTGGCCAGACCAAACCCGAGATCGTCGCGCATCACGCTCATGGCGCGCACGACATTGTCGAAATTGAGCAGCGGCTCGCCCATTCCCATCATGACGACGTTGGTCAACTTGCGCTGATGATGAGGAACGTTGCCCAGGTGCCGGGCGGCAACCCACACCTGGCCAATGATTTCAGCGGCGCTCAGATTGCGGTTGAAACCTTGCGTTGCCGTCGAACAGAACTGGCAGTTCAGACCACATCCCACTTGCGAGGACACGCACAAGGTTCCGCGGGAAGTTTCGGGAATGAACACCGCCTCAATAGCGTTGTTGCCGTCCATGCCCAGCAACCACTTGTGGGTGCCGTCGACAGCCTGCTTTTCGAACACAATCCGGGGTGCGATGATTTCCACCGCGGCGCTGAGCTTGTCGCGCAGCGCCTTGCCGACGTCGGTCATTTGACCGAAATCGGTGACGTGGCGGTGATACATCCACTTCATGACCTGATCGGCGCGATACGGCTTTTCGCCGAGTTGCGCGAACACCTCGCGCAGGCCGGCTCGGTCGTAGTCGAACAGATTGGGTTTGACCATAGTCACCGGGCAATCCTCAACGTGGGCACAGCTCGGTGGACGCGAAGAAATACGCAATTTCCACAGCTGCATTTTCACTCGAATCAGACCCATGCACGGCATTCGCGTCGATGGAATCGGCGAAATCCGCGCGGATCGTACCCTTGTCGGCCTTCTTTGGATCCGTCGCACCCATCAGGTCACGATGCTTCAGCACGGCGTTGTCGCCTTCCAGAGCCTGGATGATGACGGGGCCGGAAATCATGAAGTCCACCAACGCGTTGAAGAATGGCCGTTCGCGATGCACAGCGTAGAATCCTTCGGCTTCCTTGCGCGACAAATGCTTCATTTTTGCCGCGATGATTTTCAAACCGGCCTTTTCAAAACGCGAATAGATTTCGCCAATTACGTTCTTGGCGACGGCATCGGGCTTGATGATGGACAAGGTGCGCTCCAGCGCCATGTCAAATACTCCAGAAATACACGAAAAAAAGTCCGACCCCGCGCGGGATGCTAACACCAAACTCGCGCAGAAATACGGGGTTATGAGAGTTAATCCTTGCGAATTCTAGCTGATCCGGCGCCGCCATGCAGCCCCCGCCGGCCCTCGGCCGGACAACGTCTTCCGGTTTGACCGAAGGTCGTGGGTTCCGTAGCATTCAAACGGCCGTTTCAGACCCCTCGGTTCCCCGGTTGGGGACCGCATTGATTTCGATGGCTTGTGCGCAGACCAGGACGCTCGCTTGAACACGCAACATTTTTCCACGAAGGAACGGATCCTCGGTGCTGCCGAACAGTTGTTCGCGCGGCACGGCTTCGCGGGCGCCTCGCTGCGCCAGGTCACGGCAGCAGCCAACGTCAATCTTGCCGCCGTCAACTACCACTTCGGATCGAAGGAAAATCTCATCAATGAGGTTTTTCGCCGACGCCTTGATGACCTCAACGCGCATCGACTTGATGAACTCGACCGGGCACTGCAGGGCGAGAACACCACCCTTGAGGACTTGCTGGTTGCTTTCATCCGGCCGGCGCTGGACCTGTCGCTCGATCGTAGCGGTGGAGGCGCTTTCGTCAGAGTGCTGGCGCGTGCCTACGCTGAGCACAACGACGCGCTACGCAAATTCCTGTCCGACAACTACGGGCACGTCATGAAGCGTTTCCACGGCGCGTTTTCCGAGCGCCTTCCCACACTGGACAAGGAAGAGCTGTACTGGCGGCTGGACATCGTTGCCGGCGCGCTGACGTACGCAATGGCCGATTTTGGCGTGATCAAGCGCAAGTCTGGGGTCTCGGAACAGGCACACCGGGAACGCGCTGTCGAACACTTGATCCGTTTCGCCGCCGCTGGCCTGCGCGCATCCTGATTCCACATCCTGATCCGGCCATGGTGCAGTGCGGGCGAGCAATCACTCCAACGCCGCCGTGCACAGTTCATGGAACTCCTCACCCATCCAATTCCCGACCGAGGTCATCATGAGCTTCAAACCGCTACGCATCCGCAAGGCCGCGGTCCTTGGCGCCGGCGTCATGGGCGCGCAAATCGCCGCGCACCTGACCAATGCCGACGTCGAAACTGTGTTGTTCGACCTACCCGCAAAAGATGGCGACAAGAGCGGCATCGCGATCAAGGCGATCGCCAATCTGGCCAAATTGTCGCCAGCTCCCCTGGCTGACAAGTCGCGCGCTGCGGCGATCATCCCGGCCAACTACGACGAACACCTGGAATGGTTGCGGGACTGCGATCTGGTGATTGAGGCCATTGCCGAACGGCTCGACTGGAAAAAGGACCTGTACGCAAAGATCGCCCCCTATGTGGCGCCGAACGCAGTCCTCGCATCCAACACTTCTGGCTTATCAATCAATGCATTGGCAGATGTTCTTGACGAATCACTTCACCATAGATTCTGTGGCGTACATTTCTTCAATCCGCCGCGATACATGCACTTGGTCGAACTTGTTCCAAACGCCAAGACGGACCCGGAAATTCTCGCAGGCCTGGAAGCTTTCCTGACCTCAACGCTGGGCAAGGGGGTCGTCATTGCGAAGGACACGCCGAACTTCATTGGCAATCGCATCGGCGTGTTCTCGATTCTGGCCACCATGCATCACACACAACAGTTCGGCTTGGGTTTCGATGCCGTCGACGCGTTGACGGGCCCCGCGATCGGTCGCCCCAAGAGTGCGACATACCGGACGGCCGACGTAGTCGGCCTGGACACGATGGCGCATGTCATCAAGACCATGGCGGACACGTTGCCCAATGATCCCTGGCATAGCTTCTTTCAAGCGCCGGATTGGTTGAAAGCACTGATTGAGAAAGGTGCACTCGGCCAGAAGACCGGCGCCGGAGTTTTCCGCAAAGCAGGCAAGGATATCGTCGTTCTCGATCTCGCCAAGCAGGACTATCGTCCCGCCGACCAGCAGGCGAGTCCCGAGGTCGCCGCCATTCTGGCGATCAAGGATCCGTCCGAGAAGTTCGCCCAGTTGCGTGCGTCGAGCGACCCGCAGGCACAGTTTCTGTGGGCGGTATTTCGCGATCTTTTCCACTATACGGCGTTTCATCTCGGCGATATCGCCGAGACTGCACGCGATGTGGATTTCGCCATACGCTGGGGTTATGGCTGGCAATTGGGTCCGTTCGAGACGTGGCAAGCTGCCGGCTGGTCTCAGGTAGCGGGTTGGATCAACGAGGATATTGCGGCAGGCAAAGCGATGAGCAATGCGCCCCTACCCGCTTGGGTCGGAGACGGTCGCAACGGCGTGCACGGCAAAGATGGCTCATATTCTGTAAGTAAAAACAATAATTTACCACGATCTTCTCATCCGGTTTATCAGCGCCAATTTTACCCGGATGCCATTCTGGGTGAGCGTTTTGACACCGGGACCACGGTTTTTGAGAACGACGGACTTCGACTCTGGCATCTGTCGGACGACATCGGCATCGTCTCCTTCAAAACCAAGATGAACACGGTCAGCGATGCGGTGATCGACGGCATACAGCGCGCCGTCGGTGAGTCGGAACAGCGCTTCAAAGGGCTGGTGCTCTGGCAGAACAAAGAACCATTTTCGGCAGGCGCTGACCTCAAGGGTGCAATGGGCCTGCTGCAAGCAGGTAAGGTCGACGCCTTCGACGCGATGATCGCGAATTTCCAGGCAACCAGCATGCGCCTGAAGTATTCGTTGATTCCGGTCGTTGCAGCAGTGCGCGGCATGGCATTTGGCGGCGGTTGCGAATTCCAGATGCATTGCGCGCATACCGTGGCGGCATTGGAAAGCTACGTCGGACTCGTCGAAGCGGGTGTTGGCCTGATACCTGGCGGAGGCGGTCTCAAGGAAATCGCATTGCGCTGCTTCCGACAGAATCCGTCTGACCCGTTCAACGCTGTCAAGTCGATGTTCGAGACCGTGGCGATGGCAAAAGTCTCTGCCAGCGCCCTCGAAGCCAAAGAAATGGGCTTGCTTCGGGCCACGGATACCGTCGTGTTCAATCCCTTTGAGTTGCTGTACGTGGCGCAGCGCGAAGCAGCAGCGCTCGCCGATGCGGGATATCGCCCCCCCTTGCCATCACGGCAGATCGCCGTTTGCGGCGACGTAGGAACGGCCAGTCTGAAGATGATGCTGGTCAACATGCTCGAAGGCCGCTTCATCTCGCCGCACGATTTCGAAGTCGGCTCGCGTATCGCGGACACGCTGTGTGGCGGTGTCGTCGAACGCGGCTCGCTGGTGGACGAACAGTGGCTACTGGATCTGGAACGCAAGCATTTTGTGGAATTGGCGCAAATGCCAAAGACCCAGGAACGCATCGTTCACACCCTGACCACCGGCAAGCCACTGCGCAACTGATCGCGACGACGGAGAATCCCATGAGTAAACAAATCCAAGAAGCCTACATCGTCGCCGCGACCCGCTCACCGGTTGGCAAGGCACCACGCGGCGTATTCCGTAACACGCGTCCCGACGACCTGCTGGCGCACGTGATCCGCGCCGTCGTGGCGCAATGTCCGGGCATCGATACCCGCCGCATCGTGGACGCGGTAATCGGCTGCGCGATGCCGGAAGCCGAGCAAGGCATGAATATCGCGCGAATTGGCGTCCTTCTCGCCGGGCTGCCGGATGTGGTCCCCGCGGTCACGATCAACCGTTTCTGCTCGTCCGGCGTGCAAGCCGTGGCCATGGCGGCTGACCGCATCCGGCTCGGCGAAGCGGACCTCATGCTGGCCGGCGGAACCGAGTCCATGTCGATGGTACCGATGATGGGCCACAAGATCGCCATGAATCCTGCGGTTTTCCAGGACGAAAATGTCGCGATCGCCTACGGTATGGGCATTACCGCGGAAAAAGTTGCCGAACAGTGGAAGGTCAGCCGCGACGAGCAAGACGCCTTCGCCGTGCAAAGCCATCAGCGCGCGCTGGCGGCCATCGCTTCGGGCCATTTCAAGAATGAGATAACTCCTTATGTGCTATCGGACAACTATCCCGATTTGAACAAGCGCGGCACAGTTGCGGACACGCGAGTGATCGATACCGACGAGGGACCACGCAAGGATACGAGCGCAGAAGGCTTGGCAAAGCTGAAACCCGTTTTCCGCATGGGCGGCAGCGTTACGGCAGGCAATTCATCACAGATGTCGGATGGCGCGGGCGCCGTGTTGCTCGCCAGTGAACAGGCCATCAAGGACTACGGTCTTAAGCCCCTGGCTCGATTCGTCTCATTTGCCGTGGCCGGGGTGAAGCCGGAAATCATGGGCATTGGTCCGATCGCCGCCATTCCGATCGCGCTCAAACAAGCCGGTATGAGCAAGGACCAACTGGATTGGGTTGAGCTCAACGAGGCATTTGCCGCGCAGGCACTGGCTGTCATTCGCGACATCGGACTGGATCCGGCGAAGGTCAACCCGCTTGGCGGCGCCATCGCGCTGGGTCATCCGCTGGGCGCCACCGGCGCAATCAGAACGGCGACTCTGCTGCATGGATTGCGCCGCACCCAGCAGAAGTACGGCATGGTGACCATGTGCATCGGCACTGGCATGGGTGCAGCAGGAATCTTCGAAGCACTTTGAGTTGGCTGGGCACAGGCGTTCGCTGCTGGGTGTGCGCCTGTGCGCAACTGAGTCAGTCGTCCAGACTGATGGACTTGGATCTGGCCAGGCGCCGCGTATACAACTCAGCGTTTCGCGGCAAGTGCACAAAAGCGGCCCATTTCTCGATTTTGCGACGCGTCTTCCGCCAGGTCGCGATGAGGCAGCATGCCTCCTCCTGCTGTGGTGCAGCATGACAATTCGTTAACATCGCTGCACCATGAAAACGTTTACATGCCCTCCTTCCACGGATTGGAACCGGACTGTGGCGAAATTCATGTCGGTAACGGTTAAAGACGTGGCACGTGAAGCGAACGTATCGGTCGCCACCGTTTCGCGCGCCCTTAATGGGCACAGCAATGTCACCCGCGAAATGCGCGAGCGCATCGTCGAGGTCGCCGCACGACTGCGCTACATGCCGCACGGAGCAGCGCGCAGCTTAATTACTCGCCGCACCGAAACGATCGGTGCGATCCTGCCCGACCTCTACGGTGAATTCTTCTCCGAGCTGATGCGCGGTATGGACGTCGCTGCGCGACAGCATAGCCTGCATCTGCTGGTATCGAGTTCGCACGGATCCGCCACTGAAACCGCAGCCGCGCTACGCGCCTTGAGCGGCCGCGTTGACGGGCTCTTGATCATGTCGCCCCACGCGGATTCCGCGCTCCTCGCCGACAATCTGCCGCCAGGAACGCCCACCGTATTGATGAATACGCGCACGAATGAAAACGATTACACGGCGTTTGCAGTCGACAACTACGGCGGCGCCGGCGCGATGGTCGACCATTTGGTGGCGCAGGGTTACCGACGAATCGCGATGATTGCCGGCCCACCCGAAAATTTTGACGCCGACGAACGCATGCGCGGCTACCGCGACGCTTTGGCCCGTCATTTCCCCGGAGATTCCGCGACCGTCTTGCGCGGCGACTTCAGTGAAAACGCAGGCTACGCGGCCGGTCGCGAAATCGTGGCCTCCACCACACGCGCAGACGCCGTCTTTGCCGCCAACGACATGATGGCCCTCGGCTGCCTGTTCGCCTTCAACGAAGCGGGATTGAAAGTTCCGCACGACATCGCTCTCAGCGGCTTCGACGACATTCCAATGGCGCGATTTGTCTCGCCGCCTCTGACGACCATGCGGGTCAACATTGCCGAACTCGGCGAGCGTGCAGCACGCGCCCTGATTGCCGAGCTGTCCGGAGAAAAGGCCTCGCCCAAGGGTGTCACCGCACCCGAGCTGATCGTGCGGGAGTCCTGCGGCGCGCGGCTGAGGCAAAAGCGCACAGACAGTTCCTGACGAACCGCGTGCAGCAGAAGCAACAGTTCCATAAACATACTCCGACATACCGATTTTCGATCCATCGATTTTCCCTGGGAGGGAACTGGCATGAATCACCGCAAACCCAACACAAGTTTTCCGAGACCGCGGCTGCTTGCCTGCGCGTTGGCTGGATGTCTCTTCATGTCAGTGCCGGCGGCTTTCGCGCAAAGCACGGCGGCGACGGTCAAGGGGCAGGTAACCAACGCTGCAGGGCCTGCCGCCAGCGCATCCGTCGTTGCGACGAATACCGCGACCGGCCTCGTCCGTCGCGTGCAGAGCAATGAAAATGGGTCGTACGCTTTGGCCGGCCTGCCACCCGGAACCTACCGGATTGATGTGGAAAGTTCGGGCGCGACTTCTTCCAAGACTATTCTTTTGCAAGTCGGGCAAACCGCGACGCTCGATCTGCCATTGGCGGGAACCGAGCCGCAAACGCAGCTTGAGACGGTGTCGGTAACCGCGAATTCACTGGCCGAGATGCGCACGTCGGAAATTGCCACGTATATCACCCCGAAACAGATCGAGGCATTGCCGCAAGGCTCGAGAAATTTTCTGGCGTTTGCCGACACGGTGCCGGGCGTACAGTTTGAAACGAAGAGCGATGGCTCCACGCAATTGCGTGGCGGTGCGCAATCTTCGAACGGCGTCAACGTCTACATCGACGGCGTCGGACAGAAGAACTATGTCCTGAAAGGCGGCATCACGGGACAGGATTCGACACGAGGCAATCCGTTTCCGCAATCGGCTATCGCGGAATACAAAGTCATCACACAGAACTACAAAGCCGAATTCGATCAGCTAAGCAGCGTCGCGGTCACCGCCTTGACCAAATCGGGCACGAATGAATTCCACGGTGACGTATTCCTCGACTATACCAATGAGGACTGGCGAGCAAGATCGCCGGCAGAGATTGCAAACGACAAGAAAATACCGACTGAGGAGCGTCAGTACGGCGCCTCCCTGGGTGGGCCGATTATCAAGGACATGCTGCAATTCTTTGTTTCCTACGAAGCAAAGGAATTCATTTCTCCGGCAGACATTACTCCGGGAGAAAATGTACCCATTGCCGCTTTGCCGCCGGAACTGCAAGCCCTTACCGGCCCCACCTCGATACCGTTCAATGAGGACCTGTATTTCGGCAAATTGACCTGGACACCCGGCGAAGACCATCTCGTCGAGCTCACCGGAAAATATCGCGACGAGAAACAGATTTCCGGTGTTGGCGGCGTCAATACCGATGAATTCGGCAACGCCAAGAGCAATCAGGAGACTCGCGTCGATCTGCGTTATCAATACACATTCGGCAACTGGCTGAATGACGCGCACGTGACCTACGAGGACTCGACCTACGAGGCGCAACCGGTTACCACAAGTGGATATGGTATTCATCTGGAAACGCCGGGCCGTCGTTCGATTCTCAACCTGGGTGCCGGCGAGGATTTCCAGCGCAAGGGTCAGAAAGGTGAGTCGTTCCAGGATGACCTGACTTACTCGGGGCTGGAGTGGGCTGGAAACCATACGTTCAAGACGGGTTTGAAATACAAGTCCATCAAGATCAACGCTTTTGAGCAGCAACCTTACAGTCCGCAGTTTTCCTACGACGTCTTTCAGACCGAATTTATCCCCAATCGCGTTGCGTTCGGAAATCCAGTCCCCGGCATTCCGAGCCGCAATGTCATTTCCGACAACAAACAATTCGGCTTCTATCTTCAGGACGATTGGGAGGTCAACGCCAAGCTGACCCTGAATCTCGGAATCCGCTGGGACTACGAAAAGACGCCGAGTTATCTGGATTACACGCCCAGAGCCGACCTGGTCGCAGCGCTGCGCAATTGGGCGAACATCCAGAATACCGATTACGACATCGAGGACTACATCGGCAACGGTGGCAATCGCAAAGCATTCAAAGATGCATGGCAGCCACGCGCTGGGTTCTCCTACGACCTGTTCGAAGATCAACGGCACGTTGTGTTCGGTGGCGCGGGACGCTCGTACGATCGCAACTTGTTCGACTACCTCGCGCTCGAACGCTCCAAAGGCACATTCCCGCGTTACGAATTCAACTTCAATACCCCGGGGCACGCCTGCGAAGTGGGAGTGAATAACTGCCTCGCATGGGATCCGTCCTATTACAATAGCGGCAACCTTTCAGCACTCGTGGCCGCGAATCCGAACCTCGGTGGCGAGGTGAATCTGATCAACAACAACTTGAAAACCCCCTACTCCGATCAGTTCAGCATCGGCATGCGCAATACGGTCACGCTTGCTGAAACCGATTGGAATACGTCGGTTACCTTGTCGCGCGTCAATAGCTACGATGGAATCTATTTCGCGTTGGGCAACCGGTGGCCCGATGGCCGTTTTCGCGAAACTCCCGGGACGACATGGGGTGGTCAACCGTGGGGTCAGCCCATTCCCGGATTCGGCACCCTGATCATTGCCGACAATGGCATCAAGACGCACAACAATTCAGTGCTCGTATCGGTCGAAAAGCCCTACTCACGCGAGTCGGGATGGGGCATGACGTTCGCCTACACGTTTAACGATGCGAAGGAGAACCGGCTCAGCGCGGCCAATTCGGATGAGCACTACATTTTTGACTATCCAAATCCGCAAGGTCAGGGTTTCCTCCGTTCGTTGGGCATTTCACGGCACCGCGTTGTAGTGACGGGCACCATCGACGGTGCATGGGGCGTCACCTATTCGGGCAAAGCCACATACGCGAGCCCGACGCCGAAGGAAGCGGTCAATTGCAACGATGCGCCCGATTTCAACAATTGCTTCTTCGACCCGTTCACGCCATCCGGCAGCTTTGGGCAGCGTCAGATCGATCTGGCTGCGCAAAAGAACTGGAACGTCGACGGAAGCCTGGTCATACGACTGCGAGCTGATGTGCTGAATGTCTTCAACAATCAGAACTGGACGGACTACGACACGTGGCGCGGTGGACCGAACGAACCGAACGCGAACTTCGGAAATCGGAACGGTACCGGCATCATCTATCCAACCCGCATGTTCAAACTCTCCATCGGCCTCGGTTTCTGATTTGACCACCAACCGCCGCGTCGCATGTACACGGTCGACGCGGCGGCTTTTTCGGTCCGATGCCTTGGAATCTTCGAGCGACCACGGCGTGTGTCCGACAATCGCCACACTCATGACGAATGCCTTCAATGCCGCTTCGATTCCACATTCCCCTGTTCGTTACTCTGGCCGCTCTGGTCGGCTGTGAAGCCCAGCCGCCGCCGCCAACTCCCGCGATTGCTCAACCGGTTCAAACCCCTTCAGCGCAGCTGCTCGTTGATGATCTGCAACAACGTACATTTCGCTGGTTTTGGGACAATGCACGTGAAGACAACGGCTTGATTCCTGATCGCACGCCCTACACCGAGCCGTTTTCAAGCATCGCCTCTATCGGTTTCGGACTCACCGCTTACGGAATCGGCGTCGAACGCGGTTGGGTGACTCGCGCACAGGCCCGCGACAAAACCCTGAAGGTACTGCGTACGTTACGCGATATACCTCAAGGTCCCAGCTTCGAGGACGATGGTGGATATCATGGTTTCTTCTACCACTTTCTCGGATTGGCCAACGGCTTGCGCTATGCCCGTTGGGTCGAAGTTTCGTCGGTGGACACTACTCTCCTGCTGGGCGGCGTACTCTTTGCACAAAGCTACTATGACCGCGACGATCCCGCCGAAACTGAAATCCGGGAGATCGCCGATCGGCTGTATCGCAATGTCGACTGGCCCTGGCTGCAAGAACGAACTCCGCTGATCTCGATGGGCTGGGTGCCGGAGGACGGCATCATCAATCACGACTGGGCCGGCTACAACGAAGCGATGCTCGTCTACGTGCTGGCGCTGGGCTCGCCGACCCACCCGGTCAATGCGGAAGCGTGGGATGCTTGGACCCAGGGTTACGGGCGCGTTTATGGCGAGTTCCAGGGGCAGAAATTCCTTGCCTTCGCACCGCATTTCGGACACCAGTATTCGCACGCATGGATCGACTTCCGGGGCATCCAGGACGCCTGGATGCGCGAGCACAATTTGGACTATTTCGAGAACAGTCGCCGAGCAACGATCGCGCAACGGGCCTACGCCATCGCCAATCCGATGGGATGGACTGGCTACGGAGAAAATATCTGGGGCCTCACAGCGAGCGACGGCCCGCAGGCGACCACCCAGATCTACTATCTTCAAGGTCGCGAATTTCGCCACTATTCCGCACGCGGCGCCGGAATCGCGGATGGATTCGACGACGGCACGCTGGCACCAACCGCTGCTGCGGCCTCGATTGCATTCGCGCCGGAAATTGCGATCCCCGCGATTGAAGGCATGCACTCACGATACGGGAAGAACATTTATCGCGAATACGGGTTTGTTGATGCCTTCAATCCCAGCTTCACCTGGCAGTCAGTGGAGCTCAAGACCGGCCATGTAATACCGAATGCCGGCTGGGTTGATGACAACTACATCGGCATCGATCAGGGCCCCATTGTGCTGATGATTGAAAATCATCGCAACGAATTCGTCTGGAATGTCATGAAAAAGAATCCCTACATCCGCAAAGGCCTGGAACGCGCCGGTTTTCGCGGAGGCTGGCTGAATGAGACGGCACCTGCGATTCCTCGATGAAATCGAACGCAGATCAGCACCGGGCACCCGTCGGCAACGAATACTCCGTTGACACTTGTACTTTTTCTATCCTGAAATTTTTCGTCATTTTTTTGATGGCGCTGATCGGCGGTTGCCACGCTCCGGCGGATGATCGAACCGCCATTACGTTCTGGGCTATGGGGCGCGAAGGCGAAGTCGTCGCCCAACTATTGCCCGAGTTCGAACGCCGAAACCCGCGCATTCGGGTCATCCTGCAACAGCTTCCATGGACCGCCGCCCATGAAAAGCTGCTCACCGCATTTGCCGGTGACGCGTTACCGGATATCTGCCAGCTGGGAAATACGTGGATTCCGGAATTTGCCGCGTTGCGCGCGTTGCAGCCACTCGACTCTCGCGTAGCGGGTTCAACACTGATTAACGCCCATGACTACTTCCCGGGCATCTGGGACACCAATGTCATCGAGGGAGACCTGCTCGGCGTCCCCTGGTATGTGGATACGCGTCTGCTCTTCTACCGAAAGGATCTCCTGGCCAAGGCCGGCTTCCGGCAGCCGCCCCGCGATTGGGCAGATTGGCGGCAAATGCTCATCGCAATCAAGGCTCAAAATCGAGGCGCTGGGTATTCGATTCTTCTGCCACTCGACGAACCCGAACCGTTGCTGCAGCTCGCTATTCAGCAAGACGATACGCTGCTGGCGCAAAATAATACTCGCGGCAATTTCCAGAGTGCGGGATTTCGCGAGGCTTTCGCGCTGTACACCGAGATGTTCGCGCGCGACTGGGCGCCGAGCATGAGCGACACGCAGATATCCAATGTGTGGGACGAATTCTCGCGCGGTTTCTTTGTTTTTTACATAACCGGCCCGTGGAATATTGGCGAATTCAAACGGCGTCTCCCCCCCGATCTGGCCGACGCGTGGGCGACTGCGCCGCTTCCTGGAGCACGAGGTCCGGGCGGTGGAGTCGCCGGAGGTACGAGTCTCGTTCTGTTTGGATCGTCGAAAAGAAAAGACGCCGCATGGAAGCTCGTGGAATATCTTTCCGAACCGGCAGTGCAACTGCAGTTTCACGCGATGACCGGTGATTTGCCGGCGCGGCGCAGCGCGTGGGAAGACCCGCGATTAGCCGATGATCCTTACTCGCGCGCATTTCGCCTTCAGCTGGAACATGTCAAACCGACGCCTAAAGTTGCGGAATGGGAGCGCATCGTGATCGAGATGCAACGCGCCGCGGAGCGCGTCGCTCGTGGTGGCGCAAATATCGATGACACCCTGAGGGGTCTTGATGAGCAAGTGGACGCAATCCTGGAAAAGCGGCGCTGGATGCTTGCACGAGACGTTGCGCCATGATGCGCGATCACCGTCACTCGAGTGAACTGACCTGTGCTCCGCGTGGAGAATCCGATGCGCAATGACCGGACGGGCTGGGCTTTTGTCGCACCGGCGCTAGCGGTGATCGGCGTGTTCTTCCTCATTCCGGTCTTGGCGGCGCTGTTGCTCAGCGTGACGGACTTCGATCTCTATGCGCTGGCTGATCGACGCAATTTGCGTTTCGTCGGTCTCGGCAATTATGCCGAGTTGCTGCAAGCTCCGATGTTCTGGAAGTCACTCGGCAATACCCTCTATTTCGTATTGGTCGGTGTGCCGCTATCGATCACGGTGTCGCTCGCGGCGGCGTTGTTGCTCGACTCAAAACTGGCCCGATACAAGGGCTTCTTCCGAACGGCCTTGTTTGCTCCGGTTGTTACCACGGTTGTCGCGGTTGCGGTGATCTGGCGGTATTTCTTCCACACCCGCTACGGACTGGTTAACTACACATTGGGCTTCATTGGCATAGACCCGATCGATTGGCTAGGCGATGCGCACTGGTCAATGCCGACCATCATCCTGTTCGCGGTCTGGAAAAATTTCGGCTACAACATGATTATCCTTCTGGCAGGTCTGCAAGCCATTCCGCACGATCTTTACGAAGCCGCTCGAATCGATGGCGCCTCTTTTCTCCATCAATTGCGCCATATCAGCCTGCCGCTGCTCAAGCCGACATTGTTGCTCGTCTCCATCATTACGACTTCGGGCTATTTCCAGTTGTTTGCAGAACCCTATGTGATGACACGCGGCGGTCCACTGCAAAGCACCACCAGCGTGTTGTACTACATGTTCGAAGAGGGCTTTAAATGGTGGAATCTCGGAAGAGCATCGGCAGTCGCTTTTTTGCTCTTCCTGCTGATCCTGGGCGTCACCGCATTGATGTTGCGACTGGGAAGCCGTGACGGAGATCCCTCGTGAACCGCCGCTTCCTTGTTGCGGTCGTCAACGGCCTGCTGGTTGGATTCGCGCTGGTGAGTCTTGCGCCATTGTTGTGGATGCTCTCGGTTTCGCTGATGCCGCATGGGGAAGCCAGTGCATTCCCGCCGCCTCTGCTGCCGAGCTCCCCGACACTCGCGAACTACCGCGAATTGTTCGAACGGGCCGGGCTCGGCAACTATCTGATCAACAGCTGTCTGATAGCCAGCGCGATCACACTGTTGTCATTGGCATTCAATCTCAGTGCCGGGTACGCCTTTGCAAAACTGCGATTCGCCGGGCGCGATCGCTTGTTCAAGGCGCTGCTCGGCGCACTGGTGATTCCCGCGCAAGTCGCGATGATTCCACTGTTCCTGCTGATGAAATCACTAGGTCTGGTGAACAGCTATGGCGGAGTTGTCGTACCCGCAATGGCCAGCATCTTCGGCATTTTTCTGGTGCGCCAATACGCGCGCTCGATCCCCGACGAACTGCTGGAAGCGGCGCGCACCGACGGTGCCAGCGAGGCGCGGATCTTCGCCCGAATTGTTCTCCCTCTGCTGAAGCCAATCGTGGTCACTTTGGCAATTTTTACCTTCTTGTCCAGTTGGAACGATTTCATGTGGCCGTTGATCGTGCTGAGCGATCAGGCTCAACAGACGTTGCCGGTTGCACTGGCTTCGCTATCACGCGAACACGTCATGGACAATGAACTGATGATGGCCGGTTCTGTCGTCACCGTCGCTCCGGTGCTGCTCTTGTTCCTCGCCATGCAGCGCTACTACATTGAAGGGTTGCTGCTCGGAAGTGTGAAAGGGTGATGTACGCTCGCTGGTGTTGCCTCGTGTTGATCGCCATTGCGCGGAACGCAAACCCGGCGCTGCCGATGATGGAGAGCCATCAACTTGACGATTTCAGCGATGCCAACGCTTGGCACACGTCGGCGTCGGATCAAGTGGCGTCCAGTTTGCAAACGCCGACTGGCGATTCCCCCAACGGCCTTTGCTTGAACTACGATTTCAATGGTGTCTCGGGTAACGCGGCGATGCGGCGCGAACTGCCCATCGAGTATCCGGAGAACTACGAATTCCGTTTTCGACTTCGCGGCCGCGGTCCACCGAATGCCTTTGAATTCAAGTTGATCGATGCGAGCGGAGACAACGTATGGTGGGTCAGCAAGGCCAATACGACACTGCCCACTCGGTGGACTGAAGTCCGCTACAAGAAGCGCCATATCGCGCCGGCTTGGGGCCCGTTGCAAGACAAGACATTGCGGCGCACTCGATACGTCGAATTTACGGTGTCGTCCAACTCCGGTGGAAAAGGACAATTGTGCATTGACGATCTGCGCTTCGGGCCGAGACAGCCCGCGCCGTCGAAATGGCCATCGCCACGCGTTCAAACCACGTCGGGGCCCGCGCCGGATGGAATAGTCGACGGAATTCCCGTGGAGCAGCGCGCACTCATCCTTCATCAAGTAGCAAAAATTTTCGACGACATGCGCGGATTCTGGGATTCGTCCCGCAACGGCGATCTCGACCGTGACAGCCACCTCAGCGAGGCGACGTTGGCCTGGCGCAGCGATTCGAGCTCAACAAAAGAGCAATCCATTACCGTCGATTTCACCCGCCCGCGCGAGTTCGGTGGCGCGGTGCTGCATTGGCTACCGCAAGAACACGCCAGCCAATACGACGTCAGCGTATCCGACGATGCTGCACACTGGCGGACATTGCGACGCATCATCGCGGGCAACGGTGGAGACGACTATCTGCTGCTCGCTGAATCCGAGGCTCGCTATCTTCGGCTCACGCTGCACAATGGACCTGGCAAGCGCTATGGATTGCTGGCGATAGACATTGAAGATCTGGCATTCGGCGCCAGCACCAATGCGTTCGTCGAAGCGATTGCTGCGCATGCGCCCCGCGGGCGGTTTCCGCGCGGCTTTTCCGGTGAGCAGACATACTGGACCATTGTCGGCGTCGACGGCGGCCACGAGAGTGGATTGATTGGCGAAGACGGCGCAATCGAAGTCGCACGCGGGGATTTTTCCGTCACCCCGTTTGTTGTGAATACCGACCAGATCGCTTGTGGTCCTCAAATTCCACCCTCTGTCGTCGCTGAACCCGACGCCATCTCGCCAGTGGATTCCTGGTCGACCGCAACCGTGACGCAGAGCTTGCTCGACGGGTACCTGCCGATGCCAAGCGTGCATTGGACGAGCGCTGCATGGCACCTGGATATCGATGCATTTGCTCAAGGTATGCCGGATGCCTCGCGAATGTTTGCGCGCTATACGTTGACCAACGATAGCGCCACACCGCGCTCCACGACGCTGGCTTTGGCAGTCCAGCCGTTCCAGGTCAACCCGCCGGTGCAGTTTCTGACAACACCCGGGGGCATCAGCCCGATCAGCGAACTCGCCTTTGATGATGAGGCGATCCTCGTCAACGGGCGCCCTCGCATTTGGCCATTGCAGTCTCCCGATCAATTCTTTGCAACGCCGTTTGATGCAGGCATGGTAGCGGAGCACTTGTCCTGTCGAGGCGCATTGGGCGCAGCGTCGGTGCATGACGAGACGGGTCTGGCGTCGGGCGCACTGTTTTATCGATTCGACCTCTCGGCCAACCAATCACGCTCTGTGACGCTTGAAATCCCGCTGCAGGCCGGCACCGCCCCACTTACAAGCGTGCGTAAAGCGACCTCGGCATGGGTGGAGAAGCAACGCGAAATAGTGGCACGTGAGTGGATCGAGAAACTCAATCACGTAAGATTTGCGCTGCCTGTTCGCGTGCAACGCATTGCTGACACGTTGCGCACTGCACTCGCGCACATGCTGATCAATCGTGATGGCGTGCAGATCCGACCGGGAACCCGCTCCTATGCGCGCTCCTGGATTCGCGACGGGTCGATGACTTCAGAAGCGCTGCTCAGACTCGGGCAGGATCGGGCCGCCCGCGACTTCCTGACCTGGTATGCGCCATACCAGTTTACCAATGGAAAAGTCCCCTGTTGTGTCGATGCGCGAGGTTCGGATCCTGTTCCGGAAAACGACAGTCACGGCGAATTCATATTTCTCGCGGCGGAGATCCTGCGCTATACCGAAGATCGCAAACTCGCGGAATCCATGTGGTCACATGTGGACAAAGCGATTCGCTACATGGACGGCTTGCGGGCCAGCCAACGGAGTGATTCCAGTAAGACTGCCGGAACCTTCGGCCTGCTACCACCTTCCATCAGCCACGAAGGCTATTCGGCAAAACCGGCTTACTCGCACTGGGACAACTTCTGGGGACTGACGGGCTATGAGAGCGCAGCGGCAATGGCATTGACGCTGGGCCGAACTGAAGATGCACGACGGATCTCCGCCGCTGGCGACGCTTTTCGCTCGGACATTTTGAATTCGCTGCAGGCCAGCAGCAATCGCTTCGGAATCGATTTCATCCCCGGTGCTGCGGACATCGGTGATTTCGATGCGACGTCAACCACCATAGCGTTGTCACCCGGCGGCGAACTTTCCTATTTGCCGGAGGCGATGCTGCACAACACCTTCGAACGATATTGGCGCGAGTTCGAATTGCGGCGCAACGGCCTGCGTGAGTGGAAAGATTACACGCCGTATGAATGGCGCAACGTTGCCGCGTTTGTTCGACTGGGGTGGAAAGACCGCGCTCATGCGGCAATCGATTTTTTCTTCGCAGATCGCCGCCCTGCGGCCTGGAACCAGTGGGCGGAAGTCGTGGGGCGGGACCCGCGAGTGTCGCGCTTCATCGGCGACATGCCGCACGGCTGGGTGGCTTCCGACTTCGTCCGTTCCACATTGGACCTTTTTGCCTACGAGCGTTCGCAGGATCACGCCATGATCCTTGCAGCCGGCATTCCAGCGGATTGGCTACAAGGCGAAGGGATTTCGATTCAGGGGCTGGAAACCCCCTACGGCCGACTCAGCTACTCTTTTGCCCGGGAACCCCACCGTCTGCGTCTGACCCTCGAGGCCGACGCCAACCGCTTTCCGTCAGGGGGTTACGTGCTGATGTGGCCTCTGACCGGGCTGCCGGGTTTGACTCTCATCAATGGCCAGAATGGCCGCTGGAGCGGTAACGAATTGCGCATCGATGCAGTTCCTGCAGTCATCGATATGGAAATCGGCCAGGTCCAATAATGCGGCAGAAATCGATAGTTCCTGACTGACAAAAACCACAATACCAAATAGAAACCGACCTCAGCCCGTTCGATGCAACACGGACTTTCCGCTGTCCAGAACCGCTTGTGCCGACGCGCCGAGCAATCCCGCGTCCTCGTGCAGTACCGCTAACGTGGGTACGTCAGCCAGGCGCGCTGCAAAACGTCCTTTATCCTCAAAGCGCCGACGGAAATCGCCGCGCTGTAGCCAGGGGAGCACGTGGGGCGTCAAGCCACCGGTTATGAATACGCCATCCCAGGCGCCAAACGCCAGCACGAGATCGCCAGCCGCAGCGCCGAGCAATGCACAGAACAGCTCGACCGCGCGAGCGCACGAGCCGTCGCTTTCTGCGCTGGCGCGCTCGGTGATGTTTTTAGGCGTGAGTTCTTCACTCGGAATGCCATCAATCTCGCAGAGTGCGCGATGCAGGTTGACGAGGCCGGAACCACAGAGCAGCCGCTCGTTCGAAATCCGGTCAAAGCGCATCTGCAATCGGTGCAGTATCTCGATTTCCCGCTGATTGCGCGGCGCAAAACTCAAATGCCCGCCTTCGCTATCGAGCGTATCGACGACGCCGTTCCGCACCAGCAATGCACCGACTCCAAGTCCCGTGCCAGGACCGACAAGAGCAAAAGTCTGCCGCGGCCGCCCCCCCATGAGCGGCAGCGGCGCGCTACCGATTCCGACCAAATCTTGCACATTGAGCAATGTGACCGCGAGACTCATCGCCGAAAAATCGTTGATCGCGCGCAAGCGATCGAGCCCGAGCGCTGTCTGTGTCTGCGACAGGACAACCTTCCAGGGATGATTGGTGATCTGGACGCTATCGCCGTCGACGGGACCCGCGAAAGCGAAAACACCGCTTTGGGGTCGCGCGCCGATTTCATCCAGATAACGCTTCGCAACCGTCGGAAAATCGACAAAATCCGCCACCCGATAACGCCGGATGGAATCAGACAATAGCGGCATGCGCTCGCTCGTGTCAGCCAACGCGAATCGGACGTTGGTTCCACCTACATCCGCAAGGAGCGTGATCTCATGCACGATTTCTATCCGTGGTTGTAGTGGCTGCAACCGTAGAATTTACCGCACATACGGGCACGATACGCAGATTTCCCGCGCTATCTTCATCGTGCTCCTTGTAATTGCGAAGGCGCCGCTGCGCGGTATGCGGGATCAGTGACCGCCGAAATGCACCTAGACCAGCACTCGACCGTTGCTGGCAATGACCTTCGAATACAACTTGGCACTGTCCTTCAGCGTGCGTTGCTGTGTTTCGAAATCCACGTGGATGATGCCGAATCGTTTGGAGTAGCCCAATGACCACTCCAGATTGTCGAGCAGCGACCAGGCGAAATATCCACGCAAGTCGCAACCGGCAACTCGCGCCGCATGAGCAGCCTTCAGATGCTTGCGCAAGTAATCAACGCGTAGAGGATCATTGATCACACCGTTTTCGGCGACCGGTGGATCGAAGAATGCCGATCCGTTTTCCGTGATGTAGATTGGCGGATTGCCATAGCGCTCCTTGATCCATAGCAGAGTATCGGTGAGTCCTTGCGCATACACTTCCCAGCCGGTCTCGGTGTAGGTCGCTGATTTCTGCCGTACCGCACTGGCTTTCAGGGGCCAGGATTTTTCATCATGCTGCGTGACGCTACGCGTGTACCAATTGAGACCGAGGAAATCGATAGGCTGTTTGATCAGGGCCATATCCTCATCCGGCCATTCGGGCCACGCCTCGCCAAATATCTCGCGCAATTCAGCCGGGTAGGTGCCGAAAAACGCAGGATCCAGATATTGCCGATTCATGTAGGCGTCCGCGCGTTGGGTCGCGGCGAGATCCTGCGCTGAAGACGACGCCGGATACTTCGGTTCGATGTTGACTACCAAACCGATACGGTGTTTGCCCTCGGCGCGATAGACCTGGACAGCGCGGCCGTGCGAACGCATCAAGTGGTGCGTCGCGATCGGCGCTTCGAATCGATTGCGATGGCCCGGTGCCAGCGCACCGTGCAAGTAGCCACCATCGGTGACAACCCACGGCTCGTTCAGTGTCGACCACATTTTCACGCGCCCGTCGAGCGCGCGGAACATGGCGGCGGCATAGTCGCCAAACCAGTCAGCAATATCGGGATTGAGCCAACCGCCACGATCGTCAAGAGCGGCGGGCAAATCCCAATGAAACAGCGTCGCGGTCGGTTCTATCCCCGCTTCAAGCAAGCCATCGACCAGCCGCGAGTAAAAATCCAGCCCCTTGGCGTTGATTCTCCCGCGCCCCTCGGGCAATACACGACTCCACGAAATACTGAAACGGTACGCGTTGAGACCGATCTCACGCATCAACGCGATGTCGTCTTTCCAGCGGCGGTAGTGATCACAGGCGATGTCGCCGGTGTCGCCGTCACGCGTCATGCCCGGGGTATGCGCGAAACGCTGCCAGATGCTCGGCCCGGCACCATCCGCCAGCGGCGAACCTTCAATCTGGTAGGCAGCGGTCGCGCAGCCCCACATGAAATTTTCGGGAAACTCGAGCGGATTTTGGGTCATGGCCGTAATAGTGGATACGAAGGAATGAAAACGATTACATTGAGCATATCGCATGCATCGCGAGATTGGCAGACGCATCCGTTTTGCAGCGCAACAACGAATGGAAAATGCGACATGGCTGAAGTGCGGCTCGACGCGGTACGCAAGGTCTACGACAACGGACACGTCGGCGTGGACAGTGCCACATTCGATATTGCAGATGGCGAGTTTGTCGTTCTTGTCGGCCCTTCGGGGTGCGGAAAATCGACCTTGTTGCGAATGATCGCAGGGTTGGAATCGATCAGCTCCGGCACACTGGCGATCGGCGGACGCATCGTCAATGATGTCGCGCCGAAAGATCGCGATATCGCCATGGTGTTCCAGAGCTATGCGCTGTATCCGCATATGAGCGTCCGCCAGAATCTCGCCTTCGGGCTTACGTTGCGAGGCACCTCGCGTGACGAAACAGATCGCCGGGTGAACGAAGCGGCAGAAACTCTGGAACTCACTGCCCTGCTCGCACGAAAACCCGGTCAGCTGTCTGGCGGACAGCGCCAGCGAGTCGCTCTGGGGCGCGCCCTGGTGCGCAATCCCAGCGTCTTCCTGCTTGACGAGCCATTGTCCAACCTCGACGCGAGATTGCGCATGACCATGCGGGTCGAAATCGCCAAGCTGCATCGAAAGCTCGGTACAACCATGGTCTACGTCACGCACGACCAGATCGAAGCCATGACACTCGGTCAACGCATCGTCGTCCTCAAAGACGGAGCGATCCAGCAAATTGATACGCCGATGAATCTGTATGCGCGTCCGGCGAACCTTTTTGTGGCGGGATTCCTCGGCAGCCCCGCAATGAATCTGATGCGCGGACGTGTCGTTGAGCGCGGAGGACTGCAGCTGGATGTCGGGAATGCTCTATTGCCATTGAACGCTATCAGCACTGATGAAACCGCTGCACCAGGTGTCTCGGTAGGCGACGACCTCACCGCCGGTCTGCGACCGGAAGATCTGATTCCCGTCGACGGAATCGCCACCGGCGCTTTACTGAAGGCGCAGTTGGAATTGGTTGAACCGGTCGGCAACGAAGTCTTCCTCAACCTCCGCAGCGGTGCTCACATCTTGGTCGCCCGCGTTCCTCCGCGGATTCTGCCGGAGGTCGGCACGTCGCTTGAGCTGCGTTTCGATCCGGCTCGATTGCATCTGTTCGACTCCGCGACCGGCAATCGCATCGCATAGGTCAGATGATGGTATTTTTTCGATTTGATGCTCAGCGGCGTTTGCGAACGTCATGACAGATCATTCGGTGGCTCCAATCGCCAAATTTCTCCGGCCGTTGTCGAGAGCAATGTACAGGATGATCCTTCTGTACGTTTTCCTTATGGTCGGGGCAACCGCCAGCGCAATCGATTCGCCCTTTCAATTCGACGAAGACCCGCTTGAATCCGAAATCAGGAGGTTTGAGCAGGCCGACCGAACGCGTCCGCCGAAATCGGACTCGGTGTTGTTTGTCGGGAGTTCCTCGATTCGCATGTGGGATTCCATCGAGCGGGATTTCCCGGATCTGCCGATCGTGCGGCGCGGATTTGGTGGCTCGCAGATACGTGATGTGACGCGATTTGCGGGACGCATTATTGTGCCCTATCGACCTAGCGTGATCGTGCTCTATGCAGGCGACAACGATCTTGCCGCGGGAATTGCACCGGAGCAGCTATCGGACGACTTCGCCGCGTTCGTCCAGCGCGTTCGAGCAGATCTGTCCAAGGTCGCAATCGTCTTCGTCTCGATCAAGCCGAGTCCGGCACGAACTCAATGGCTCGATGCATCGCGGGTTGCCAACCGCAGGTTACGCCGCTACGCCGATACGCATCGCGGAATTCACTACGTGGACATTTTTGAGCCCATGCTGGACGCCGAGCAAAGGCCCCGTGACGAGCTGTTTCAAAGCGATGGATTGCATATGAATCGCGCGGGGTACGAGATCTGGATTGCCCATCTCGCTCCATTGTTGCGCGAACTATTCAGGCGTTCTTATTGAACGTCAGCGGGTCTTCCGTTTCACACCGCGACCTTCCATCCATCCGCGCGTCGCGTCCAGCATCTGATACCACCAATAGTTCGCTTGCGCCGCTGCAAAACCGGCAGGTCGCCAAGCGGAATCCAGACCGAACGCGGCAAATGTGCGCCATGCAGCGTCGTCCTTGGCGATCGCAGCCGCAATCAATTCGCCTGCAACTGCGGTCGGAGCTACGCCGTGTCCGCCAAACGCCTGCGCGTACCAAAGTCCTTTCTCCCGTTGTCCAATCTGCGGCATCTGGTGGCGCGCGTAACTCATCAGGCCCGACCAAGCGTACTCAACGTCGATGCCATCCAGTTGCGGATAAACGCGTAACAGATCGCGATACAGCAGGCCGCGAACCTGATCGGGCGAGCGATCGCGAACCGAGATTCGACCGCCCCAGAGCAGACGTGAATCTGGCAAGGCGCGATAATAGTCAAACGCAAATCGCGTGTCGTACACCGCGGCCCGGGTATTCACACACTCGCGCAAGCGAGCTCCGAGCGGCTGCGTCACCATGACATACGTGGCGATCGGCAAAATGCTTCGATCGACCCTTGCGTCGAGTCCCGCCAAGTATCCGCCGCATGCCAGCACGACGTGCTCGCTGTCGAGCACGCCATTGTCTGTTTGTATACGCCATCCCTCGCCATGCCTGGTGATTCGGGTGGCGGGACTTCGTTCATGAATCGATACGCCCTGCGTGACCGCGGCCTGTGCGATACCTATCGCATAATTCAACGGATGCAGATGAAGTGCATTGCGCTCGCAAAGCGCATCGCCATAACGCGCGGAATGCAACAACTCGCGCAACGATTCACGAGGCAGCCAATCCCACTGCACACCGAAATTCTCAGCGAGAAAGCGTTGGCGACGGCGCAACACTTCCGGATCGCGAAACCAGTTCGCCCAAATCACCCCTTCATCAACTGCAGCGCACGGAATGTGATAGCGCGCGATGCGCGAACGAATCAATTGCACGGCGGCTACCGTACTGAGAAAAAGCGCCTTTGCTCGCTCCACGCCGAGCTTGTGCAGCAAGGCCGATTCACCGAGCGAATATCCAGCGAAGACAAATCCGCCATTGCGGCCGGAAGCGCCGTGCCCAATGGTTTCGCTTTCCAGCAATACGACGTCTTCGACGCCACGCTCGGCGAGACCGAGCGCTGTATTCAATCCCGCATAACCGCCACCGATAATGGTGACTCGAGCACTGCGCGCTTGCGCTAACGGTGCAAAGCCGCCGTAGGCCGTGGCTGTTGCGCGGTAGTAGTTGGCTTTCGTTGCATTCATCGCTTGCGTGGTTCGGGCGCCAAGCCCACCTGCTCCAGGCCGATCTGCAGCCAACCCAGGTTCAAGCCAATGCGCTGCGCGCCAGGATCGGCCCAGACATAGCTGACGATGCGCCCTGTAGCATCTTCGATGACGGCGAGCCTGAGTACCTCGGCGCCGCTTTCCTTGTAGTTCAGACGCGCCAGCTCGATGGAATACCCCGCTGCTTGCTGATCGCGCCAACGCAAAGCGATGTGGCTTCCACCGTTGTGCAAGACGAGATCGCGACGGACATGCCAGTCGTTGTTGTCGGGCCGCGCCGAAGGACCGCCACCATTGATCGCCTGCCACCCATGAAAAGTACGCAGGCGTCGGGAAATCGTGGCAGCGTCGGCACCGCGCGCCTGGTCGGCTACGGTTGTGACGCGCAGAGAGTCGGCGCTGAGTTCAAATCTCAAAGGCAACAATGCCGCGTCGGCACCCAATCCCGGGTACATCGCACTGCAGGCGGCCTTGTCCGCGGTGGCAACCCAGCCGTCAGCGCGTCGTTCCCGCTTCAACGCGCAGGGCTCGAGCGCCGCCCATTCGTCGGCATCGAATTTGAACGCGTCTGCCGTCTCGTTCGCCACAGCGGCGCGTGCGCCATCCGTCAAGGGCCGATACGGAATGAGTGAATCGCCCGCGACGCGAAACAACCAGCGTGCATCATGCTGCGGCTCGGTCTCCTGAACCATGCGCCAGAGCAGCATGTCGTCACTCCGCGACGCCACTCGCAGGGTGTTGCGCACCAGCGGTGGCACCCCAAGGCCGGACCCTGCTTTCGCGGCTTCTCTCGCGGCCCAGACTTCACCGTAATTGTTGTAGTCCCCCGCCAATGCGGTCAATCCCGCAGCGCCCTGGGAGTCCACCCGCGTTGCGCCAACCTCGCAGCCGCTCGACAGCAACGCGCCGACCAGTACCAATGTTCTCAAAGCCCGCATGGATGCTCCACGGTTAGTAATGGCGACAACAACCACCCTACACGCGATCGAAGGCCTGTGCGAGATCGGCGATGAGAACGTCCGCCTCCTCCAGACCGATCGACACGCGCAGGAGATTCAGAGGCACCTGCCCCTTTTGCGCTCTGGCCAGCGGTGTGTCGTCGGGAAATACGGCAGCCACTGGAAAAATAAGCGATTCGTATCCGCCCCATGACACTGTCATCAGGAAACGTTGCAGCGAATCGCAGAAGCGCTCGATACCGCGCACCGAGTCCGTGCGCAATGCGAACGACAGCAATCCGTTGCCACTGCGCAACTGGCGCCCGGTCAGGGAAATTTGTGGATTTTGCGGATCCTGCGGATACCACAGCCTCTCCACTTTCGGATGAGCCTTGAGAAAATCGACGACCGCTGCGGCGGTCCGGGCAATTTGAGTCATTCGTACCGGCAAGGTTCGCAATCCGCGGATCATCAGCCACGCGTCGTGCGGCGACAGCATCGCACCCAGCGTCATGTACGGCCCTTTGAAAGCCGTGCGGATCATCGCTTTGCTCCCACACAGCACGCCCGCCAGCGCATCGCTGTGGCCGCCCAGATATTTTGTCGCCGAATGCGCCACAAGGTCGATGCCCAGAGCAATTGGCGATTGGTTCAGCGGTGTTGCGTAGCTGTTGTCGCACAGGGTCAGAATTCCGCTCGCGCGCGCAATCTCCGCGATCGCCGCGAGATCCTGTTGTTCGTAGGTCATGGTGTTCGGACTTTCAAGCACGATCAGCCGGGTCGTCTCACGCAGCGCAGACGACACTTCGTTTACGTCCGTCGCATCGACAAAACTGCAGCTCACGTTGAATCGCGCGAGGAAATCGCGCAGCAGGCTGCGCGTCCATGAATAAGGCTTCTGCACGCAAACCACGTGGTCGCCTGCCGACACGTTCGCGAGGACGCCGCAGGCGATGGCCGCCGCGCCTGAACCGAACAAGAGTGCATCTTCTGCACCTTCCAATGCCGCAAGCTTTTTGCGCAGGATCTCGACAGTCGGGTTGTTGCCGCGCGTATACATCGTCCCGTCAAGTTCGTCGCGAAACCCTTCCCGCATTGCCGCGACACTATCGAAGGCAAAAATGGAACTCTGGTAAATCGGCGGCGACACAGCCCCGCGATGCCGGGCGCGATCTTCCTCGCCGAGATGATTGAGTATGTAACTCAGGTCCATGGAGTGATCAGCAGCCTCGGCGTTGGGTTCGCTGCCTACGCACCGGCGAGAAATTCGCGCGTAGCCGCTGCCAGCGCCGGATCCTGCAGCGCAAAATGCAGCGTCGCCTGCACCAGTCCCAGCTTGTTGCCACAGTCGAAACGCCGCCCCTCGAATCGATAGGCAAGGACACGTTCCTGCTTCAGCAGCGCATCGATTGCGTCGGTCAGCTGGATCTCACCACCGGCACCCGGTTTGGTATTTTCCAACAATTGGAAAATGCGCCCGGGTAAAACGTACCGTCCGACCACCGCAAGATTTGACGGCGCTTCTTCGGGCTTGGGCTTTTCGACCATCATGCGGATCAGCGCGGCACGCTCATTCAACGGCGTGGCGTCGACGATGCCGTATTTGTTGGTCTGCTCGTGCGGCACTTCTTCCACGGCGATGACACCGGAATTCTCGAACGCCGCCAATTCCGCCATCTGCTTCAACGCGCTGGCACCGCGATTCCAGATCAGATCGTCGGCGAGGATCACGCCGAAAGGCTCGTTTCCGACTACCGGCTTGGCGCACAGAACTGCGTGTCCGAGTCCCAGCGCTTCGGGTTGCGTCACGAACACGCAGCGCACGTGTTTCGGCAATACATTTTGCACCAGAGACAGCAGTTCCTTTTTGCCCGCATGCTCCAACTTGGTCTCAAGTTCGTAGGCTTTGTCGAAATAGTCGGCAATCGCGTGCTTGTAGCGATTGGTGACAAAGATCAACGTGTCCGCGCCAGCGTCGACGGCTTCATCGACGGCGTATTGAATCAGAGGCCGATCGAGCACGGGCAACATTTCCTTCGCAACGACCTTGGTCGCCGGGAGGAAGCGCGTCCCGAGGCCGGCAACCGGAAATACGACTTTGCGCAAACGCTGCGACATGGAAAACCCTCTTCGGTCAGGTCGGGCGCGGAAAAGCCAGGACATTGCCCTCGGTCAATTCGCGCCAGGAAAATTCGGGCAACAAGGTGGCGATAACGCGCCGCAAGGCGACTTCATCATAGTCGAGCACCGCTTGCGCGGAGCGCGCCAATTGTACGTTCAGCAGATCCAGGCTAACTGGCCGCGGTTGCGCCAGAAAAATCTTTGCGTGCCGCGTTTCGCGATAGTTCTCCTGCGGGTGAAACAACTCTTCGAAGAGTTTTTCGCCAGGCCGAAGTCCGGTGAAAATCACCTGGATATCACGACCCGGCTGCTTGCCCGCAAGGCGGATCATCTGCTCAGCCAGATCACGGATGCGGATCGGCTCGCCCATATCCAACGCAAAAATCTCGCCGCCCTGCCCCAGCACTTCAGCTTGCAGAATCAGTTGGCAGGCCTCCGGAATCGTCATGAAATAGCGGGTGATTTCCGGATGGGTAACCTTGACCGGTCCACCATTGCGTATCTGCTCGCGGAACAATGGCACGACGGAGCCTGCGGAATCCAATACATTTCCAAAACGCACGGTAATGAAGCGCGTGCGCGAGCGACTTGCAAGATTCTGGCAATAGATTTCCGCAATGCGCTTGGTCGCTCCCATCACACTGGTCGGGTTGACAGCCTTGTCGGTGGAAATGAGCACGAAGCACTCGGTTCCATGCCGGTCGGCAGCGTCTGCAACCACACGCGTACCCAGAGCATTGTTGCGCATCGCTTCACGCATCTGCCCCTGCAGCAAGGGCACATGTTTGAACGCTGCCGCGTGAAATACCACCTCGGGCCGCATGTCCGCGAAGACGCGCTCACACGTTGCCACATCGCCGCAGATACCCAGCCGCGCGTCGAGCAGCAAATCCGGCCAATCGCTACGCAGTTCCTGTTCGACGCGATAGAGGTTGTATTCGCTTTGCTCAAGGATCGTCAGCGAAGCCGCACCGAGGCGTGCGACTTGGCGACACAACTCCGAACCGATCGAACCTCCACCGCCGGTAACGAGCACTCGCTTGCCAGTAAGACCACTGCGGATGGCAGTCCAATCCAGCGTGACGGGATCACGCCCCAGCAGATCCTCGATTGCCACTTCTTTCAACTCATTGAACTGCGATCGCCCCGCGACAACGTCGTCGAGTCGCGGCACGGTGCGGAATGGCAAACCGCTGGCCTCGCAGGCATCCACGACACGGCGCATTTGCGCATTGCTGGCCGACGGCATTGCGATCAAAAGCATCTCTGCCGCTACTTCGGTCGCAATGGAGGGCAGCCGATCCAGCGTGCCGAGTACCGGCACGCCATGCAGCTTGGCGCCGCGCAACTGGGCGTTGTCGTCGACGAACCCCACCGCGCGATAGCGGTTTTCACGGCGCAAGTCGCGCACCAGGGTCTCGCCCGCACGGCCTGCACCTAGCACCAGCACGCGCTGGCTGGGGTTGGTCTGGAACAGGTCCAGTCGCGAATCCTTCCAGAATCGATAAGCGAGACGCGGCGCACCCAGACACACCACCAGGAGGGTGGGATAGATCAGCAATACCGCGCGCGGCACGGTGGCGAGACGATTGTAAAGAAAAAGAGTCAGCGCAATCAAAAGTGAGCCGATCACGCCGGCGCGTACAATATTCCACAGATCCGGAAGGCTGGCAAAGCGCCAAAGACCTTTGTATAACCCGGTCCACCATAGAACGAAGCCCTGCACCGCCAAGACCAGTGCCACTTCAGCTCCGAACCAGACAACCGGCTGCGGATCGGGTAGCAACGAGTAACGCAGGGCATGGGTCGCGACCCACGCGAGCCAGACCATCGCAAGGTCGTGCAGCACCACTGCAAGACGGGGATGGATCACCGCAACCCAGCGTCGACGCTTGTCAGCCACGGCTGCGTACCTCCGATAAAAGGTGAATCCGTGCGCGCCGCCACAATAGCGTTCCCAGGCTGTAAACGAAGGCAGTGGACAATGCGGGCACGACAGGATTCCGCGAAACGAAAGATGCGATCGCCAGAGGAGTGACGAGTAACAGATTCCACGCCAAGTACAGTCCCACCACGCGGGAATGACTGCGATTTCGACGAACGAGCCATTGATACAGGTGCTCGCGGTGCGAACTATACCAGCGTCGTCCGCTGCGAAAGCGATGCAGCAAGGTCAAGCTGGCATCGATGACAAAAGCGGAGCCGAGCAGGAGTCCAATCCAGATCAGGCGCGGGTCGACACAGGCGCCCAACCAAATGACGACGGCGATGAGATACCCAAGTGAGGCACTTCCCACGTCGCCCAGAAAGATTCTGGCACGTGGAAAATTGAACGGCAAAAAAGCCAGGCAGGCCGCGGCCGTCGTCAGCAAAAGAACCATGTAGCGCAGTTCGCCGGCGATACCGGCCAGCAATGCCAGAAGTGCAAACGTCCAGGTAGCCTGACTGGTAAGCAAGCCATTGATGCCGTCCATGAAATTGTGCAAATTGATCGACCATACCGTGCTCGGCACGACGCACACGAAGACCGCCGCGCCGAGGAGCGGCGATTCGATCCTCACGGTATGGGACACCAACGCAGCCAACGCGAGGGCCGCGGGTATCTGGGTCGCAAGGCGTGGAAGAACGCCGAGTGGCTGGTGATCGTCCCACCAGCCCGAGCCGGCCACGAGTATGAGTCCGCCAGCTACCAGTACCGCACCGGATAATGGCCACCACCATGCAGCCGGCACCAGGACACACAGCAGGACTGCCAGTACGATGGCCGCCCCGCCTCCGCGTGGCGTCGCAACCCGATGAACACGGCGCCCACCCGGCAGATCCAGCATCTCGCGACGATGCGCATATTCAATTGCCAACATGGTCAGGCCGGCCGAAATCACCGCTGCGGCAAGAGGCAACCCGAACACGCTCATGACCCATTCCGCCATCATTCCGGACCTATTCGTTCGCGACGCCGTGAATGGGTCGAACCGAGCCCCAGCTCTTGCAACTGGGGCATTGCCAGTGATGTGCCTTCGCACCGAATCCGCAGCGGCTGCAACGATACATCGCCTGGCCCTCCAGCAGCTTTCGAGTCAGATCCTGCAGGATGAGCAGATTCTCGCGCGCCTCTCCGGTAGATTTGTGCAAAGTTGAATTAATCAGCGCCATCAGACCACGAACAGATGGACGCTGACGCAGTTGGCGGTTCAAAAACTCGATGGCTGCATTTTCGCCTTGGGTGCTTGCATACAGCTTGGTCAATGCCAGCACCGGCGAAATGCCCTGATAGCGCTCGATGATCTTCAGCAGGAACGATTCGGCACGCTGCATGACCTGATTGCGCGCATAAGCGTCGAGCAATGGCGGCAGGATTTCCGGAACGAAATCGACGTCATATTCGGCAACCTGCTCGAAGGCGGCGATGGCAACATCCATTTGCCCTTGATCGGCGGCAATCAGCCCTTGCAGCAATGTCGCACGAACGTGTCGCGGTTCACAGGCAAATGCGTTGGCCAATTGTTCTCCCGCCAGCGCGTAGTCCAATTGATTGCGCGCACGTTCCGCGAGTTCACAATAAAATTGTGCAATTGTCGCAGCCTGCGACTCGCCGATCATGTCCTGCAGGCGCTGCGCGTGCGCGATGGCCTTGTTCCAGTCCCGCTCATGCTGATAGATGGCGATCAAATGGCGCAGTGCAGATGGCGCGTGTGCCTGCATCGCGACCAGGTCGCTGAATAGCGTTTCGGCACGATCGAGCAGACCCGCGCGCATGTAGTCCTCACCCAATTCAAGCAGCGCGACCGTACGCATGGCCTCACTGAGATCAGGCCTCGCGACCAG
The DNA here is from genome assembly GCA_039934615.1 of Tahibacter sp. Classification (GTDB taxonomy): domain Bacteria; phylum Pseudomonadota; class Gammaproteobacteria; order Xanthomonadales; family Rhodanobacteraceae; genus Tahibacter. Next base: position 79,088 of record JBDTLV010000006.1, read on the forward strand.
ATTCTGGTGGACACGAATGGCTCGATCCACTTCACCGCGCCGTCGAAACAGGTTACCCAGCGCGAGATGGGTTTCAACGGTATCGCGATTGACTTCGGCAAGGCGGACGAACACTTCGATGGCCTTGTCCTGCTGCTCGTTGAGCAGATAATTGAGGCCGCGGAAATAGCTGGAAGACAGCTCGTTGACGCGCTCGCCAGAACTGCGCGCGCTGCTGCGCCGGGCGACAGCCCAACCGGATAACGCCGCGAGCGGCAGGAGCAGGAACATCAGGTACAACGGATTCATGCGTCGGCGGACACCGTCGACGCGTTGCGTGCGTCAGGCTCATTGGCGCGAATCGCAAGGCGGTTGACTTGTTTGAGCCGGCGGCGCAAAGGAATGACAACGGCCAGCCAGACTATGGCCCCGCCTGCCAGCCAACCAAACAGCAACGCCGCGAGCCAAGCCGCACCTTTCGGCCAGGCGGTCTGGAAAAGATAGAAGTCGAGCGCAACTGCGTCTCCGTTGAGCGCACCAAAAAGTGCCCCGAGTCCGGCGAATAGCAGCAACAACACAATCCAGACGAAACGCATGATAGGCCTGTTCAGAACGCCGCTGGGCGACGGATACGTCAGGGTGTTGCCTTGCCGATCGCCGCGAGATCCAGTGAATGGTTGACCCGCTCGCGCAACTCCTTGCCAGGCTTGAAATGAGGAACATGCTTGCCTGGCAAGGCCACTGCCGCGCCGGTCTTGGGATTGCGGCCCATGCGCGGTGGGCGGAAATGCAGCGAAAAGCTGCCGAATCCGCGTATTTCGATACGCTCGCCGCCGGACAACGCCTGGCTCATCTGTTCGAGCAAGTTTTTCACTGCCAGCTCGACGTCGTTGAACGCAAGGTGCTTCTGGCGATCCGCCAGGGCTTCGATGAGCTCCGACTTGGTCATTGGTATTTCGGCTCCGCCAGGTAGAGTTTCGTTGCAGGACGGGAGCTTAGCGCATTCTGATGTTTCATTCACGAGCGTTTTCACTGAATCTCTCTCGCGCCGCTTATCCGGCGTCACGAAGAAGGGATTCCAGAACCCTGTACGCGCCAGCCATCGAGGCCGAACGCCAGTCGACCACCACCCGCGCGGCGCCAGGAATCGGACAGTCGGATCAGATTCCGTCTTCCCACCCGCACACCCCAAAAAAGAATGGCGGCCATAAGGCCGCCATTCGATTCCATCATTGCTGCCGGAATTACTTCTTCAGCTGTTCCTTGAGCAGCGCGCCCAACTTGGCGGTGCCCAGGGTGCTCGATTGGTAATCCTCAAGCACTGTCGCCATCTCTTCCTCATCCTTCGCGCGGATCGAGAGCTGCAGTGTGCGGCCCTTGCGATCCATGCCAATGAACTTGGCTTCGACCTTGTCGCCAACCTTCAGGTGCTGGGTCGCGTCTTCGATACGCTCTTTGGCGATGTCATTCGCACGCAGATAGCCCTCGACACCTTCGCCCAGGTCGATCGTCGCGCCACGGGCGTCGACTTCACGCACCACGCCATTGACGATGCTGCCCTTCGGCGAGCCGGCCATGAACTGGCCAAACGGATCCTGCTCCAGCTGCTTGATGCCGAGCGAGATGCGCTCGCGCTCAGGATCGACGGCCAGAACCACGGCGTCGACTTCATCGCCCTTCTTGAACTGACGAACCAGGTCTTCGCCCGTCGCCTGCCAGGAAATGTCGGACAGGTGAACCAGACCGTCGATACCACCGTCGAGGCCGACGAAGATGCCGAAGTCGGTGATCGACTTGATGACACCGCGGACCTTGTCGTTCTTCTTGTGGATCGCTGCAAAGGTTTCCCACGGATTCGACTGAGTCTGCTTGATACCCAGCGAGATGCGGCGACGCTCTTCATCGACGTCGAGCACCATGACCTGCACTTCATCGCCGACCTGGACCAGCTTGCCCGGGTTGACGTTCTTGTTGGTCCAATCCATTTCGGAAACGTGCACCAGGCCTTCAACGCCCGGTTCCAGCTCGACAAAGCAGCCGTAGTCGGTAACGTTGGACACCTTGCCCAACATGCGGGTGCTGGTCGGGTAGCGACGCGCGATGTTGACCCAGGGATCTTCACCGAGCTGCTTGAGGCCGAGCGAAACGCGATTGCGCTCGCGATCGAACTTCAGCACGCGGACATCGAGCTCATCGCCGACGTTGACCACTTCGGACGGATGACGCACACGCTTCCACGCCATGTCGGTGATGTGCAACAGGCCATCGATGCCACCGAGGTCGACGAACGCGCCGTAATCGGTGAG
>JBDTLV010000007.1:0-80247 GCA_039934615.1 Tahibacter sp.
GGCATTCGGGCGGTGCGCGCCGGAAAATGCTCCTGCATTTCCGGCATTTCGGCCATCCATGGCCGAAAAAAAGTGGGCCGGGTTGTGATCCCGGCCCAAATCCCGTTACCGCATCACAAAGTCAGCGTATTTCGGCGAGCAGGCGACGCGCCTCATTGCGTTGCGAGTCGCTGCCTTCGCCAAGCACTTCTTCCAGCATCGAGCGTGCGCCGTCCGGATCACCCATGTCGAGGTAGGCCTTGGCCAGATCGAGCTTGGTACCGATCGCATCGTCGACAGCAATCAGTTCGTCGTCCATCCGCGGCACGGCGAGGTCAGGCGGCCGTTGCAACTCCGGCATCGAGATGCGCGTATCGAAACTCGACGCAGGCGGCAGGTCCATGGCGAACTGATCGCGGGCGGGTGCTGCCGGCGGCCGTGCCGAAGGCGGTGGCACCGTTTGCGCCGCGCTGCGATCGGTCAGATCGAAGTCGAAGCTGCCACCGTCGTCTGAATGACTGGTGTCCGGCGCCGTGGAGGCCAGCGAGTGCGCATCTTCGAAGTTGTCGAAGCGCATAGGCTCGGGCTGCGTACTGTAGCCACCGTGATCATGATGACCATGCCCGGTCGCGCCATCCTCGAACAGCGGGTTGTGCGGCGCGAGTTCGCTGCCCATGCCACGTACCTGCTCCCATTCGGGGCTTGCGGTATCGCTGATGTGCGCGTACATGGCCTGAGCCGCGGCTTCAAATTTGTCCACATCTTGCTGCGCGTAGTACAGACTCGCCAGTTCCAGGTGCGCCGACGTGTCGTCAGGGTACTGGGCCAGGCGTTCCAGCAGCATCTGTTCTTCGGCGTGCGCGTCATCCAGCATCGTCGCGCCGCCAGGCAACGCGACCGCCTTTGGACGGCGCATCAGGTTGACCAAGGCGAGGATTACCACCCCGAGCAAGGCCAGTCCGCCGAGACCCAGGACCCAGGTCTTGCGGTACCACGGTTCAGATACGCTCAAAGGCTGCGTTTGTGTTGCAGGGGTCGGCTTGATCGGAACGGCGGTGCTCACCACCGGCTTCGGCGGCGTCGTCGCTGGCGTCACCGGCGCTGTCGCGCTGTCTATTGGGGTCGTGGCCGACGTCGCAGGATTCGGCGAGACTGTGGTGGTCGGCGTGGTCGAGCTCGACGGTGATGGCGTCACCGCGGATGTCGCTGTCGTAGCCGTGGGAGTCGTCGTCGGCGAGGTCGTCGGCGTCGGCGACACCGTCAACGGATTGGCAGCCGTGCTACTGGTCGTCGGCGAGGTGCTTGTCGGAGGCGTGCCCGTCGTTGTTGCGGAAGTCGGAGCCGGCGTCGTCGTTGTGCTGGTGGACGGCTTCGGGGTCTCGCCGCTCGCACTACCCCACACGTCTTCCTTGGTCACGCCAGCATTCTTGCTATCGAGCGGCTTGGGCGCCGTGACGGTTGTTGTCGTACTCGACGGTGGCGGCGTTGCAATGACCGTGGTGGTGCTGGTCGCCGGAGCCTTGGACGCTTTGTCCTGAAGTTCCTTTAACTTTTTCTGCAATTCTGCAAGTTCGGAATCCTTGAACGAAATCAGCTTGTCGTTCTTGGACTTGAGATCTTCCAGTTCCTTGACTCGCGATTTGAGTTCGCTGGATTCCTGCTCGCGACTGGCCAGCGCTTCCTTCGTGCGCGCCAATTCGGCACGGGTCGTTACATCGCCTGCGCCACTCGTGCCTGAACCGGCTTTCTCCGCACCAGCGTGCGCGTTGTCTTTCGACGCCTTGGGCGGAACCAGTTCAAGTCGGTCGGACGGTTTCGGCTTGCTGCTGGTGGTGCTGGCTGTGCGAGGCGCAGTGCCGGTGTCAGCGACCAGCGTGGGCGCTGCATTGGTGTTTCCGCTGCGCCATGCCTCGGTCTGGTTGCGCACTTCGGCGGCGGCGGCAGCGGCATTGCCGACCGCTTTGATCTCGTCGGCGCTGGGCACACGCAAGATCGCGCCGCGCTTGAGCGAATTGATATTGTCTTTGTAGAACGCAGCCGGATTGGAACGAAGCAGCGCAACCATCATCTGATTGAGATTCGTACCGTCGTCGGGTTTGGTCGCGCTGGCGACTTCCCACAAAGTCTCGCCACTCGATACCGGGCCGTAGTCGCCAGCTCGCGGCGCGCTTGCGGGTTTTGTCGGCTTCGGTTCCGCAGTCGGCGTCGCTGGCGTTTCGCTCGCAGCCACGGCAGGCTTCTTGCCGGGTTTGGGCTGCTTGCCCGCGGGTAATGGCTGCGAAGAGGCCGCTCCAGCAGTCTCGCGCACAGGCGCGGTACTGGCGTGCGAACCTTTGACTGCCGGCGCCATGGTCGGCGGATCGAGCAGCACGGTGTATTCGCGCAACAATTTGCCTTTTGCCCAATTCACTTCGATCAGGAAATCCAGAAACGGATCCCGGACCGGCTCCTTGGAAGTTACCTTGATCACCGCGTTGCCCTTCGCACCGATCGCCACCTGAAACTCCAGGGGAACGAGGATGCGCGAACGCGAGAGACCGACACGCTCAAAGTCGGAGGCGGCAGCGAGCGCCACGCTCACGCCTGCGGTCTCGTCCGGGCCGCCTGTCACCGGAATCTCGGCGATTAAGGGCTCGTTCAAGCCGGATTTCACCTGGATCGATCCCAGGCCCAGCGCTAGCGCGTTGGCACTACCGAGCGCGAGTGCGACGGCCAGCGACAGTTTCAGCGATCCATTCATGAGGTCAGCCCCCCGGAGGCAGCGGCCAGTGGCCTGGTATTCGGTCCAAAAATCCCCTTGCGTCACCCGTAGCGCCAATCCTGCGCCACGTGAATCCGCACCAACCGCAGCTGGCGTCAGATTCCAAAGTCAATCAATCACTTGCATGACCGACCAACCTTACCCATCTTCCCTGCCGAGCGGCGGCTTAACGTATTTAACGCTAAACCACATCTCGAAAATGCCTTATAACACAATCGTAACTATAGATCACAAATACGTTTTCACCAATAGCTCGGCGATCTGAACGGCATTCAGCGCGGCTCCCTTGCGGATGTTGTCGGCGACAATCCACAGGTTCAGACCGCGCGGGTGCGAGATGTCTTCGCGAATCCGCCCTACAAATACGGGATCCTTGCCGGCTGCATGCGTGACCGGGGTCGGGTAGCCTCCCGGTTTGCGGTCATCCACAACCACGACGCCAGCCGCGCTGTTTAGCAGTTCACGGGCCTGCTCTGCTGTGATCTTGTCGCGGGTTTCGATATGTACCGCCTCGGCATGGCCGTAAAACACCGGCACGCGGACGGCCGTCGGATTCACCTGGATCGACTCGTCGCCCAGGATCTTGCGCGTTTCCCAGACCATTTTCATTTCTTCCTTGGTATAGCCATTTTCCTGGAAGTCGTCGATTTGCGGGATCAGGTTGAACGCGATCTGCAGCGGAAATCTGCTCGGCGTGATGGATTCGAAACGCAGCAGGGAGGCAGTCTGGCGACCGAGCTCCTCCATGCCTGAGCGGCCTGCTCCGGAAACCGACTGATAGGTCGCGACGTTGATGCGCGTGATCCCGACAGCACGGTGGATCGGTGCGAGCGCGACGAGCATCTGCATGGTCGAGCAATTCGGATTTGCGATGATGCCGCGCTGCATGTAGGCGCCAATCGCGTCCGGATTCACCTCACTGACGACCAGAGGTACGTCGTCCTGATAGCGGTATTCCGAGGTATTGTCGATGACGACGGCGCCGGCAGCGGCGGCGCGCGGCGCATGCGCGCGACTGACGCTCCCGCCCGCGGAAAAGAACGCGATGTCGACGCCATCAAAGTCGTAGCTGGCCAAATCCTGCACGGTGATCTTGCGATTGCCGTAGTCAATCTGACTGCCTGCCGAGCGTTCGCTGGCGAGCGGCACGAAGTCGCTGATCGGAAATTTCCGTTCCTTGAGAATCGCGATCAGGGTTTCACCGACCGCTCCCGTCGCACCGGCCATGGCTACCTTGAACTTGCGATCCGACGAGCTGGCGGACATCGATACTTCTCCGAATGTTTAAAAAATGGGTTTGATGAACGACTACCCGACGATCCGTTCAGGGATCAGGGCTGGCGGGTATCACGGGCTGTACGGGACCCACATCGCCGCACTGAGCGCGATGGCGCAAAGCCTGATCGATCAGCACCAGCGCGACCATCGCCTCCGCGATCGGCGTCGCACGAATGCCGACGCAGGGATCGTGACGCCCCTTGGTGACGACCTCGACCGCGTTGCCGTGCAGATCAACGCTGCGCCCGGGAATCAGGATGCTGGACGTCGGTTTCAGCACGATCGAAGCCAGTACGTCCTGGCCGCTTGAAATGCCACCGAGTATCCCGCCCGCGTGATTGGACAAGAATCCCGCGCGGGTCATTTCATCGCGATGCTCACTGCCACGCTGGGCTACCGCGGCAAAACCGTCACCGATTTCAACCCCCTTGACCGCATTGATACTCATCAGTGCGGCGGCGAGTTCGCCGTCGAGCTTGCCGTAGATCGGCTCGCCCCAGCCGGCGGGAACACCGCTGGCCACCACATTGACGCGCGCGCCGACGGAATCGCCGGATTTGCGCACGCCATCGACGTAGGCCTCCAACTCACCGACCATGCCCGCATCGGGCCAGAAAAAGGGATTGGTGTTGACCGCGTCCCACTCGAATTGTGCCGGCACCCGATCGCCGATCTGCGCCAGATAGCCGCGCACGCGTATGCCATGGCGCTCGGCAAGCCAGCGCTTGGCGATGACTCCTGCGGCCACGCGCATCGTGGTTTCGCGCGCCGAGGAACGACCGCCACCGCGGTGATCCCGGATGCCGTACTTCTGCCAGTACGTGTAATCCGCATGGCCGGGCCGGAACGATGCGGCGATGTTGCCGTAGTCTTTTGAACGCGCGTCGGTATTGCGAATCAGCAGGGCGATCGGCGTGCCCGTGGAAACACCTTCGTGCACGCCTGACAGGATTTCCACCTCATCCGCTTCGTGGCGTTGCGAGGTGTATCGGCTGCGCCCAGTCGCGCGCCGATCCAGGTCGTCGCGAAAATCCTCCGCGGCAATAGCCAGCCCTGGCGGACACCCGTCAATCACACATCCGATCGCAGGCCCGTGACTTTCGCCAAATGTAGTAACCGTAAACAATTTGCCAAAGGAATTACTGGACACAGCGTCGCCTCAGGGTTACGGCCCGATGTCAGATCCGATCAGCCGCGCACCGCAACGGCCTTGCGGATTTCCGAAGCATGCGCGAGCAGATCGCGTCGATAGATGGCAAACACACCCATCGGGCCGACGTTGAACTCGATCCAGGTGAACGGGACGCGCGGCAACAGCCGCATCAGCGCGTGCTCGCTCTCGCCGACCTCGACGATCAATAATCCGTCTTCGGACAAATGCTGCGGCGCTTCGATCAGGATGCGCAGTGCGAAATCCAGCCCGTCGTCGCCAGCCTTCAAACCTAGCGCGGGTTCATGGCCATATTCTGGCGGAAGTTCGGCAAATTCCTGCTCGGTCACGTACGGAGGATTAGAGACGATCAGGTCATAGACCTCGCCAGCAAGTCCTTCGAACAGATCCGAAGCGATTGCGCGGACCCGATCCTCGACATTCTGGTAGGTAATATTCGTTCGTGCCAGATCGAGCGCGTCGACGCTGATGTCGACCAGATCGACCTGCCAATCCGGATTGTGCGATGCCATGGCGATGCCGATACAACCGGATCCGGTGCACAGGTCCAGCGCACGCTGGACGTCCATGCCATCGAGCCACGGTGAGAACCCGCCCTGAATCAGCTCCGCGATAGGAGATCGAGGCACCAGTACGCGCTCATCGACCTTGAACAGCAATCCGGCGAACCAGGCTTCGCCAGTCAGATACGCGACCGGTTTGCGCTCGCTGATGCGCCGCTCGATGAACTCAAGGATCCGCCGTCTCTCATCGGCAACCAGCTTGGCCCCGCCATAGTTGGGCGACAGATCATGCGGCAGATGCAGCGCGTGGAGCACCAGATGCGTGGATTCGTCGAGCGCGTTGTCGTAGCTGTGACCAAAATTCAGTCCTGCGCTGGCAAATCGGCTCGCGCCATAGCGGATGAAATCGATGATGGATGAGAGCTCGTCAGTCATTGCGGCACGGTGCGGGAATGGGTCGCCAAGTATAGGGCCAAGCGGACCGCTATAATCGCCGCATGAACACACGTCATAACCTGGGCAGGGCCTTGCCCACGGCCGCGATCACCCTTGCAGCGCTGGCCGCCGGTTTCGGCCTCTGGCTCGGCAGCCGCGCCTTCGCTCCAACCACTCTGCCTACGGTGCGCAGCGCCCTGCTCTACCCGCAAAGCCGTGAAATACCACCGTTCACGCTGACCCGCTCGGATGGAAGCCCGCTACACCTGGCCAATTGGCAGGGAAAATGGAATTTGGTCTTTTTTGGTTTTACCCATTGTCCCGATGTTTGTCCCAGTACGCTTGGAATTCTCAAGCAGGTGCGCGCGAATCTCGTCGAACGCCACCTCGGCGAGCGTGTCGGCATGAATTTCATTTCGGTCGATCCCGCGCGTGATACGCCCGAGCAGTTGACGCGCTACGCAGCATTCTTCAGCGCCGATCTGGTCGCAGCCACGGGCGACGATGCCGAATTGACGGCGCTGACGCGCTCACTCGGACTGCTCTATGTACGCACTCCGACCGCCAATGGTGACTATACCGTCGACCATAGCGCATCAATCGTCATCGTCGACCCGATGGGGCGCATGGCAGGGCAATTTCGTCCGCCGCTGGACGCCGCTTCGATCAGCGCCGATCTCACCGTACTAGCCGGAAACCCCTGATGCAATTTTCTGTACTTATCCAGTATATCCTGCCGCACCGACTGCTGAGCCGGCTGGTCTACTGGGCGACACGCTGGACATGGCGCCCCTGGAAGAACTTCCTGATTGCCCAGATCACGCGTCGCTATTCGGTGGACCTGTCGGAGGCCGAAGATCCCGGAGCGCAAGGATTTGTGCACTTCAACGCATTCTTTACCCGAGCTTTGAAGCCGGGCGCGCGGGGATTCGAGGCACGCGAAGACGCGGTGCTCAGCCCGGCGGATGGTCGCGTCAGCCAGTCCGGAGCGATTCGGGAAGGTCGGATATTCCAGGCCAAGGGTCAGGACTACACTGCCGGCGAACTGCTGGGAGATGACGACGCGGCGCAACCGTTCCGCAATGGCAGTTTTGCGACGATTTATCTGTCACCGCGCGATTATCACCGCGCGCACATGCCGCTCGCCGGTACGCTGGTGGAGACGATACATGTACCGGGACGCCTGTTCAGCGTCGCGCCATTCGCTGTCGCGGCAATTCCGCGCCTGTTTGCCCGCAATGAACGACTGGTATGCCGCTTCGAAGGCGAATGCGGACCGTTCGTCGTGGTCATGGTCGGGGCGATGCTTGTCTCCAGCGTTTCCACCGTATGGTCTGGGCAGGAAATTCCCGCTTACGCAAGCCGGATCGTGCGCAAGGATTGGCGCGGCCGAGGCATCCGCTTGGAGCGCGGCGCGGAGATGGCGCGATTCAATATGGGTTCCACCGTCATCGTGCTGCTGTCTGACGCGGTTGGTGGATTCGCCACCACCCTGGCGCCGGAGCAAAGCGTGCACGTCGGCGAGGTCGTTGGAAATCTCTCGATGAGATGAATTATTAACAAAATCAATATATTACCTGCGGCCCGCTCTTTGCTTAGGCAAATCTCCTGAACCGAGATTGTCAGAATGTGACCGATTAGGCTAATCTCCAGGGACACTGCGGCTAGGATTGAAGCGCGCAAGTCGTCTTACAGGGGAATGAAATGCAGCAGCTGATCTGGCGGCTGGTCGCCACCAAACGGGCGTACCAGCTACAGCGCGAGTACAAAGAGATCGACAAGCTGATGTCGGACTTGAATAACGTGGGTCGCCAGCAATTGGCCGGCCTGGCGTTCAAGGAATTCGCCGCTGCAGCAAAATCCGAATTTCCACATCTTTATGGCACGCCGCCAGACGAGCGATACGCCCCCTGGGGCAGCGGCACGTCCATCGGCCTGTCGCGAGCGCGCTCCGACAATCCGCAAGTCCGCGTACGCGGCATTGCGCTGTGGTTGACGGTCGCCTACCACGAGACACGCGGCACAACCCTTCCAGCGCTGGACGGTGTCCATCGCTCGCTGCTGCGCTCGCTGCGCTGGCTGCGTGAAGGCGTGCCGCAGGCTACGGCGGAAAACTGGTTCTCAGCAGGCCCTGGCCAGGAAGCCGCCTGAGACGACGGGCGACTCGGACAAAATGCCACGGCCATTTGCCGGAACCGATTGAGCAGCACCGAACGCGCCAGGGATGGCGCGTTTTTTATTGGCGATCCCGATGCAGTTCCTTTGTGGACGCGAGCACCGACGATTCGTTATCGGCAAGCGCTTATTTCGAGCACTGCGGAATCTGCAAGGTCTGTCCCGGATGAATCGCGTACTGTGGCGCACGCAGGCGGTTCAGTGTCGCAATCTCGCGAGTCGCGCCGCAGCTGTGCCGCCGCGCAATCGCGGCAAGCGTATCGCCCTTGCGTACGATGTATCGACGACCAGCAGACGCCTGCGAAGCCGGCGGATTCATCACGCGGGAAGCGACCACCGGCGCAACGGCAGAATGCAGGTCCTGCGCAAGCGTATGCCAGGGACCGGAAACGCAGGATTTCGCGTAGCCCTTCTCCAGCACGGCAGGCACTTCCAATCGAACTCCTGAAGCCAATACCTGCTGTGGTTCGAAGGCAGCGTTCATGTTGCGCAAGGCACGAAACCAGCCGTCACGGCTGGCGCCTTCCTGGCCGAGGCACACACTGAGTTCGGACAACGAAATCGGCTCCTGCAGCACGATGCTGCCCGGCTTGTTGTCCAATCGTGGAAAAACCAAATTGTACCTTTCGGGATGCATGAACAGCCAGGCGGCGGCCAGTACCATCGGCACGTACTCGCGGGTTTCCGGCGAAAGCGCGGCATAGACGCGGGCATCCCAGAAATGTCCACCGCCGCCGGCGAGTCGTTGCATGCGTCCTTCGCCGCCGTTGTAGGCAGCGACTACCAATTCGAGGTCATTGTTGAAAATCCGCAATTGCTCGTTGAGGTAGGCCGCATTCGCACGTGCCGACAGGGCCGGATCAAAACGCTGGTCAAAGCCATCGACCGTGCCCAGGCCGAAGCGTGTGCCAGTCGCGTACATGAATTGCAGGGGTCCGCTCGCGCCGGACCGCGAGACAGCATGCACCTTGCCCCCCGACTCCTTGGCGAGCATGCCGAACAGCAATGCTTCCGGCAGGCCCGCTTTCTCGTACTCGGGCCACATCCGGTAGCGCAGATACTGATAGTTGACCCAGGACTGGATCAGGTTCGGTCGATACTGACTGAGCCATTCCTCGAGTGCAGCCTTGACCGGGCCGTTCATTGCGATGATGTCGGCCAGCGGCTTGCCCTTGAGCAAGGTGATCGACCGACCCGCCTCGGGCAGATCCGCAACGATGACGGACGCCTCGCCAGGAACTGCGTCGTCCGCTGCGCCCGGTGACTGGGAATCCACAACAGCTGTGTCCGTGCCCGGCGCAACGGCAGTATCGCGGCGCAGCAGACCATCAAATGCCGACAGGAAGCGCTCTTCCTCGCAGCCATTCACCGCATGGCATTGCAGCGCAGCCGTACGCAGATCATCCAGCGCCGCATTGCTTTCGCGCTGACCGAGCGCAGGGTCAGAGCCGTCGGCGATCTTTGCACCGGCCTCAAAGCGCTTGACCGCGGCGTCGAGCCGGGCATACAAGGCACTGACACCGGATTCATCCACTTTTCCACCTGTACGCGCTGCGCCAGTGCGCGAAGGCGTACCGGAGCAGCCCGCGGCAAGAGCCGCCGACAACACAATCAAGGCTAATGAACGGTAAATCACGGCGGACCCTCAAAGTTTTCGTATGCGGGAACGTTACACACCGGTCGATGTACACACAACCGATCCCGGCCGGCGCGGCACCTATCCGCATCCAGGTTGCCTGCCGTTACAATCAAGGCGCGACGACCCTAAGGAACCCCTGTGACCGACATACTGCTGGGCAAGAGCGACCTCGACATTTTTCTCAAAGCCAAGTACGCCAACCGCCATGGGTTGATCGCCGGTGCAACCGGAACGGGCAAATCGGTCACCTTGATGCGCCTCGCGGAAGGATTTTCGCAAATGGGGGTGCCGGTATTCCTCGCCGACGTGAAGGGCGACCTTGCCGGCCTGTCGCAGGCGGGCACGCTCAATGACCGGATCAAGGCGCGCGTCGATCAGATGCATCTGACGTGGACAGCTTCTGCCAGCCCGGTCGTGTTCTGGGACATCTACGGCGAGCTCGGCCACCCCGTGCGAACCACGATTTCCGAGATGGGCCCGACCCTGCTCGGACGTCTCATGGAACTCAACGACACCCAGGAAGGCGTACTCGAGATCGTCTTCAAGCTGGCCGACGACCAAGGACTCTTGCTGCTTGATTTGAAGGACTTGCGCGCGTTGCTGGCCTTTGCAGCCGAGCATGCCAAGGAAATCTCGGGCCAGTATGGCTTGATTTCCCCGCAGTCGGTCGGCGCCATCCAGCGCGCGCTGCTGTCGCTGGATCAGGCCGGCGCCGAACACTTTTTCGGCGAGCCGGCACTGGATCTCGCCGACTTCATGCGCCAGGACATGAGTGGTCGCGGCATCGTCAACATTCTCGCCGCCGACAAGCTGATCCTGAAACCCAAGCTCTATTCCACATTTCTACTCTGGTTGCTTTCTGAACTGTTCGAACGTCTGCCGGAGGCGGGTGACATGGAGCAGCCGAAGCTCGTGTTCTTTTTCGACGAAGCGCATCTGCTGTTCGACGATGCGCCGCCTGCGTTGGTACAGCGCGTCGAGCAGGTTGTTCGACTGATTCGTTCGAAAGGCGTCGGCGTTTATTTCTGTTCGCAGAATCCCGACGACGTCCCGCAAACGATACTCGGGCAGATGGGAAACCGGGTACAGCACGCCCTGCGGGCATTCACGCCGCGCGATCAGAAGGCGGTCAAGTCCGCAGCGGAAACTTTTGCGCCGAATCCAAAGGTCAAAAATGTCGCAGAGGCAATCACCCAACTGGCCGTAGGCGAAGCACTGGTTTCCACATTGCAAGAAGGCGGTATCCCGCTGCCTGTTGAGCGCGCACTGATCGCACCGCCCGTATGCCGCATCGGCGTGGTCACTGACGCCGAACGCAACCAGATCAGGTCGCGATCTCCGGTCGGTGGCAAATACGATACGGCTGTCGACCGGGAGTCAGCCTTCGAAAAACTCAGCGAACGCACGAGCGCTGCAGCGCCGGCGCCAGGCACCGCAAAGACGGGTGCTGCGGAATCTGCAGCTGAAGCACCCGGCTGGTCGGGCGCGCTCAAGGATGCATTGTTCGGCACCAAGCGCCGGCAAGGCATGATCGAAGCGACCGCGAAATCCGCCATGCGTTCGGTCGGCACCCGACTCGGGCAACAGATTCTGCGTGGTGTCCTCGGCTCGATCATGGGCAAGCGCTGATCGCCTGTCGTTTCATTCCTCACTAATCGCTGCCAACGCGGACTTTGCTATGACGACTGAACCCATCACGCCGTTCTGGGAACGGCTGCGCGAAATCTGTCTTTATCCCGCGCAGGGCTCCGCGCTGATGACCATTGGCGTGCTCGCGGTGCTGCGCCTGCTTGGCTTCGTGCCAGGCGTTGGCTTCGTGCTTAACCTCCTGGTATCCGTCGGGCTATACAAGTACGCATTTGAAGTTCTACGCAACACTGCAAACGGGCGCAACGAACCGCCCGAAGGCAGCCTGAATGTCGACGAGTCGCTGGGGCGCTCTGCACTCGTGCTGCAAGCCGCCTTCATCGTCATTGGCGTACTTGGTTACTTTCTGCTCGGTCCTGTCGGCGGAAGCGTGGTTATGGTGTTTCTGGCCTTGGGCATGCCCGGAGCGATGATGTCGTTCGCGATGGACGAAAATCTCCTGCTCGCCCTGAATCCCGTCACCTGGATTCGGGTCATGATCCGGCTCGGCTGGCCCTATTTCGTCGTCGCTGCGCTGATCTTCGTGATCAGTGTGCTGGCATCCAATGCGCAGGGAATCGTGGTGAAAGTTCTACCTTCTCTCATTGGAATCCCGGTTTTCCACTTTATCTCGAACTATGCCCTGATCGGCGCTTTTCATTTGATGGGTTACCTGATTTACCAATATCACGAGATCCTCGGCTACGAGCCGCAGGACTCGCACACTCCTTTGCAGAGTGGCGGCGATCCTGACCAGGAACTGCTGGACGATGCAGCCGAAATGATCCGCGATGGTGAAATCTCCATGGCAACCGATATGTTGCGCGAGCACGTTCGCAGTCGCGGTGGATCCGAGGGATTACATCTGCAATACCGCAAATTGCTGCGTCTGAGCGGCGACAATGCCGAACTCAAGCGCCATGGAGCCGAATACCTGCCCAACCTGCTTGCCCTGAACAAGGACAAGCAGGCGGTACTGCTTGTACGTGAGCTGGTCGAGCTGGACTCATCGTTTCAACCGACCAATGCTGACGCGACAACTCGCCTCGCCCAAGGCGCAGCAAAGGCGGGCTACAGTGAACTCGCCCTTCGCCTGATCAATGGATTTCACAAGCGGTTCCCGAACAGCGCGGACATTCCGGCCAACTATTTGCTTGCGGCACATCTGATGTCGGAAAAATTTGATAAAGATGCACAAGCTATCGCACTGCTGCAGCAGATCAAGGTCGCCTATCCGCAGCACCCGCTGATTGTCCAGGTGGATGCGCTGCTGGCGACGATTTCCGCAGTCGGCAAGGCATTGCCGCGCGGCGCCTAGCTTTGCCAGGCATTTGCTCTGCTCGCAGACCTGAGCGCTATGCGCATGCCGCTGTAGATCGCCGCTAGTGGCGTGCGCGCGCAGCAATCCTGCGACGGACGAAAAGTATCGCGGTCGTATCGCGTCGCGATTGCCCGGCTATCCGGTCGAACGTTCCATAACGGAATTTATTCCGTCGACGCGAGAGTTGACTTCGGCGCACCTCCATACCAACGCGGATTGACCCTTCCGCCAATCGCGGACGTTGCGCTGCCGCGCGTCTAGCTGCACTGCAACATGTGTGACAGGAAATTCCGGGGGGAAAGATACACCAAGAGACCTATTCGAAATCCGCCGCAAGGTGCGATATGTTCTCAATAACTCAGCCTTATGGCTGAGGTCGGTATCAATTTCCGGGACGCGTCGATTTGAAGTGGCGGTTGCCGCAACGGCTGACTACGATCGGAAGTTGAGCGTACCCGACCCCGGTCGAAGCGCCTGGCGTTGCCACCTGAGAAGTAGTCCTCAGTCTTTCCGCAGGAGAGTTAACTCTATGATCCGTTCGTCGCTGCATGCGCTTCCGTCGCGGGGTTTCAAATCCCGAATTGCGACGTTATCCACCTTGATTTTGTTTGCCTTGTCCACTAGTTCCCTTTACGCCACAAACGTGCCGCAGAATCTCGGCTATGGACTGGACAAGCTGGTTGAAAGTCGCGCGCTGATGCGCAGTGGCGGTTCCGGCGAATTCGGCGGCTACGCGACCCAGACGGCCCAGTACTACGGCGAACGTGCCATCACCGAAGCCGACAGCGGACGCGTCCTCATCGACATTTCGTTGACCGGTTACGTCAAGATCGGCGATTTGCAGGCAGCATTGCTGGCCAAATTTCCTTCGTTCACGATCACTGCGACCGATGCCAGCTATCGCGGTACCGGCATGATCGAAGGCTTTATCGACGTCGATCACGCTGCGGCACTGTCGCAAACCAAAGGCGTCCGCGGTGTATTCCTCGCCTTGAAACCGGATCTCGAGTCAGTTCCCACCACCCATGAGCAGAGCGACATTGCTTCTGCCGCCAGCACTGCGGCAAGCCCCGAAGCGCCCAACGTCGCGCCGGGCGGCGTGCTCAACAAGCTCGGTACGGCCTTCGATCAGGGCGTGGTCCAGCATCGTGTCGATCAAATCAACACGTTCTACAACCCTAGCGCTCCGGTCAATTATGACGGCGCGGGTATTTCCGTTGGTGCGATGTCGGACAGCTTCGACACGCGTGCCGCTGCGCCACATGCCGCCGCTGGCGTCAGCACGTTCGATCTGCCGGGTTCGCCCAGCCATCCGTTGAATACCCAGCCGGTTGTGGTATTGACGGAATTGCCTTCGGCCGGTACCGACGAAGGTCGCGGCATGGTTGAAATTGTTCACAAAATGGCGCCGAGAGCGCGCCTCGCATTTGCGTCCGGCTCGCTCGGTGAAGTGCAATTCGGCAACAGCATTCGCGCTCTTGCAGCGGTGCCCGGCTTCACCTTGCCAAACCAGGCGGGTTTCAAGGCCGATGTCATCGTTGACGACATCAGCTACGGCGGCGAACCGATGTTCGGCGAGAGCATCATCGGCAACGCGATCGATGAAGTTGCCGCGCTGGGTGTTTCCTATTTCTCATCGGCCGGTAACAACATCGGCATCAATGCCTATGAATCGCCGTTGCGCATCGTGTCAAACGGCACGGGCTTGACGGCTGCTGCGGGAAATACCGCTCTGGCGGGTACCAACATCGATCTGACCGGTGTGCCAGCCGCCCTGTACGCCGGCGGCTTCCACAATTTCAACCCTGTGTCAGGACAGCTCGACGTCGCACAGCTGACCAACATGCCGGTATTCGCCAGCAGCAGCAGCCCGGGCAGCACAGAAATGCAGTGGGACGATCCGTACGATCAGCGCGATCTGGTCCTGAATCAGCCGCCGATCTATTCGGTCGCGGGCACGATCAGCAATGCGGTACCGACGATTACCTACGATCAGACCAGTACGCCAGCGCTGCCGGTATTTACTGCCGGTACGCCGTATGTGATCCAGGTCACCGCGACCAGCGGCGATTTCGACGCCATCGTCAGCATCTTTGACGCGGGCAACAACCTCATTGTCAGTCAGGATACCGGCACCGATGAAACGGTACAGTTCTATCCACCCGTCTCTGGTCAGTACCACATCACGATTGGGCGATATCTGACGACGGCAGGAAATTTCACTTTGGTGATCAACACCGGCAATGGCACTGCAGGTGTCACGACCGACTTGAATCTACTGGCGTTCCGGGTTGATACCGGCGCGTATATCCCGACATCGTCGCTGACCAGCAACAACGTCGCCAATAATCGCCCCGTCGAACTGGGACAAATAGTGTCGCCCACCGGTCAGACACAGATCCAGTTTGTCATTGCGCGCAGCAATACGCCGGGCCCGCTGGCAGTACGCCCGACCCGTGTGCGCTGGTCAACGCGGGGCAATGGTGCTGCTGGTATCGGACCGGCTGAATATTTCAGCTACAACGCAGTGACGACCAAAGGCCACGCGACCGCGAAAGGCTGCAATGGCACGGCGGCCTTCAGCGTGTTCCGTCCGAATACGCCCGAACCGTTCACCTCGCCAGGACCGGCGACGATCCTGTTCGACAAGAACGCAAACCGCCTGGCAACACCGGAAATCCGCGAAGTTCCCCGTGTTGCGGCGGCTGATGCGGCCAATACCTCGTCGTTCAGTGGTGACTCCACCAGTGACCTGGATACCAGCCCGAACTTTTCGGGTACCAGTGCAGCAGCGCCACACGCCGCGGCCATTGCGGCGCTCGTGTTGCAGTCCCGCGGTGGTTCCGGTTCGGTTACTCCTGCCGACATGACCAAGATCCTGCAGCGTGCAGCGTTCCCACACGACCTGGATCCTTCGGCTGCCAGCGGTGCCGCACAGACGATCAACGGCGCAGGCGTGACGATCACCATCAACTCGGACAACGATTCGAACAGCCTCACTGGCCAGAACGATCCGACGTCGATCAAGGTGACTTTCCTCGGACCAGGGTCGCTCGCCAGCCTGACCTTCAATCCTGCGGGAACCGCGACCGAAGGCGGCAATGTGACAGGTGGTAACAGTGGATATTTTGACAATACCCCTGGCGCCGGCCAGATCACCTACTTCGAAAACGATTTCCAGGGATTGGCTTTCCTGCCGGCAACCAAGGGATTCACCCTGGGCACCCTGGTTGGACTGGTTCCCGCGGACGTCAGCGGCCCCTCGAACTTGACCCCGTTTAACGGATTCAGCAATCTGGCACCGGCACCGGCAAACGGAACTTCGCAATTCCGCACCATGACGATCGGGTTTCCGACCGGTCAATTCACCGACAGCAAATCGATGACCTTTACCGTGGGTCGCGGTGCGCAGCACTCGTCGACTACCGGCAATGGCGTCGCCATCGGCCCGGGCACGGTCACGCTCAACCCGCTGGCAGATCTGTTCGGTGGTGGCGTGTTCCTGCCGCGGGGCACGGTCATTACGGATGGCATGACCTTCAGCGGCACGACGACCGGCGGTGCAACGTTCACCGGGACGATCAAGAATCAGATCGGTGCAGGCTATTCGCGCGTCGACGGTTACGGCTTCATCAATGCACCCGCGGCGATGGATCTGATCTTCAAGAACGGTTTCCAGTAATACGCCGCACCCAGCAATGTGGAACTCCCTTGCCGGCCTTCGCGGCCGGTAAGGGAACCACGGTGAACCAATTTCACCCGCACTGAACGCTTTCCGACGGGCAAATGAATCGCGCACGGATTCGTTGCGCACAGTGCCGGTGCGACGTCACCGATACCGGTGCGCTTGGATCAGTTGAAGTCGTAGCGCAGTCCCACCGAGGCGTTGGAGTCCTCCCGGTCGGCGCCAAAACCCAGGATTTTTTCGTACTCGGTACTCAGCGAAATCTGCTCCGACACGCGAAACGTCAGCCCTGCACCGACCACCGCATCCGTGCCTCGCCGTGAACCCAGCGTCGCTCGATTCGCATCGCGCCAGTCGTAGGCACCGACTTTTGCGGTCACGCCCAGCCAGTCCGACAGATCATGCCGCAGTCGCAGTGCGAGTTCGCCGCCGCGCACGCCATGGTCCTCGTCCGCCGACAATGCGCTATCCACATGAGTTTTCTTGGCACTCATTTCGATACCCAGGTAATCGTTGAAGCGATATCCGAGGGTAACGCCACCACTGAAATCCGTTCCCCCGGGTGATGAGTGGCGTACGCCGTAAATTTGCGCGCCGACATAGAAACCTGCCTCTTCTGCCTGCGCGACCGGCGCAGCGAGCGCCCCGCAGAGCAGACAGGCTGATGCAATCCGCGGTAGCACCGATTGCTGCGCGATTCTCCGCACCCAATGAAAGACTTGCCGCATTCCGACACTCCTCTATGTGCTACATATGTAGCAGTCGTGACAGGATAGCCATGTAGGTGCTACATTTGCAACACCTAAAGCTGAAGCGCCATCCCATGACTGACGACAAACTGGCTGCCTTGAGCAATCGGGAACGGCAGATCATCGATATCCTGTTCAAGAAAGAGACCGCGACAGCGCGCGAGATCTGGGAAGAACTGCCGGATCCCCCTGGATATTCCGCGATGCGTTCGATGCTCTCACGCCTCGTGGAAAAAGAAGTCCTTTCTGCCGAACTCGCGCAAGGCCGGCTGGTATATCGCGGTCGTTTTTCGCGTCGCCGCGCGCAGAATCGCGAAGTCCAGCGCCTTGTGGACAAATTCTTTGGTGGATCCGCCAAGGCTGCGATCATCGGACTGCTGGGTGACGCCCAGGATGAACTCAGCACCCGCGATGTGGATGAGATTGCACAATTGCTGCGGCAAAAGAAGCCCGGCGGAACATCACGATGATCCTGGCATATTTAGCCGCATCCACGACGATGCTGTTGTGCGCGTGGTTGCTCGCGCGGATCTGTTCCGATCCGGCACGGAGGAGCACATTATGGTTTATTGCCTTTTGCGCGCTACCTTTGATGGCTCTCGCGCATTTCGCTGACGTAGGCTGGCACCCGCTGACCCAACATGTCGAGATCCATGCAAAGGAAGCGGTTTACACTGGTCCTGCTGCCGCGTCATCCTGGTTGGTCTTGCCTATCATTTATAGCGCCATCACAGCATGGCTGCTGATGCGTTGGTTGAACGCGATTTTTTCCATTCGACAGCTTTCGCGAAAATCGCGTTCGTGCGCATCGGCAGTGTGGAGCCGACAAAGCGTACAGATCGCGCAGAACCTTGGGTTGGCGCCACTTCCTGTACGAGTTCACCCGGATATCGGTTCGCCGGTCTTGCTCGGCATCTGGCGGCCGCAGGTCTGTATACCGGAGTATCTTGAATTCAGCGCTGAGCCCCGAGTGCGCCAGATCCTGCTGCACGAATTCGCACATGCACGGGCTCGCGATGCACTGCGCATTCAAATTGTCGACCTGATCACTTGTCTGACCTGGTTTCATCCATTGGTCCGTCGCGCGCGCGCGCGATTCCGCGATGACATGGAACTCGCATGCGATGACGCGGTGCTGCGCGCCGGCGGCGATGCGCGTGCCTACGCAGAAACCCTGGCGCATTGTGCGGAACGGCATCGTCAGCTGATCGTATCGCCGATTGGCATGGCAGAGCGCCGCAGCCAGCTCATGCAGCGCGTGGTTCATATCCTCGATACGAATCCTCACCCGACGACTGCAGGCGCGTCGTGGACCACCGTGACGCTGCTGTGCGGTGGACTTTGCTTGACGAGCATCAATCTTGCGCCGCAGGTTCTTGTTGACCTGGTTTTTGATTCGCCGGTGGCAGGAACGCAAGCCCGGATTCAACCGCCGTTGCGCACTGCTGCCCCTCAGCGATCGTTGGCGAATGACACGAATCCGGCAACACGCAGCGCGGTAATCCATCGCCCCGTGGCTTCGACCAACAGTGCCGCACGCATCGCCAAACCCATTTCGCTGCCCGTTGATGAGCACCGAAACTCAGATACAAGTGACACCCAGGCGCCTGTCGATGCCGGGCAGATCTGGCAGTCCGCAAAATTCATTGCCGCCGACGATGCGCAACGCTACCTCGCGGCACAGTCAGACCGGAATCTACCCGCCGCGCCGGTCGATACGCGCTTCGACGATGGCGTCAACAAGAGTCGCCAGCAAACCGCGGCGCGGCGCGAACGCATCATGAATCGCCGCGTGTGGCCCTGGCTCGGCAGGATCCCGCTGTAGAAACACACGCTGTTTCGACGGTCGGACAGTCGCATCGACCCTGTGCCGACAATCGTGGCGATGCTTGCCGGGGCTCAAGGTATCGGCAATAGTCGGCGATCTGTCGGTTACATCGTTGGAAGATCATCACCATGGGTCGCTGGCGTCCACCGCAAGCTGCGTCAACCGCGATCATCACGCCGGAAGGGCATGCGCGACTGCGTGCGGAATTCGAAGAACTGTGGTGGCGGCGTCGCCCGGAGGTCGTGGCCGCACTGAGCGCGGCCGCCGCAGAAGGCGACCGCTCCGAGAACGCCGAGTATATCTATCGCAAAAAGCAACTCGGCGAAATCGACCGGCGCGTGCGCTATCTGAGCAAGCGTCTGGAAACGCTGAAGATCGTCGACGCACCGCCCACCGATCGACTCGCTGTGTATTTCGGGGCGTGGCTAACGGTCGAAGACGAGGCCGGCAACGAGCATCGCTATCGCATCGTGGGGCCTGACGAAACTGACGCAGCACTCGGCTTGATCAGTATCGACTCGCCCTTCGCGCGTGCAGCGCTCAAGAAGCATGTCGACGATGAATTTTCGGCAGAGCTGCCAAGCGGAAAATCCACCTTTACGGTTGTGGATGTATGCTATGCACCGGCCCCGGCGAAAGAGTGAGCAAGGACCCCGGCGGACTTACTTCGAGAGCCGGCGGATACTCCCGACCAGCACGCAGCGGCTGAAAACATGGCGCTTCCCGATAGAACGATTCGCGCGTGCCCTCGGCATGCCAGCCAGGAATTCCCGAAATGGGTAGCGGCCGCAGTTCCTGGGGATCGTTGAGCACGCTACCGCGGTTGATCGCATCGGCAATGCAGGCAACGACGTCGCCATGCGTGGAACCGGAAGGCAGATAGACAGGCAACGCCTTGCCGGTAATCAGCTTGCAAGGCTGCAATGCCATTTCCAGCAGAGCGTGGCCAAATACCTGTGCGGCGATGCGGCCGTCTTCCCAGGCGGCGCGCTGCCCCCAGAACAGGCCATGCCAATCGTGAGCATCCCACAACGGTAGCAGTTGCCGGTCTCGCACGATGACGATGACCCCGCCTTCGTCAAAGTGAGTCAGCGCGCATTGTGCGCGACTTCGCTGCTTTGCCCCGACGAGGGCGATCTCCGCCACCTGACGCGCATTGAGTGCCGCTTTGATCGGAGCGTAGCGTCGCCAGATCAGCGCATTGAGCAGGTCATGCCAGTTGTCCGCCCGCGTGGCGATCGCGGCTTGTGTGTGAATGCGCTGTTCGTAATGCTGCTTGTCGGCGAGCAGTTGCGGAGTCTGCTCCACAAAACGCCAGGCGCAGTTCCACCCGGAATTCAGAATAGATACTTCCGGAAAATGTGGACTTTGCAGCCAATCAGCGTACTCCGACCACTGCGCCAAGGGAGGCGTCGCAAACACGCGATGATCCAGCTCGTTGCGGGGCGGAGCGAGGTAGCGCATACCGATGCAGAGGCCCGGACGGTGGTATCACGCCGGCAAGCGCGCGAACAAATCGTGCTGGTCGGCATTGATGACATCGACTTCCACGAACTGCCCCGCCCTCAACTTCTGTCCATTGTCGATATGCACGACACCGTCGATCTCCGGCGCATCGGCCGCAGAGCGCGCAATCGCGCCGTCACTGTCCACCGCGTCGACCAGCACTTTCAGGCGTGTGCCGATCTTGCGACCGAGGCGTTCGGCGCTGATGTCCGCCTGTACTTCCATGAAGCGCTCTAGACGTTCTTCCTTGATGTCGTCGTCGACGGGATCCGGCAAGTCGTTGGCCTTCGCACCTTCCACCGGCGAATACGCGAATGCGCCGACGCGATCCAGTTGTGCTTCACGAAGGAAGTCGAGCAATTCCTCGAATTCCGCATCCGTTTCGCCGGGAAATCCAACGATAAACGTGCTGCGGATCGTCAGTTCAGGACAGATCTCGCGCCAGTTGCGCACTCGCGCGAGCACCTTGTCGACGGCGCCCGGACGTTTCATCAATTTCAGGATTCGCGGGCTGGCGTGCTGGAACGGAATGTCCAGATACGGCAGCAGACGCCCTTGCGCCATCAACGGCAGCACTTCGTCCACGTGTGGATAAGGATAAACATAGTGCAAGCGCGACCACACATCGAGTTCGGCGAGCCCTTCGCACAGTTGGGTCATGCGCGTGCGGTACGCTTTTCCGCGCCAGGTGCGCTCCGCGTACTTCAAGTCCACACCATAGGCGCTGGTGTCCTGCGAGATCACCAGCAGTTCCTTGACGCCACCTTTGACGAGCTTTTCCGCCTCGATCAGGACCTCGTCGACCGGACGCGAAACGAGATCGCCGCGCATCGACGGGATAATGCAAAAAGAACAGCGGTGATTGCAGCCTTCGGAGATCTTCAGGTAGGCATAGTGCTTGGGTGTCAGCTTGATGCCCACATCAGGGCTTTCCGCGCCGCCTGCGCGCCGTGCGGGAGGTAGCAGATCCAGGTAGGGATCGCGCTTCAGCGGCAGTTGCGCGTGCACCGCACGCATGACGCTGGCGTAGTCGGCGGGACCTGAGATCGACAGCACATCGGGATGCGCTTCGCGAATCACGTCGGCACGCGCTCCGAGACAACCGGTGACGATCACCTTGCCGTTTTCCGCCATCGCTTCGCCGATGGCGTCGAGGGACTCCTCGACCGCGGAATCGATGAAACCGCAGGTGTTGACCACGACGACATCGGCTGCGTCGTAGGTCGGCACAATGTCGTAGCCTTCTACGCGCAACTGCGTCAGGATGCGTTCGGAGTCCACGAGTGCCTTGGGACAACCGAGACTGACGAAGCCGACCTTGGGGTTTTGCCGGGACATGGGGATGCTCACTGCGATCAAGCCGGTGATTGTAGGCCGCAGCGGCCGCAGCGTCGAATCTGCCACGCTTGTTTACCCATGCGGGCAGGCGGGCGCGCTAGCATGCGACGGACATCGGGTATGGTTCGGCATGCGTCGACACCGCGTGTCAAAGTCCAATTTCATGCTGCTTGCCGACCCACATTCCGCCGCGGGAATTCAGCAATCCCCCGGGACCCGATCGCTTGCTCCGGCGAAGCTGATCCTCGCGGGTGGCTTTCTGGTCGCTGCACTGGGGGTCATCGAGGCCCTTCGAGCGGACGACCTGTCTCCCGAAGTCGCCGGTCGCGTCGCGGCCAGTGCCCAATTTGTCGCTCACATTGCCGACGATGCGTGGCGCAACGGCGATCGTATGCTCGGTCCCCTGATCGGTACGCACGGGCGTGCGCAGCTGGCCGCCACGGTCGGGCAGTTCCAGCAGGCAATGGGGGCGGCTTCGGAGGCACGTCGGGCATGGCAGCGTGCCGAGCAGTTGGCGCGACGCATGGATGACGACGCCCTAGGTCTGCAAGCACTGACTCAGGGCACGACCTTGGCCCTGGTACAGGGCGACTACGCGACGGCCAACGATCATGCGTTGCGCATGCTGGAACGCGCGCGTCGTTCGGCCGACTCTGCAGCACAAGCCAATGCCGAAGGCTTCCTGGGCGTCATCGCGCGCCGGCGTGGTGAGCTCGAAGAAGCGCGCCGCCATCAGGAAACCGCACTCGCGTTGCGACGATCCCTTGCCGACGCATCCGGTGAGGCGCAGGTTTTATCCAATTTGGGAACTGTTTACCGCGATCTCGGCGATTTCGCGCGCGCACTGGATCTGCAGCTCGAAGCGCTCGATATCCGCAAGCGCCTCGGCGGTAGCGAGCGACTCGATCTGTCCTATCGCAACATCGCCCTGCTCTATCGCGAAATTGAAGATACGGAGCAGGCCAAGGCCAACTTCCGCGCGGCGCTCACGGCGGCGCAAGCCACCCATGATCCGCAGGCCCTGGCAACGGTCCTCGGCAGCTACGCCAGTTTCAGCAACGACATTGGCGACGCAGCGTCGGCGCAAGCCATGGCGCGCCAGGCGTTGGCCATCGATTCCAGCGTCGGCAATCGCCCCTACGTCGGACTTGAGCAACTTGAGATCGGTCGTTCCTTGTCCACGCTGAAAAAAGACAACGAAGCCGAAGCCGAACTGCAGCACGCGCTCGCGATCGGACGCGAGCTCGCACATCGTGAAATCATCGGTGGCGCCTTGCTGCAGCTGGGCCGGCTCGCAATACGCGCCGGAGACGACAAGCGCGCACGCACCTATATCGACGAATCGCTGGCCGTGCTGGCCGAAGCCAAGCTGAAACCCCAGCTCGCGGAAGCTTACGCGGCCCGGGAGGAACTGGCGCAGGCCGATGGCGATCTGGCCCAGGCCAACGGGTTCGCGCATCAGCGCTCCGCGTTGCGTGAGGAATTGCTTGGCGCCCGCTCCGGTCGTCAGCTCGCGACGCTGAAGTCGCGCTACGAACGTGCGGATGCGGAACAGCGCATCAAGCTGCTGCGCCTGGACAATGAGGTCCAGGGACTGCGTTTGCGGCAACAGGCGCTGTTGCGAAACCTAGGGCTTGGCGTAACTTTCGCATTGATCGCGTTGTTGCTTTTGTTGCTTTGGCGCTACCGCACCTCTCGCCGGCTGAATACCGCCTTGCAACTCAAGAACGCGGAGATCAGCGCGCACGAGCTCGCCTTGACGGATGCGAACGCCAAACTTTCCTCGCACGCCGCTGATTTGTTCCAGGCAGCCATCACCGACCCGCTGACCGGCTGCTACAACCGCGGTCATCTGATGCGTCAGCTCGACGAAAACATTCGCCACAGCGATCGGGCTCGGCGCGATCTCTCCGTCTTGCTGATCGACTTTGACCATTTCAAGCAGATCAACGATCAGCACGGCCACCTGTTCGGTGACCGGGTGCTCGCCAGCGGGGTTCAGATCATGCGCCAATGGATCGAACCCGGTGATCTGCTCGGGCGCTACGGCGGCGAGGAATTCGTCGCCGTGCTGCCGGATCGGGATGCCGACGCTGCCGCCCAAATCGCGGAGCGCTTGCGCGATAAAGTCGCCCAGGCTCTCAACGGCATGGTGGCGGCCAACCGTCCGCTGACCATCAGTATCGGCGTCGCAAGCCTCGACCAATGCTCGGAACGCAGTCTGGAGACTTTGCTCGGCGCAGCGGATATCGCGGTCTATCAAGCCAAGGCGATGGGTCGGAACCGCGTCGTCTGTTACGACCCGAACAATCCCCTACCGTTTCGGGAAATCAGCAAGAACCACGGCTAGGCGGATTCCTGAAGCACGTGACGGCCGCGCAACATCGTGCTTCCCGACATCTCGACGTTGACCTGCCGCAGCGCTGCCATCGTGCTCTGCGATCGCCCGGCCGGCTCATCGTCGATGCCGAATTCATCACCTATCCGATCTTCGATCGGTGCAGCTAGCTTGTCAACGCGATGATTTCCGCGGCGCTCAAGTGCCGCCATTCGCCCTTTTTCAGGTCGCCAAGAGCGAGCGGACCGATCCCCACCCGCACCAACCGGAGCACTTCGACGTCCTGCGCAGCGAGCACGCGGCGGATCTGCCGATTCTTGCCTTCGTCCAGAATGACCTCGAGCCAGGCATTGCGCTCGCCCCGACGCAATTCCCGTACGCGGCCTATGCCCAGGTGCTCACCCGCATCGACGACACCGATGCGCAACCGTTGCAACAGGGACTCATCCGGCAAGGTATCGATATGCACATGGTATATTTTGGAAATGTGGCTTTCTGGCGCCAACAAGCGGGCTGCCGCGGCACTGTCGTTGGTGAACAACAACAGGCCTTCGCTTGCTTTGTCGAGCCGACCGACTGGAGCCAGCCACGGCAAGTCCGCGTCGGCCAGCAGCGCATACACCGTATCGCGACCGCGCTCATCTTGCGCCGTCGTCACGAGCCCGCGAGGCTTGTGCAACATGATCCACAAAGGAACTGAAGCGGCAATGTCGACACCGTCGATGGCGATGCAGTCCTGCAGCGCGTCCGTGGGCGCTTCCGGGTCACGGACGATACGACCGTTCAACGCAACTTTGCCCGCACGCACCAGGTTCTCAGCCTGGCTGCGTGAACAATAGCCGCGTTTGGAAATCACGCGCGCCAGACCGTGACGCGGGGCCGAAGCCGTACCGCTGTTGGTCTTGACGACAGCGACGGATCGCCTCGATGCCGGGGAACGCATCGGCGCCGACGCGCCACTCGGGGTGGAAAACTTTCTGCTCGCCATTGCGCAACGCTGACCGATTTTGTGCCGCAGGTCAAAAGCCTTGTCTTCCAGATCGCCAGTCCAGCGCCACGAGAGCAGCGCCTTGCAGCGCCCGGACCGATTCGCGGCACGATCAGGTTCTTGACAGCAGCCTCGCCCGGATGATGATGATCGCTCAGGTCGATCAACGGAGAGCTCCATGTCTGAACATCACACGACGCTGCAATGGTCACGCGCGGATACGGCGTTCGAGCGTGGCAACTATGTGCGCGATCACGAAATCCGCTTCGAAGGCGGACAAACCGTCCGCAACTCCGCCGCAGTCGGCTACGGCGGCGATGCAAACGCGAGCAACCCGGAAGAACTCCTCCTCGCCGCGCTGTCCTCGTGCCACATGCTGACGTTTCTCGCGATCGTCGCCAACCGGGGTTATGTGGTCGATCAGTACGTCGATGCGGCAGTCGCGATGCTCGACAAGAACGCCGACGGAAAGATGGCCGTGACCCGTGCAATCCTCAACCCACGCATCCAGTTTTCGGACGGAAATCAGCCCAGCTCGGAGGAATTGGCGACGCTGCATCAGCGTGCCCACGCCAACTGCTTCATCGCCAATTCGGTGCGCTGCGAAGTGGAAATCCGCACTTGATAGTCGCTGTCGCGATGCTGCGCGAAGTGTCTGACGCATTCAGGCCACCGGGCGCGATGATTGCGGCGCCAATGGATTCGCAACGCTGACAGTCCAGTATCGTAGCGATCGGCAAGGGAAAGGATCCATGCTTGCCAACGGCAACGCAGGCCGATCTTGTGCGGCCAAACCCAACGGAAGATACCCATGCTAGAGCTGTATCCCGACATCGAACCGTATGCGACCCATCGACTTGCGGTCGATGCAATCCATGAGTTGCATATTGAAGAATGTGGCAATCCAGAGGGGTTGCCGGTGATTTTCCTGCACGGCGGCCCCGGGGCTGGCATATCTCCCTACCATCGACGTTTCTTCGACCCGAGCCGCTATCGCATCGTGTTGTTCGACCAGCGCGGCGCCGGAAGATCCACGCCACATGCCGATCTGCGCAATAACACGACGGGGCATCTGATTGCGGATATCGAAACGATCCGCGCCTATTTCCACGTCGATCAATGGGTGGTGTTCGGCGGCTCCTGGGGATCGACGCTCGCCCTCGCCTATGCCCAAACGCATCCAGAACACGTGATCGGTCTGGTCCTGCGCGGCATTTTCCTCGGACGGCCCGGTGAACTTCGCTGGTTCAACGAGCTGGATGGTGGTGCTTTATGGATCTTTCCAGAACGCTGGAAACGATACCTGGAGCACATCCCGGAGGCCGAGCGCGGCAATATGCTCGAAGCCTACTGGCGGCGCCTGGATGGCGACGACGAGCTCGCGAGGCTCGCCGCGGCACAGGCCTGGAACTTCTGGGAGGGGGGCAGCACCACCTTGCTGCACGATCCGCAGGAAGTCGGGGATACCGACGAGCCGCGACTTGCGCTCAGCAAGGCACGCCTTGAAGCACACTACTTTCGCAATCGGATGTTTCTCGAACCCGATCAGTTGTTGCGCGACGTCGCCAAAATCCGCCACATCCCGGCGACCATCGTGCACGGGCGCTACGACATCATCTGTCCGATGAAGAGTGCCCATGAACTCGCCTGCGCGTGGCCCGAGGCCCGACTGCGCGTCGTTCTCGCCGGACACAGTGCGGCGGATCCGGCCATCGTGGACGCTCTCGTAGGCGCCACGAATGACTTGCTACAGCGACTGGCCTGAGTCGGAGCCTGGCCACATTCCCGCCGCCATCGACCGCTTCACCGGAGTCAGCAGCGACGCCATCGGCTCGGCTTGAGCAGGCCGCAACCGTCGCAGCTTCGCGGCGCGTCATGCGGGAAGCGCCGGTTCGGTCAGCCGGCAAACTCCGCCGCGCAACCCATCGCGTCGGCAATCAGCAAGAAATCCAATTCTGGTATTTTCAGCTGACCGAAGCGGAACGCCGCACCCCAATTGGTCTTGTTCTTGATGAACGTCAGTTTCCCGATCAGCATTTTGATTGGCGCCTCCTGACAATCCAGGAAGCGCACATCAACGCGATAGGGATTGAATTCCGGGGTCATTTCTACTTGATAGACGTCGCCTGTGGCAATCACGCCAATCGCGGTAAAGCACTGCAACGGTTCACCATCTGGATAGTCCACCCGCGGCGAATAGACGACCAAGGCATCGCCGCCGCGCAGACGTTGCACTGGCGCCCTCTTGCCGTGATTGAGTTGCATGAATCCCCCTTGCACACCGATTTGCACGTGAGCGCGGGAAACAACCCCGATCCAGTAATGGCGACCTGTCATAGTGATTTTCCGACGATGGACGTGGCGCACGGTGCGCGTCCGAAGCGTATCGAGCAGCTTACCGACAGTCGAGCAAAGGTTATTCGCCGACGCACCGACTCCACGCCGAAGCAATCCCGGTGCCCACAAGCGGCCTGGGCCTCGCGTGCAGCACACCGATTTCCGTATTGTCCAATCGTGAAGAACTCACCATTCTTCAACAATGCAGCGGCTTCCATAGGAACCTGCTTCACGACCGTTCGCCACGCTAGCGGGGCAATAGGCGATGACTCGACGTCAATGCCCCAATCGGCCTCGCTCTGGGTTCCCCCTTCATTTTCCCGCGATGTACGTGTTCGTCGCCAACTCTTCACATCCGACGCGGCATGCTCAGGTTCGATGCCACTCCACCCTATGCGTATTTCGCTGCGGTGGATCGAGACCGCTGCGTCCAGCCGGCGCGGAAATTTCGTAGCATCCAACAACCCTTGACCCGCAGGACGCGCGACTCATGCCGACCGGACTTCGCCTTGATCAGCGCCGAGCATTGCATCCGGCGATCGTTGCGATACGCCGCTGGTTCGACTCCGGCAGCAGCGCGGCGGCGACCGATGCAGGTGCGGCGGATTGCATTGACTGGCTGCGCGTGATGCCGTTCATCGGCATGCATCTCGCCTGCTTCGGGGTCATCTGGGTTGGCGTTTCGGCGATCGCTGTGGGAGTCGCCATTTCGCTGTATGCGCTGCGCATGTTTGCCATTACCGGTTTCTACCACCGCTATTTTTCACATCGCGCGTTCCGCACCTCGCGCGTGGTGCAATTCGTGTTCGCGCTGATCGGAGCCGCGAGTGTGCAACGGGGTCCGCTGTGGTGGGCCGCGCATCATCGCCATCACCATCGGCATGCGGACACGCCGGACGATCCGCATTCGCCTCGCCTGCGCGGATTTTTCTGGAGCCACATGGGTTGGTTCCTCGCCCGACGAGGCTTCCGCACGGACACAGCACGCATCGGCGATCTGATGAGCTTTCCCGAATTGCGCTGGCTCGATCGCTACGACGTATTTGTTCCGATCGGGCTTGCATGCCTGCTTTTTTTCGGCGGGGGTCAGCTTGCATCAGCCTATCCCGAGTTGCATACCAGCGCGACGCAGCTGTTGATCTGGGGGTTCTTCATTTCCACAGTCATACTTTTCCACATGACCGTGACCATCAATTCGATCGCTCATCGCTGGGGAACACGCCGCTTCGACACCAACGACGACAGCCGCAACAATGCGCTACTCGCCGTACTGACTTTCGGCGAAGGCTGGCACAACAATCACCATCATTTTCCAGGTTCGGCACGCCAGGGCTTCATCTGGTGGGAAGTCGATCTGACCTGGTATCTGCTGCGCGCAATGGCCGCACTCGGTATCGTCTGGGATCTGAAACCGGTACCTGTTGGCCTTGTGCGACGTGGCGCCCCAAACGGCGACAGCCGCTGATATGCGTATCGCCGTCGTCGGCTCGGGAATTTCCGGACTCGCATCCGCGTGGCTGCTCGCTCGCGAACACGAGGTGGTGCTGTTCGAAGCGGATGACAGGCTCGGCGGCCACACCCATACACACGAGGTCGAGCTCGCCGGGCGCGAATACGCGGTCGACACGGGATTCATCGTCTTCAATCCGCAGCACTATGTACTGTTATGCAAAATGTTCGGCGAGCTCGGGGTCGCAACTCAGCCAACCACCATGAGCTTTGCGCTGCGCAACGAACGCAGCGGCCTCGAATACAATGCCACCAGCGTGAACGGCCTGTTCTGCCAACGGCGCAATCTCCTTTCGCCGCGCTTTATTGGCATGGTCCGCGACATCCTGCGCTTCTACCGACGCGCGCCGGAACTATTGGCCGGCGATGCACCAGGACCCAGCCTCGGCGACTACTTGCGGGAGCATCGTTTTGGCGACGCGTTTCGCGACGACCACATCGTACCGATGGCGAGCGCGCTGTGGTCAACGCCGGACCGGGAGATCCTGGCGTTTCCGGCGAAATATCTGGTTCGCTTCATGCACAATCATCACATGTTGCAAGTGTCACAACGACCGGAATGGCGCGTCGTGCAAGGCGGCTCGGCTCGTTACATTGCGGCGCTGCGCAAGTCCTGGCGCGTGCAGGAGCGCACCGCGTGCGCGGTCGCGCAGATTCGCCGCGACGCAGATGGTGTGCAGATCGACAGCGCGCACGGGCGGGAACGATTCGATCACGTTGTGATGGCTTGCCATAGCGACCAGGCGCTGGCGCTGCTCGCCGACGCGACCCCGCGCGAGCGACAGATACTCAGTGCGATCCGCTATGAGCGCAATGAAACAGTGCTGCATACCGACCCTTCCGTGCTGCCGGTCCGGCGCGACGCCTGGGCCGCGTGGAACGCCTTGATCCCGCGACAACCGAGCGAGCGATGCACCGTCAGTTACTGCATGAATCTGCTGCAGTCGCTGAATGCCCCGCTACCTCTGATCGTCAGCCTCAACTGCACCGCACGAATTGCGCCAGAAAAGATTTTACGGCGCATGAGCTATGCCCACCCGATCTACACACACCTCAGTGTTTCCGCACAACAACGCAAAGTGGAAATTCAGGGAATTTCGCACACGTGGTTCGCCGGCGCGTATTGGGGATGGGGTTTTCATGAGGATGGAATACGCAGCGCGGTGGAGGTTGCAAACGCATTGGGTGTCCATTGGCCGTGAACCCCACCTTCCGCAAATCGACGCATGGAAACCCAACTGATGCCGGTGTCGACAATCCGTCACACCGCACAGCATCCGCGGGATTCGCGAGCGCCGTGTACGAAGGCTGGGTACGCCACCGGCGTCACCTTCCACACGCGCACACGTTCCGCTATCGACTGTGTCTGCTCTACATCGATCTCTCGGAGCTGGACGACCTCTTTGCCGGACACCGTTTTTGGTCGCAGGATCGGCGCAACGTCGCCGAGTTCAGGCGCAGCGACTATCTGGGCGATCCCGTCACCCCGCTCGACGCTGCGGTTCGCAATCGGGTCACCGAGGCCACGGGCCACTCACCGCAGGGCCCCATCCGCGTGCTGACCCATTTGCGATATTTTGGACATTGCTTTAATCCCGTCAGTTTCTATTATTGCTATGCGACGGATGGCCGCACCCTGGAGACGATCGTCGCGGAAATCACCAATACCCCGTGGAAAGAGCGACACAGTTATGTGCTGCCGATCGCGGCTGCCGAGGTGCACGGTAGTGCGTTTCATTGGAGCTTCGACAAGGCTTTCCACGTGTCACCCTTCATCGGAATGGAACGCAAGTACCGCTGGCGTTTCACGCCTCCGGACGAAAACCTGCGCGTGCATATGGATGTGGACACACCGAATGAGCGCGAATTCGACGCAACGATCGTCTTGACCCGGCGCCCGTGGAATTCGAGCAGTCTCGCACGCGTCCTGTGGCGTTTTCCGTTGATGACCTTGCGCGTGGTGTCGGCGATCCATTGGCAGGCACTCTTGATCTTTCTTCGACGTAACCCGGTTTACGATCACCCTCACAAGAAGCGGGGACGTGCATGAATAACGGAATCAGGGCCCAGGAACTCGAGGCGGATCGCGCCTATTCGAGCATCGATCGACTGCTGCGCAAACGCCTGTTGGCGCAGATGTCGACCTTGCGGGAATCGACGCTGCTCTTCGAAGACATGCTGGGCCAATCCGAACTCGGCGAACCCGATGCCGATCCGGCGCGCACATTGAATACGCGTGTACGTATCCACGATGCATCTTTCTATCGTTCTATCGCAGCCAACGGCAGCGTTGGTGCAGGCGAAGCGTACATCGATGGTCTGTGGGACTGTGACGATCTGGTGGTCCTCGTCCGCATGCTCGTGCGCAACCGCGACTTGCTCGACGGCATGGAGACCGGACTGGCGCGCGCCGGGGGCCTGGCGATGCGCGCATGGAACGCGATGCGTCGCAATACGCGCCAGGGAAGCCGACGCAATATTGCCGCGCACTATGACCTCGGCAATGGGTTTTTTTCGCTGTTTCTGTCGGCAGACTTGATGTACTCGTCGGCAATCTTCGCCGACGAACAGGACTCGCTTGAGACTGCTTCGACCCGCAAACTCGACCGCATCTGCCGAAAGCTCGACCTGCACCCCGGTGATCACGTGCTGGAAATTGGCACGGGGTGGGGTGGTTTCGCATTGCACGCTGCGCGAAACTACGGTTGTCGCGTGACCACCACGACAATTTCCACCGAACAACACGAACTGGCGCGCGAACGGATCGCGGCCGCAGGGCTGAGTGAACGCGTCGAAGTGCTACTGGACGACTATCGGGATCTTCAAGGTCGTTACGACAAGCTCGTTTCGATCGAGATGGTCGAGGCGATCGGACATCAGTATCTGGATACCTACGCGACTCGGCTCGGCCAATTGCTCAAGCCGGACGGGATGGCGTTGATCCAGGCGATCACGATCGAGGACCACCGCTATGCACGGGCGCTGCGTTCGATCGATTTCATCAAACGCCACATTTTTCCCGGCAGCTTCATTCCGTCAGTCAGCGTATTGCTCAACGCGTTTGCGGACCACAGCGGTCTGCGCATCTTCAATATCGAAGATATCGGTACCAGTTACGCGCTGACGCTCAGGTGCTGGCGAGAGCGCTTTCTGGCGCGCCTCGCCGAGGTTCGCGCGCAAGGATTCGACGAGCGCTTCATCCGCATGTGGGAATTCTATCTCGCTTACTGCGAGGGAGGCTTCCGGGAACGCTCGATCGGCACCGTCCAGATGCTCTTGACCAAGCCCCGCTGTCAGCGTGCCGCGTGGCTGCCCGACGCGGACTTGAGTACATGACCCGCCTCCTCAATGCGCTCGGTTATCAGATCACCTGGTTCGCCGCGGTGATCGGCGCGGGACGCGGCTGGGCCTGGGCGGGTCCGCTGACGCTGCTGGTTTTCGCAGGCTGGCAACTGGGAACCAGTCGGTTCCGCGCAGCCGACCTGCGTCTCGTCGGAGTCGCGCTGATCTGCGGCCTGCTGATTGACGGTGCGCTGGTGCAGGGCCACATGGCGCGCTTCGCCGCGCCGTCTCCGTCAAGCGAATTTGCACCCGTGTGGATATTGTCACTTTGGTGCGCCTTTGCCCTGACCTTGAACCATTCATTGGACGTGTTGAAGTCGCACGGCCTGTGGATCTCCTCGCTGCTCGGTGCGGTTGCCGCACCGCTGGCGTATCTCGGAGCATCGCGCGGCTGGGATGCAATCGAGTTCACAGACAGTCCTTGGCCCGCGATGCTGACGCTCGCGATGGCCTGGTCGCTGGCCATGCCGTTTCTGGTCCACGCTGCGCGGCGCTGGACGGCAACGCCGCACGACCGGCTATGGCGTCCGCGGCGGAGACCGGCATGAACTGGTCGGCTGTGGGAATCGTCTGGCTTGCGGCTTCCGTTGCGATGCTGGGCGGTTGGCTGCTGCAGCGGCAGACGCGTAATGCGGGCATTGTCGACGCGATCTGGGCAGCGTGCATGAGCGCGAGCGCGCTGTTTTACGCGAGCATCGGCAGTGGCGGGTTGATGCCTCGCCTCGCACTCGCCTTGTGCGGCGGCTTCTGGGGCTTTCGACTGTGCATGCACATTCTGGCTCGCGTGCTGTACGAACACGAGGACGGCCGCTATCGTCATTTGCGTGAATACTGGAAAGATCACCAAGGCAAATTTTTTGCTTTTTTTCAGGCGCAGGCGCTGCTGACCGCGCTGTTTTCGCTGCCGTTCTACGCAGTCGCGCAGAATACGGGGGTTGGTGCGAATCCCTGGATCATCGCCGGCGCAATCGTCTGGAGCATCAGCGTGGCCGGCGAAGGACTCTCGGACATGCAGCTCGCGCAATTCCGGCGCAATCCACAGCATCGAGGCAAGACCTGCCGCGTCGGCTTGTGGCGTTATTCCCGACACCCGAATTATTTTTTCGAGTGGACCCACTGGTTTGCCTACGTGCTGTTCGCGACCGGCTCGCCGATCGCCGCTCTCGCATGGCTGGGTCCCCTGCTGATGCTGGTCTCGTTGTGCTGGGTCAGTGGCATTCCCTTTGTGGAAGCGCAGGCCCTACGCTCGCGCGGCGACGACTACCGCCTTTATCAGCGCACCACCAGCGTGCTGATCCCCTGGTTTCCACGCAAGGCCTGAGCGATGTCCAGTACCGACCTGTTCACTCCAGCTCAACCACTGCCGCACGATCAACCCGCCGGCGGACTGCTCGGCCTCTGCGAACGCGGGCTGCTGCCGGACTCCCTGACCCGCTACGGCATTCGTCGCCTGTGTACGCAACGCCTCGTCCAGGAGCGCGGTTTGCATGTCCAGGACGGCTGGTCACGATTTCAACAGCGCATCGAGGAACTGCGACGCAGCGCCATCGCAATCCACACCGATGCTGCAAATACCCAGCACTATGAGCTGCCGCCGGATTTCTTCCGCTTGTGTCTGGGCAAACGTCTGAAGTATTCGAGTTGCTACTACGCACGTGGCGACGAAACGCTGGACCAGGCCGAAGTGGCCATGCTGGATCTCTACGGCGAGCGTGCCGAACTTGCGGACGGGCAGGAAATTCTTGAACTCGGCTGCGGCTGGGGTTCGCTCACGCTGTGGATGGCCGAACGCTTTCCCTATGCCCAGATCACCGCAGTGTCCAATTCGCGGCCGCAGCGCGAATTCATCGAAGCACGTTGTCGCGAGCGTGGCCTGTCCAATGTGCGTGTGCTGACCCAGGACGTGAATCGCCTCCAATTCACGACGGCGAACTTCGATCGGGTCGTATCGATCGAAATGTTCGAACACATGCGCAACTACGAGCAATTGCTCGCCAACGTGTCGAGCTGGCTCAAGCCCGGCGGAAAGTTATTTGTGCATATTTTCTGCCATCGCGAGTTGCTCTATCCCTTCGAAACCGACGGCGACGACGACTGGATGGGGCGCCATTTCTTCACCGGTGGCCTGATGCCTTCGGCAGACACTTTGCTATGGTTCCAGCGCGACCTGCGGATCGAGCAGCAATGGCGCCTTTCGGGGCACCACTACGAGCGGACGGCGAACCATTGGCTGGCAAACCAGGATGCAAACCGCGACGCAGTACTGACCGTGTTGCAGGCTGCCTATGGCAAGTCCGGTGCTCGGCTCTGGCACCAGCGCTGGCGCATGTTCTGGATGGCCTGCGCGGAACTGTTCGGACACTCCGGTGGCAACGAATGGATAGTGGGACATTATCGCTTTGTAAAGTAAATGTCACCTACCCGGCGAATGGCGGCCCGCCGGGCAGCGAGCATTACTCGCGTTGACGTCGCGGGCTTTGCGGCTCAGGATCGACACGGGAATGGCCTGCGGAGTTGCCGTGACAGATCCTGCAGTCTCGCTGCAAACGAATTTCTCCTGTGACCTGCTGGTGGTCGGAGCAGGCATCAATGGTGCCGGCATCGCACGCGATGCGGCGGGTCGCGGTCTGCGCGTGCTGTTGTGCGAACAACACGACCTCGCCTCGCACACCTCTTCGGCGAGCAGCAAGCTGATTCACGGCGGCCTGCGCTACCTCGAGCATTATCAATTCGGCCTGGTGCGCAAGTCCTTGCGCGAGCGTGAAGTGCTGATCCGGGCAGCACCGCATTTGATCCGGCCGTTGCGCTTCATCATGCCGCACGCGCCACACCTGCGCCCCGCCTGGATGATCCGGCTCGGATTGCTGTTTTACGATCACCTCGCCCGTCGGCGCATGCTCGCGGGTTCGTCCAATGTGGATTTGCGCACGCACATCGCCGGCAAAGCATTGCAGCCGGGCTATACACGCGGCTTCTGCTATTCGGATGGCTGGGCCGACGATGCCAGACTCGTCGCGATGAGCGCGAAAGACGCAGCGGAGCGCGGAGCAACCGTGCTGACGCGCACACGCTGCATCGGCTTGAATCGGGAGCATGCAAACTGGACCGCGAGCCTGCAACGAGCCGACGGGCGAAAACTGACGGTATCCGCACGCGCCGTCGTCAACGCCACGGGTCCCTGGGTCGTGGATTTCTTGCGCACGACTGCTGCGCTCAAGACGCGCCATGACGTGCGCCTGGTGCAGGGCAGTCACATCATTGTGCCGCGTTGCTTTGAGCAGGACGAGGCCTACGTATTCCAGGGCGTGGATCGACGCATCGTGTTCGCCCTGCCTTATGAAAAAAAATTCACTTTGATCGGCACGACGGATGTCGACTTCAGCGGCGATCCAGCCACCTGCGGAACCTTGCCGTCGGAAATAGAATACTTGTGCACAGCGGCAAACCGATACTTCCGCAATCCAGTCAGCGCCAGTGACGTGGTCGCCAGCTACACCGGCGTGCGCCCCCTGCTGCGCGACGAAGCGAGCAATGCCGCCGCGGTCAGTCGCGACTATGCCTTGGAACTGGATACGCAAGGCGCACCTCTACTGTCCGTGTTCGGTGGAAAGATCACCACGTTTCGGCGCCTCTCGGAGGAAGCGCTGGACCTGCTGATGGCGCCACTGGGACAGAACGCAACCGGATGGACCAAGACCGCGACCTTGCCCGGTGGTGATTTCAAGGACGGAGATTTTTCCGCACTGCTTGATGAACTCCGGTCACGCTATGCGTGGCTGCCGGTCGCAGTGCGTGAACGCTATGCGCATGCCTATGGAACACGCACGGTCCGCCTGCTCGCAGACGCCAGCCAGTTGGCCGATCTGGGAGACGAAGTGCTGCCCGAGCTTTACGCTCGCGAAATCGACTATTTGTGTCGCGAAGAGTGGGCAACTTGCGCGGAGGATATCCTGTGGCGACGGAGCAAGCTCGGCTTGCATCTGGGGCCGGACAGCGGCGCAACACTCGATGCCTGGCTCACGAGACGGGGTGCGGATTCGGCCATCGCCTGATTCTTGCGCCGACAAGCGAAGCGCTGCCACGCCGACGGACGAAGAGTGCCGGGCAATGGACGCGACTTCTGCCGACACCAACGCGTGATCACCTCAATCGAATTCGCAGCGCCGCGCCGCGCGAAACGGGAGCATCGATTTTGCCGGTGAACGGGTTCTCGCTCGCGTCAGTCGCCATGCGCCATAGGGAATAGTTCCACACAGCTATTCCTTGCCTTTCCGATCGCCGGCAAAAAGAAAGCCCGGCTTGCGCCGGGCTCTCGGTTCACGCACTCGCTTGCAGCAGTATTACTTGTTCTCGACCGACAGCTCGGTGCGACGATTGCGCTGACGACCCGAGTCGGTGTCGTTGGTGTCGATCGGCTTGGCTTCGCCGAAACCAACCGGACCGTCCAGGCGAGCAGCGTCGACGCCGTGCGAAGTCAGATAATCGAACACGATGCGTGCGCGGCGCTCGGACAGGCTCTGGTTGTATTCGTCGGTACCCTTCGAATCGGTGTGACCGGCGACTTCAACCTTGATGTCCGGGTAACGCTTCAGCGTATCGACGGCCTGGTCGAGGATGGCGATCGAGTCAGCGCTCGGCTCCATCAGGCTCGGCTTGATGTTCTTCTCGCCTTTCTTCGGGCGATCGAACTTGAAGTTGACACCGCGCAGGTCGATGACGACCTTCTGCGGGCAACCGTCCGGACCCACGATCGTGCCGGCCGAGGTGCCCGGGCAACGGTCGTCGCAGTTGTTCACGCCGTCTTTGTCATCGTCCAGATCGCGGCACGAGGTTTCATTCTTGGCGGCCGGGGCGGTTCCATGTTCAACGGCTGCCGCTGCCGGCGCACCACCGAAGTTGAACACCAGACCCACGCTGACGATCGCATCGGTGAAGCCGATGTTGTTCGCAACGGAGTTGTTGTCACGGTCGTAACGTCCAGCGATTTCGCCGCGGAACGCGGTGCGCTCGGACATGTTGTACTGCACGCCGCCACCCAGGGTCAGGCCGGGATCCCAGCCATTCGACTGCGACGGGCCCAGCAAGCTGTCGGAAACCGGAGCGTGACGCAGCGCGAGAATGCCGCCCATCACGTACGGACGCCAGGCGCTGCCCTGATCGCCGAAGAACCAGCGACCCGACACGCCGAGACCGACGCTTTCCCACTCGTGGCCGCGACGCGACGAGCTGTTGCTGAAGTCGGCGTTGTTCAAGGACCACTCCGCGTCGACCGCAAAGTTCGGGTTGACCCAGAAGCCGATGCCGAGGCCTGTGAACAGCGAGGTGTCGGTATCGCGCTGATCGTCAGGAATCACCGCGCCAACGCGCGGAGCGAGGTACCAATTGGTGTAATCCTGAGCCTGCACAGCACCCATCGTCCCGCACAGCGCCAAGCCAATCAGCGCAAACAAACCATTACGTTTCATCGTCATCGGAGTCTCCTCATTGGTGTTATAGCGAGCGTCCACTCCACCCCGCAACAGGACGCAAAGCCCGTTCACTTTAACGCAAAATATCTGAAAGTGGTGATGAAGTGGCTTAACAATTCGTGCCCATTCCGCGGGCTGCCGCAGTCTAGCAAAATCAATCACCTGTCTCCACTTGTCATACCACCCCGTTCATCCGGCACTCAGTCGCACTTAACATTTAGAGGGCAAACAAGGTCATCAATTCCTGGACCGGCATGCTGTCGAACCGCGCCGGTTGTCGGCATACCGCCAGGATCTGCGCCACGCGGCGCGCAGGAAGGTGGCCGCCGAGGGCCGCTTCGAATTTCTTCAGCAGTACCGGAATGCCTTCGGCGCGACGCTTGCGGTGGCCGATCGGAAAGTCGATCGAAACCTTGTCGGTCTTGCTGCCATCCTTGAAATACACCTGCAGCGAATTGCCGATGTAGCGCTTGTCGGGGTCGAAATAGTCTTTGGTGAACTGCGGGTTTTCTTTGACATGCATCTTTTCGCGCAGTGCATCGATGCGCGGATCCGCGGCGATATTGTCGTTGTAGTCCTCGGCAGTGAGGCGGCCGAAGATCAACGGAACAGCAATCATGTACTGCAGGCAATGGTCGCGATCAGCGTAGTTCGCCAGCGGTCCGGTTTTGTCGATGATGCGCACGCCGGCTTCCTGGGTTTCCACCTCGATGCGCTCGATCTGGTCGATCTTGCCGGCGACTTGGGTGTGCAGCTGCATCGCGCATTCGACGGCGGTCTGCGCGTGGAATTCCGCAGGAAAGGAAATCTTGAAAAGTACATTTTCCATGACGTACGAGCCGAACGGACGCTCGAATTCGAAGGTTTTGCCCTTGAACGCGACGTCGTAGAAGCCCCAGGTCTTGGCACTGAGCGCGGACGGATAGCCGACGCATCCCTTGATGGCGTTGAGCGCATGAGTCACTGCGCGGCGGCACGCGTCGCCAGCGGCCCAGCTCTTGCGCGGACCGGTATTCGGTGCATGCCGGTAGGTGCGCAGCACGCCATTGTCGATCCAGCTGTGCGACACGGCGTTGATGATTTCTTCCTTGCCGCCGCCCAGCATTTGTGTGGCGACTGCAGTGGAAGCCAGACGGACCAGGATCACGTGATCCAGGCCAACCCGATTGAAGGAATTCTTCAATGCGTAGCCTCCCTGTATCTCATGCGCCTTGATCGCGGCCGTGAGCACATCACGCACGGTCAGCGGCGCCTTACCTTCCGCCACATTGCTGCGCGACAGCCAGTCCGCGACACCCAGAATGGCGCCGAGATTGTCGGACGGATGCCCCCACTCGGCCGCGAGCCATGTGTCATTGAAGTCGAGCCAGCGCACCTGCACGCCGATGTTGTAGGCCGCCTGCACGGGATCGAGCTCGTGACTGGTCCCCGGCACACGGGTTCCGCCGACCAGGCTCGCGCCTGGCACGAGTGGTCCCAGGTGTTTGACACACTCGGGAAAACTCATCGCAAGCATCGCGCAGCCGAGCGAATCCATCAGCATGTAGCGCGCCGTATCGTAGGCTTCGGTCGATTCGATGCGGGCGTCGACGACGTAGTTGGCAATATCGACCATTGGCTGGTCGGGGTCCGGACGTTTGGCCGAACGGATATCGAAGTGCGCCATGGCAAATCCTGTGGTAGCTGCGGAAATAGGGGGTGACAACGGACAGTACCCGTGGCACTGACGCGAATGGGTCGAATCGCGCAGGGCGCGCATTTTGCCAGAACTGAGGCACTGGCGCCCAGACTCGTCGACTCAGGCGA
The DNA here is from genome assembly GCA_039934615.1 of Tahibacter sp. GTDB lineage: Bacteria > Pseudomonadota > Gammaproteobacteria > Xanthomonadales > Rhodanobacteraceae > Tahibacter. The sequence continues at coordinate 39,783 of JBDTLV010000007.1, forward strand.
GCTCAGCGCCGTGTGAACAGTCTTTTCGCGCCGCGACTGCTGATAGTCGCGGAAAGCAGCGCTATTGTTCCGATGAGGTCTCGCTCCTCGCAGCAAAATGGTTCGCACACATGTCCCCGCTTCGTTTGCCCACTCTGTTTGTCTCGCATGGCGCGCCCACCCTCGCCTTGGAAGACTCGCCCGCTGGACGATTTCTGGACGGCCTGGCCCACGTGCTGCCGTTCCCTCCGCGCGCGATTGTCGTCGCGTCGGCCCATTTCAATCGGCGCAATCCTGTCGCGACCGCGTCGCCACGACCGCGCACGATTCACGACTTCCGCGGATTTCCGCAAGAACTGTACAATTTACAATATCCCGTCGCCGGCGACCCTGACCTGGCAGCGCGAATCACCACACTTCTGCACGACGCGGGCTTCGAGGCATCAGCCGATCCGGCACATGGCATCGATCACGGCGTCTGGGTTCCGTTGCGGCGAGCATGGCCCGCTGCAAACATACCCGTGGTCGCGATCAGCGTGAATCCAGAAGCCGATGCGGAGTGGCATGTGCGGCAGGGCCGCGCGCTTTCGGCGCTGCGGGATGACGGGGTGCTGATCATCGGCTCGGGCGGATTTGTGCACAACTTACGCGAACTGGATCCGCAGGCTGACGCGGCAATGCCCTGGGCGAAATCGTTTGCCGATTGGCTGCGCGATGCCGTCCAGCGAGGCAACATCGAAGACGGAAGCGAATGGCTTCAGAAGGCGCCGCAGGCAGCGCGTGCCCACCCGACGGCCGAGCATCTCTATCCGCTTTTTGTTGCCTGGGGCGCCGCGGGTCACGGCGCAAGGGGCAAATCCTTGCATGCGTCGTGGCAATTCGGCTCGCTGGCGCTGGATGCGTTTGCTTTCGAATCCGGCTCTGGGCAGATCGGCTGACGCTGGCAACGCGGCGAAACGACACGATTCCGCTGCCCGATTGTCAGGACTCGTCTCGCAAGGCTTGACCTGGAGCGTCCACGACGTTACTTATGCAGTCATCGAAGGGGAGTAGCTCCTCGCGCGCGGATCGTCAGCACGGGTCATAGACCCCGGTCCCGCGGTTGCCGGAACTATCCGGCAGCGAGCAAGACCTTCGCCGGACACGGCGAAGTCTTGCGCGCGCAATTCGTGTCCTGCCGCCATTTGCGCGCGAAAATCAGGACACCCGCATGGATTTTCTCTCATCGGATTTCTTCAGCGCCTTGCTTGCGATCGTCGTGATCGATCTGGTGCTGGCTGGCGACAACGCGATTGTCATCGCCCTGGCCGCTCGCAGCCTGCCGCGCGAATTGCAGCGCAAAGCGATTGGCTGGGGAACGCTGGGCGCAATTGGCGTACGCACCGTAATGACCCTTGCTGTCGTGTGGTTGCTCAAGCTGCCCGGCCTGCTGCTGGTCGGCGGTCTGCTATTGATTCCAATCGCGCTGAAATTGCTGGTAAACGACAAGCACCCGGATTCGCCAGGCGCGAAACCGATCGACAACTTCTGGGCCGCGATGCGTACCATCATCGTCGCCGATGCGCTGATGGGCCTGGACAACGTGCTTGCCGTCGCCGGCGCCGCCGGCGGCAGTTTTCTGCTGGTCGTGCTGGGCCTGCTGATCTCGGTGCCGATCATGGTCTGGGGCAGCACGCTGATCCTGCGCCTCGTCGAACGGTTCCCCAGCGTCATTTACCTTGGCGCGGGTGCACTTTTGTGGACTTCCGCCAAAATGATACTTCACGAAGGATTCGTCGCAAAGCTTGTCACCGGACGCCCGGTGTTGGCGATCGGATTCCAGGTATTCGTGATCGCCGGCGTGCTGGCGCTGGGATGGTGGCGTGACAGGGCTGCCCATCCCAAAGCGTGAGAGCTGCGCTCGCCAGAAACATGGATCAACGGAGTGGCGGAGCAATGCCTTGTACGGTCGCCGCTGCGACACCCCTCGTTGAGACCAGTAGGCTGCCCTCCTGCGCTTCGCCAAGCGCGCAATGTCCAATTGCAGCGTGAAACTCCAACGTGACCGCGCGTGCAACTGATCGAAAACCTGCTGAGCAGCATGCTGCTCACCGCGTTGTGCAAATAGCGCAATTTTGGTAAAAGGAATAAATACCATCAGCCCACCTGACAGCCGGCTCGCCCAAGGATGAATTCGACGGCGCGACTCAGACTTGCGTATGCGGCGACAGTCTGCCCACCGGCGATTTTGAGGTCTGGTATCGGCGACAGGCGCGGACGACAATGCACCGATGACCAGCGACCTGTTTCCCCGATTGCTAACACTCAGCGCGTTCGACGGCGAATCGTCCGCTGCGCTGCGCACGATCCACGCGTTTCTGGATGATGAGTTCCCTGGATGTTCGCTGGCTCTCTTGCTCGTGCTCGACGAAATGCGCGGCTGCTGCCGCCTGGCCGGCCTGATCGGAGCGGACGGCACAGAACACATTGCCAATACCGATCCGCTGGGTGTCGAAATCGAATGGCCGCGGTTCGACGATGTGGTCACTGGTCGCATCGTCTCGGGCATTGAGGCACATGCACTGGAGCTCGCCCCGACGGAACGCGCTCTGCCGATCGCCATGGCGTTGCTGGCGCCAGCCTGCCTCCTGGCAATCCCGATCGTCAACGCGGGCCGCGTCAGCCACTGGCTGGCTATCGGCAGCACGCTGGCCGGACGATTTTCCCAGGTGGATACCGAGCGCGTCCTGCTCGAAGCGAACCTGATCGCCAACCTCGTGATCAGGCCGCTCGCCACGCGCGCGCTTCGCAACGAGGGCGCGCGCCATCGGGCGCAAATCGAAAGCCTTGCGGACGTGCAGCGCATGCTGCTGCCAGACTCGCCACGAATCCGTGGTCTGGACTATGCCGTGCACTGGCAACCTGCGGAGACGGCCGCCGGCGACTATTACGATCTGGTCTGCCTGTCGCACCTGGCATCGCCGCCGCTGGCTCCGGACAGCACCGACATGTGGTCGCTGATCCTCGCCGACGTTTCCGGTCACGGCGCCGCGGCTGCCATGGAGGGCGTCCAGTTCGACGCGATCTTGCGTACTTATGATGGCAGCGAGGCGCCTGGAGGACCTGCCGGCGCGTTGAATTATGCGAACCGCCACTTCTTTTCGCGACGCCAGCGCCGGCATTTTCTGACCGTGTTTGCGATGCAGTTTCGACCCGAAGAACGGCGCATCGACTATGTCTGCGCGGGGCACCCCCCGGTGCTGGTGCTGCGCGATGGAGCCGTGCACGCTCTTGGTGCGGGCGAGGACGCCGGAATACCGCTGGGCGTGCTACGCGAGCATCGCTGGGAGAACTCCAGTAGCGCTTTGCTTGAGGGCGACATTCTGGCTATTTATACCGACGGCCTGATCGAGGCGCGCAACGACTCCCTGGTGCCGTTCGGGCGTGACCGCCTGATTGATCTGCTGCGGGGCGGCAGCCTCGACCCCGCAGAGATCAGCGCGCGCATAACGTCGGCATTGAACGATCATCAGGGAAGCAGCACCGGTGTCGACGATCAGACGCTGATCGTGCTGCGTATCCGCTAATGCCTGCGGCAGGCTCTTCGACTTGCCGACTCCAGAGGTTCCGTGCATCGTCGGGCTCTGTCCACTTGGTTCTGCACGCATGAGCGCCTACCCGCACCTGTTCGCCCCGCTGGACCTGGGTCATCTGATCCTTCCCAATCGCGTGCTGATGGGATCGATGCACACCGGGCTCGAGGATCATGCGCGCGATTTCGACAAGCTCGCTGCGTATTTTGCCGAGCGCGCCCGCGGCGGTGTCGGCCTGATCGTCACGGGTGGCATCTCGCCGAACCTGCGCGGTTGGCTGAAGCCGTTTTCCGGAAGACTTTCTTTGCCGTGGCATGTAGCGCGCCACCGCAAGGTGACCCGAGCCGTGCACGCGGAAGGCGGGCGCATCTGCATGCAGATCCTGCATGCGGGGCGTTATGCCTACCATCCGTTTTCGCTGGCTCCATCGGCGATCAAGGCACCGATCAACCCGTTCAAGCCGCGGGCATTGTCGGCGCGGGGAATCGAATCCACCATTGCTGATTTTGTCAATTGTGCCAAGTTGGCCAAGGACGCCGGCTACGACGGCGTCGAAGTGATGGGCTCGGAAGGTTACCTGATCAATCAGTTTCTGGTCGAACACAGCAATCGACGCAGCGACGGATGGGGCGGAAGTTTCACCAATCGCATGCGCTTTCCGCTGGAGATCGTGCGACGTACTCGCGAAGCGGTCGGTGCGGATTTCGTCATCATCTACCGTCTTTCCATGCTCGATCTGATCGAGAAAGGTCAGACCTGGGATGAAGTGGTCCAACTGGCGCGAGCCATCGAGGCGGCGGGGGCCAGCCTGATCAATACCGGCATCGGCTGGCATGAGGCACGCGTTCCGACGATCGTCACCAGCGTTCCCCGCGGCGCCTTTGCCTGGGTTACGCGCAAGCTGAAGGGTGAAGTGCGCGTTCCGCTGATCACGACCAACCGCATCAATATGCCGGACGTTGCCGAACGCATTCTGGCCAGCGGCGATGCCGACATGGTGTCAATGGCCCGGCCGTTGCTGGCCGACCCCGATTGGGTCAACAAAGCCAGGAATGGAAAAAGCCGTGAGATCAACACGTGTATCGCCTGCAATCAGGCGTGCCTGGATCACGTCTTCGAAAATCGGCGCGCCTCCTGTCTGGTCAACCCGAGGGCCTGTCACGAAACCGAATTGGTCGTCACTCGGGCAGTGCATCGGCGTCGCGTTGCCGTGATCGGTGCTGGTCCGGCGGGCCTGGCCTGCGCGACCACGCTCGCCGAGCGGGGTCACAGCGTGGTCCTGTTCGATCGTGCCAATGAAATTGGCGGCCAGTTCAATCTTGCAAAACGAATTCCAGGAAAAGAGGAATTCCACGAGACTCTGCGTTATTTCTCGGTGCGCCTGGCGATGACCGGTGTCGACGTACGGCTGGGAGTCGATGTCGATGTTGCTTTATTAACAAAAGAACATTTTGACGATGTCGTATTTGCCACGGGAGTGACTCCGAGACGTCCGTCAATTTCGGGAGTGGAATCCGAGCACGTCATGAGCTATCTCGACGTGCTCTCCGGAGCTCGAACGGTGGGGCGCAGAGTCGCACTGATCGGCGCCGGGGGAATCGGTTTTGACGTCGCCGAATTCCTGACCCAGGAAGCACCGTCGCCAACGACCGACATCGCGCGATGGTCCGACGAATGGGGCGTCGACATGCAATACGCCGCGCGTGGCGCACTGAAGAAACCAGCGCCCGAACCCAGCGAGCGACAGGTCTGGCTGTTGCAACGAACGGCGGGCAAGGTCGGCGAACGTCTCAACAAGACGACCGGCTGGGTGCACCGATCAGCGCTGAAGGCGAAGGGCGTGGTGATGCTGGCAGATCTCAGCTATACGCGCATTGACGAGCAAGGCCTGCATCTGTTGCGCAACAACGAGCCTCAGCTGCTTGCTGTGGACAGCATCGTCATCTGCGCAGGTCAAACCCCGAACAGAGCTTGTCACGACGAAGTTCGCGCATTGGGAGTGCGCACTCATCTGATCGGTGGTGCAGACGTCGCGGCCGAACTCGATGCCAAACGCGCGATCGCGCAGGGCACAAAGCTCGCTGCGTCGCTCTGACCGAGTCAGGGAGTCATCTGTTCCCGTCATGCCGTGGGTCAAAATGGCGCGGCGCGTGCGGCTTGCCACTCGCCATCGATCAGACTCGCTGGATCAGAAGCGCATCCGAACGAACGCGGACGGGCCGGCCAGGCGCAAGGTCAGCACGCCATCGAAATTGCGTTTAGCCGCTTCAATATGCACCCGCTGCGCGCCATATTCCATGCCGAAACCCACATGTTCCCAAGGGAAATATTCCACTCCCACCGCTGCGTTGATGATGTGCCCCGTGGTATTTCCATTGCGCTTGGCAACTCCGGAAATATCCACGTAGCTGCGCAGGTCGGCCGACCATGCATGGCGCCAACCCAATTCCACAAGTGGAGCCCACGCATCAAGACTCTGTTCGACTCGCGCATCGCGCAACTCGCCGTCGACCGTGGCCTGCCCTTCGATCACACCTTGCAGACGATAGTAGGCGCCACCGAGGCCGACACCCCATACATCTCGATCGCCGGCCGGAACCCACCAGCGATAGGCGACGCTGCCCAAGTCCAGATTAAGTCGTCCCGCAACCTCGGCGTCGACGTCGTAGGTGGTTCCGTCGTAGGTAATGCTGCGATCCAGCTGCTGGCGGGCGCTGCGATGGAAGCGGTACGCATCCACCTCGATGCCTTGACTGTCGCCGATCAGGAAACCAAATCGCGCGCGGCCCACCAGGCGATCGTCGCTGAGTCCGAAGTCGTCCTCAAAGTTCACATCGCTGCCAATCGTGCCGTCCGCGCCATCGATCCGGGCATTCGCGCTGCTGTGCGTGAGATAACCGCCGAACGACAAGTCCACTCTGTCCAGTGCCATCGGCGTGTCGGCGCTGGAGGCGGCGGTGTAGACGGTTGCGATGACCGCAACGCGCGCGCAAAGGTGCGCTAGATTCATCGGTACGACTCCCTGTCCTCTGTGGTTCGCTTCCATTCTCGCACTGCCCGTGATCAGGCGCGACGTCTAACGCCGCGCCGATCGGCGGATACAGGTGGCGTCAGATGCGACCCATCAGAAACAAGACGAGGAGAATCACGAGGACAAGGCCGAGACCACCAGCCGGAGCGTATCCCCAACTGCGGGAATGGGGCCACGCGGGTACAGCGCCGACCACCAGAAGAATCAAGACGATCAACAAAATCAGGGAAATGCTCATGACCAACCTCCATGTGCGGGCGCATGCAGGACACGCTGCCCGGTCTCGCAGGAACGCCGCGATAAAGCGCGGCATGGGACGCATCATTGCGTCTTGCGGATCAGTTACTGGAACATTTGTGCCAGCCGCTGCGCGAGGCAAGTGATTGATCGTATTGAACACGCCTCACCATGGCCATGGCGACGTGCACGGAATCGTCACGCGTCGTCGTGCATTTCACGTGTCGTATTGCCGCCTTGATCAGGAGCACGGGCGTGCGGAGCGTGTTGTGCACGCATCCAAAATGGGAACTGCGGGCACAACGGAACTGTGCTTCCGACCGGTATTGGAGGTGCGGGCGGTATCCGAAGGCCATGCGGGTCGCCTTTTGCCACGTTCATCGACGGGCAGATCTCGACGACCGCCCGGATTGCATCCGGCCGCGTCGGGTTGTCTGGTTCCGCCGCGTTTTTGCGTTATTGCAGTAGAGAAACCTTTTGCGCGCTAAGCCGGACGACAAACCGCGTCGTTGTGAAAGCGAGGTTCGCAATGTGCAACTACCCAGGAGAGCAATCATCATGGTCAATATTCGTTGGATAACGGCGCTCGCGTGCGCTGGCGGCCTTGGTGTCGCGTGGGGAGGAACGGGGAGTTGGACCAGCAGCGGCCCCTACGGCGGCGGCGTGACCGTCCTCAAGCTCTATGAGGCATCGCCCAGCACGATCTGGGCGGCAGGTCGCGGCGGGGTATTTCGTTCGCTGAGCGGTGGAAGTTCTTGGGCACGCATCGAATTAGGGCTGCCGCCCGTGCACTACGCCACTGCACTCGCAGCGGCCACCACCGCGCCGGTTCTTTACCTGGGCAGTGGGACACAAATTTTCCGCTCCGGAAACGGCGGGGATTTGTGGATTCCCGCGGCCTCGCCATCGGCCACCGATGCGGTCATCGACTTGTCGCTGCGACGCAGCAGCACCAACGCCGTCGCCGCAGCGACCCCCTATTCATTGTTTGTTTCCGGCGACGGTGGGGCTAGCTGGTCGGCACCGGGTGCGACGATCGCGTTATCCGCAGGGACTCGTTTTAGCGTGATCGACTACGCGGCGGATGGAACTCTTTACGCCGGACTGCAGAATGCCGATCCCGCCGTTTTCGGTGGTGCAATCGTGCTCAAGAGCACCACCGGCGGCGCGTCCTGGGCACCTCTCTCCGGTCCAAGCTCAATCTTCGGCGCAACGCGTCTGGTCAGTGCTCCCAGCAATGGACAACGCTTGTTCGTGACCGACCAAAGTTCGATCGCCACCAGCGGCAATGGCGGTTCAACCTGGACCGCGCTGGCGCTGCCCGCTTCACCGAGTTGCGGGCAGGTGCTGTCCATCACCGCGCATCCCAGCATCGCCAACGCTTTGTTCGTCGGTTGCCGCAATCGCGGTCTGCTGTACAGCGCGGACGCTTCGATCGCGACGCCAACCTGGATTACCTACAACGAGGTCAATGGCCTGTCTGCGAACGGCGTGACTTTTGCACAAATAAACACCTTGGCAATCCATCCGAATTTCGCGACAACGCCGACCGCCTACGCGGGTGCAACCGACGGCGGTTTGCTGCAGACGGTGAATGGCGGCACCAACTGGACTGCGATCAACACGGGCTACCAATCCATCAATATCCGCGCGATTGCCACTCACCCGATCGACAGCGGCGCTGCGGCGCGTTTTCTCGCCGGCTTTGGCGATTCATTTACCACGACGCATCCCCTCTACAAATCGCCGGACAACGGAGCAACCTGGTCACTGTCCGACACAGGGCTTAACGCAGAGCAGATTCGCAGCATCAGCATCGATCCCACCACCGTCGACACGGATCCCTTTACATCGGAAAATTTCACCGTGTACGCCGCAGGACGCTCGGAGCGGATCCCGGCCAATGCGGACAAGGATGGCGGAATCTATAAAAGTACCAACGCCGGTGCGAGCTGGACCAGCATCGACAGCGGCATCGCATTGAATGCAACGGGCCGACCCGACATGGGCACTGTGCGCTCGGTGGTGTTGGATCCGCGCTCCTGCGCGAGTCCGCCGCCCACGGGACCGTGCCCGATCGGTGGTCCTCTGCAGGTGATCGTCGCAACCGGCGGAGGGCGCCCCGACTTGTCCGCCCCCGGCCTGCCGTATCTCGCTGCACGTGTGTATAAAAGCGCCAACGCCGGCACGAGCTGGACTGCGTCGGAAAGCGGACTGCCGCTGCCGCAGGATCTGGGGCCCGTGGGCTCTGGGAACTATGTCTATAGCGGTGCGGTACCGCTGGTCTTTGATCCGTCCAATTCGCAAATTCTGTATATCGGAACATTTATTGGCTGGTCGCCTGGAATCGTTGGCGCTACCGATCCAACGCTCCAGAACGGAGTCTTCAAGTCGGTCAATGGCGGTGCCACCTGGGTGCATGCCAGCAACGGCATGCCACGAGTCGCAGGCGTCGGCAGCTCGAACTGGGATGTACTGGCGTTGGCGATCAACCGGGCAAATCCGCAGATCCTGTATGCAGCAGTCAACTATTTGTACACCGGCACGCCGTCCGGCCACGTTTACAAGACGACCGACGGCGGCGCGAACTGGGTGAATGCCTCGACCGGCATTGCCGGGCAGGATGTGCGCGCGCTGTTCGTCGATCCCAACGATCCCACTGGCGACACGGTATATGCAGGAACCGGCGGTGATGGTGCGAATCCAGGCGGCGTCTTCCGTACTACCAACGGCGGAGCGATTTGGAATTCCATCAGTCTCGGACTTCCCGCCGATGCAGCGACGGCTCTGGCGATGCCGCCGCGCGCGGTGGGTGCAGCGGCACGCATCCTGGCCGGGACTTCCGCCGGCGTGTGGGACTACACGGCGACAGCCGACGAAGATGCGGATGGCGCGCCGACAGCGATCGAGAACGGCGTTGTCGCGGGAGACGGCAACGGTGACGGCACTCCGGATGCCACTCAACCGGCAGCAGCCTCACTGGGCTCCGGTGGCAGCTTCCGTCCGGCGGGGCCGCAAACGAGCGGCACCGTCAGCGTCTGGATTCCGACGGGCGGAACCTGCACGCAGCTGAATGACTCGGCCGCACTGGCCGCCACGCTGTACCCACCTGATTCGATCGCGGGCCCAAGCAGCCATGACGCGACAGGCATGGTCAGTTTCGCATTGCCCAATTGCGCTGGAGCCACGGTGCGCGTGCGTTTTCACGGTCAGAATTTCTCGACCAACTGGACGTGGCGCAACTACGGACCGCGCATTCCTGGCAACGGCGCGAGCTTCGGCTGGTATCGTTTCTCGGGAGCACGCCTGATCGATGCGCAGACGTGGGAACTCACCATCGACGCTGCCCGGCAAGGCAACTACCGCGCCGATCCGAACGATATTTTGTTCGTGGGCGGTCCTGCGAATTCGTCCGACCTGCTTTTCGAGAACGGCTTTCAGTGAGCCAAAACAGGGCCGGCGTCACGCCGGTCCTTTGATTTCCCGGCCGTAGCGATGCGACGAGACATACTCGCCGCATCGCTACGTTGGTGCGGTAAAACAATACACAAATTACATCGTATCCCGGTGCGCGCACTCAGCGCCGCTCGATCGGTGGATACTCCCGGTCTTCCGGCCCTACGTAATTCGCACTGGGGCGGATGATCTTTCCATCCAATCGCTGCTCAATGATGTGCGCGCTCCATCCCGCGGTGCGGGAGATCACGAACAGCGGGGTGAACATCGCCGTAGGTACGCCCATCATGTGATAACTCGATGCCGAGTACCAATCGAGATTCGGGAACATTTTCTTGAGATCCATCATCAGGGTCTCAATGCGCTCGGAGACCTCGAACAGTCGAAGGTTTCCACCGGCCTCGCACAGGTTCCGGCTGATTTCCTTGATGATCGGATTGCGTGGATCTCCAATCGTGTAGACCGGATGACCGAAACCGATGATGATTTCCTTTTTTTCCATGCGCGCACGGATATCCGCATCCGCTTCGTCGGCAGATCGGTAGCGCGAGATGATTTCCATGGCGACTTCGTTCGCCCCACCGTGCTTGGGTCCGCGCAACGCGCCGATTGCACCGGTGATCGCCGAGTAGAAGTCGCTGTTGGTACCCGCGATGACGCGCGCCGCAAAGGTGCTCGCGTTGAATTCGTGCTCGGCATAAAGGATCAGCGACTGATCGAGCGCACGCACGTGCAGCTCATCGGCTTTTTTTCCATGCAGCAAATGCAAAAAATGCGCAGCGATCGATGCATCATCGGTTTCCGTATCGATGCGCCGGCCATTGTGTGACCAGTGGTACCAATACAGCAGGATAGAGCCAAACGACGCCATCAGCCGGTCGGCGATATCGCGCGCCTCGGCAATCGGATGGGTGTCCTTCTCGGGCAGCACGGTTCCCAGTATCGATGCACCGGTCCGCATCACGTCCATCGGATGGGTGGCGGCCGGTAGCAGTTCCAGCGCTGCCTTGACGGGATGTGGCAGACCGCGCAAGCGCTTCAGTTTTTCGCTGTAGGCCGACAATTCCGCGCGATTCGGCAGGTGTTCATGCACCAGCAAATGAGCAATTTCTTCAAATGTTGAATTTTTCGCGAGATCGGCGATATCGTAGCCGCGGTAGTGCAGATCATTGCCACTGCGGCCCACGGTACAGACGGCGGTGTTGCCTGCAGCGACGCCGGACAATGCCACGGACTTCTTCGCCTTCGGAAGTAACTGTTGTTGCGCTTCACTCATCTCGCTCTCCGTATTCGTGGCGGCACCCGGCCCACCGTAGTTCGACAGCTCCGTCTCGCGAAACTGCCAACATTGTTTTTTCAATGGCAAAAAATTAGTCAGTCATCGTCGCGCGACGGTGTGGCAGCCTGCGCGGCGACGTTGTCCAGGAAGTCGTCGCCACTGCGCGCAGGACATTGATCCACCGGTTGCGTGATGCGCGAAGGATCAGTAACGCGATCGTCGTAGATCCAGCACTCACTGAGCGACGAGCAATAGCAATACATCTTCTCAACGCGGTCCGCCTGGTGCGCGTACGCGTTGAAATCCTCGACGCTCTGGAACAGGACCTGGTCGATGCGGTCGCCTGCCGAAATAACCACTCCAAACACCGTCGAAAATGGCGGAGCATGTTCGAACTTCATACCCAGCGCGGAAAAGACCGCGCTCCAGTCACGCTGCGCCTTGCCGTCCACATAGATCCGGACGGACTTCACAATGGCCGGTCCCACACCTTTGTTGACCAGAACAATTTCGCGCTTGGAACCGGAAATGCCCGGCTCGAGGTACGGCCACACTTGCGCACGCACCTGCTGGCGCTGAATGTATGCGGTGTAGGCGGACACACACAGCGCAAGCAGACCGATCAGCGCCGCAATCAGCGCTGAAACGTCCCAGTTGCGTCTACCTTGCGGTGCGCCGGCAGTCACGGTTTCGCCTCCGTCCATTCATTCAGTCCGAAGACTTGCCTTGCCCGAACAACGCGTCGAGTTTTTCCTCGAAATGGTGATAGCCGAGGAAATCGTAAAGCTCGGCACGAGTCTGCAACGTGTCGACAATATTCTTCTGTGTCCCTTCGCGGCGCACGGTTTCGTAGAAGTTCAAGGCGGCCTTGTTCATCGCGCGATAGGCGCCGCAGCAATAGAGCGCAATATCCACTCCAGCACTTTGCAACTCGGTCGTGGTAAAGAACGGAGTCGAGCCAAATTCGGTCAGATTGGCCAGAATCGGCACCTTCACGGCAAGCTTGAAGCGACGGTAGTCGTCGAGGGTCTTCATCGCTTCCGGGAAGATCATGTCGGCGCCGGCCTCGACGTACGCGCAGGCACGATCGATTGCGGCATCGATGCCTTCCACGGCAGCTGCGTCAGTGCGCGCCATGATCACGAAACTGGCATCGTCGCGTGCATCCACGGCGGCCTTGACCCGGTCAACCATTTCCCCGCGCGTAACGACTTCCTTGCCCGGGCGGTGTCCGCAACGCTTCTGTCCGACCTGATCTTCCATGTGCACGGCAGCGACGCCGACACGAATGAACGATTTGATCGTACGCGCGATATTGAATGCACCACCCCAGCCGGTATCGATGTCGACCAGCAACGGCATTCCTGACGCATCGACGATACGGCGCGCGTCGGTCAACACGTCCTCCATCGTGCTGATGCCCAGATCGGGAACGCCCAGCGAATTGGCCGCGACACCGCCGCCGGACAGATACAGCGCCTTGTACCCTACCCGCTTGGCCATCAAGGCGGCATACGCCGTAATGGCCCCCATCACCTGCAGGGGCGATTCGGCGGCAACTGCGGCTCGGAAACGCGCGCCGGGACTGGTCTGGTTCATGGCACCTCCACAAAGAGGCGGTATTTTAGCCGATTCAGCCGGCGCAGCCGAATTCAGTCACAAAAAGGCCACGCCGCGGGCAAAAGCAAACGGGCGGCCAAGCCGCCCGTTGCGATTCTCGATCCGGCAGGCGCGTCGCGCCCGCACGCTATCAGCGCTTGGCGAACAAATGCTCGACGCCGGCACGCTCTTCGCGCAATTCCTTTTCGGTCGCATCCATGCGCGAACGCGAGAATGCATTCACGTCAAGACCCTGCACAATTTCATACTTTCCATTCTTGCAAATGCAGGGATAACCGTAGATCACGCCTGGAGCAATACCGTAGCTGCCGTCGGACGGAATGCCCATCGACGCCCAGTCGCCTTCAGCGGTGCCCAGCGCCCAGCTGCGCATGTGATCGACAGCCGCGGACGCTGCTGAAGCCGCGGAAGAAGCACCACGCGCCTTGATGATCGCGGCGCCGCGCTGCTGCACGGTCGGAATGAAGGTGCCTTCGTACCATGCCTGTTCGATCAGCGGAAGCGCCGGCTTGCCTTTCACCGTCGTGTGGTGAACATCCGGATACTGGGTCGAACTGTGGTTGCCCCAGATCGTGACCTTGGCGATATCCGTGTTCAATGCACCCGTCTTTTCGGCCAGTTGGCTGATTGCGCGGTTGTGATCCAGCCGCACCATCGCAGTGAAACACTTGGGATCAAGATCCGGCGCGTTCTGTTGCGCGATCAGCGCATTGGTGTTGGCAGGATTGCCGACCACAAGCACCTTCACATCGCGCTTGGCGTGCGCATTCAGCGCCTTGCCCTGCGGGGCGAAAATCGCGCCGTTCGCCTCGAGCAGATCCTTGCGTTCCATACCCGGTCCACGTGGGCGCGCGCCGACCAACAGCGCATAGTCCACATCTTTAAAAGCGACATTGGCGTCGTCGGTCGCTACCACGCCGTGCAAGGTCGGGAAAGCACAGTCGTTCAGCTCCATCACGACCCCCTGCAGTGCAGGCAGCGCTGGCGTGATTTCCAGCAGATGCAGAATGACCGGCTGATCCGGACCCAGCATGTCGCCGGCGGCGATGCGGAACAACAGGGCATAGCCAATCTGGCCTGCAGCGCCGGTAACGGCAACACGGACGGGGGCTTTCATGATGAACTCCTAGCTTTGGTTAAGCCTCTATGCCGACTGCGCTGGATGCGCTCCCGGCACAGGCGGGAAAATTGACTGACTACAATTGAACGGTGTAACCACGACGTCCGATCAGTGCCGAGATCCGCTCCGCGTCGTATCCGTGCACGACGTCTTCGCCAATGATGGTGATCGGAACGCCACTGCCGCCGACCGCCTCATAGGCCTTCTCACCTTCGCCTTCGTCTTCGACATCCAATTCGGTAAACGGGACATGCGCCTGTTCCAGACCTTCCCGGAGTTGGGCGCAATAGCCGCACCAGGAAGCGCTGAGCACCACGATGCCACCACTCCCACCGCCGCCGTGGCGCGGATCATGGCGCGCCACTTCGCGCTGTTTCATCCAGGCAATCGACGCGATGGCGATCAATGCCACACCGAGCAGGAGTTTGAGCGGCGTCATCGGCGCAGTGGCTCAGGTCAGTTCGACGAAGAATTCGCGAAAGCGCGCCAGTCCGTCGGAAAGCTGTGCGGTCGGACAGGTATAGGAAATACGCAGGGCCTTGGATTCGCCGAAGGCCGAACCGGGCACGCACGCAACGCCCTTGACCTCGAGCAACGTACTGCAAAAATCCACGTCGTTCGTGATTTTCTTGCCATTGTGACTTTTGCCAAACGCGCAGGAAATATCGGGAAATACGTAAAATGCGCCTTGCGGCACCGGACACTTCACGCCCGGGATCGAGTTCAGCATGGTCAGCACCTGATCGCGCTTGCCCTGGAACTCCAGATTTTTCTGCGCCGGCACATCCTGCGGACCGGTCAGCGCGGCCACTGCCGCAGCCGTAACGATTTCCGGAATGTTGGTGATGTGATTCGAGTTGAGGTTCACCAATGCCTGCGCGACCGACTCCGGACCCGCCATGAAACCCACACGCCAGCCGGGCATGCCATAGGTCTTGGACAACGAATCAACGAAGATGGTGCGATCGCGCAACTCCGGCTTGAGCTGCACGAAATTCGAATAGCCGACGTCGTCGAAAACCATGCAGTGATAGATGTCGTCAGTGATGATCCAGACATCAGGATGCTTCACGAGCACTTCGGCAATCGCGGCGACTTCGGCCGGCGTGTAAACCATGCCAGTCGGGTTCGATGGATTGTTGAACAGGAACACTTTTGCGCCCGGCAGCGCCGCATCGAGTTGCGCCGGAGTCAATTTGTAGTTTTGTTCCGCGGGGCACGGCAGGGTGCGTACTTGCGCGCCGACGATATCAGCGATGTCCATGTAACTGGTCCAATACGGCACCGGAAACACGAGCGTGTCACCCGGATTCAGCAGCGCTTCCGCCAGGTTGTACAACACATGTTTCGCGCCGATCCCGGTGGCCAGATTGGCACGCGTGTATCCGCTGAAGCCGGCCCGGCCCAGATGCGCGAGAAACGCGTCGAGCAAAGCGTCCGCGCCTCGGTTGGAGCCATACTGGCCAGAGTCTTTCGCCAGTGCGTCGCGCACGGCGGCATAGACGTGCTCGCCAGGCAGGAAATTGGGCACCCCGATGGAGAAACTGATGATGTCGCGGCCTTCGGCCTTGAGCTTCTTCGCCTTTTCGGCAACCAGCATGATCGCGCTCGGTTTGGCGCGCCCCATGCGCTCGGCAAGCTTGGGCATGACGTCGTCTCTGAAGGATTTTCCGGGCGCGAAATGGTAGCACATTGCGCTGCAACATCCGTCGCAGGTCAGACCGCAATACGTGGCTTATGCACAATGGTCCCATTCAAGATCGGAGGCGTTTCCTGCGTCGCGCCTCGTGCGCTACAGTAGCCGCGGTTTTCCTGACCAAAAGGGGCACGGCATGCACTGGCTTTGGATGTTCATCGTAGGACTGCTGGTTGGCGTCGTCGCGAAATTCCTCACACCGGGCAAGGATCCAGGTGGCTTTTTTGTCACCGGCCTGATCGGCGTGGCCGGCATGTTCGTCGGCGGCTATCTGACCCACCTGCTCGGCTTCAATTCCGCAATCAACGGGTCGATCGAGCCATCCGGCTTTATCGGCGGCGTGATCGGTTCGATCATCCTGCTGATTCTGTATCGCGTGATCACCAAGGCATCGGGCGGTACGTCCAGCCCGTAGGGGTGGTACTTGCCGGAGCGCGAGAGGCGCTCCGGCAACACCCATTGTTCACTTAGTCACACTTTCGCCTTGAAGCCGGCTGCATCGAGCGCACTGTTCCACTGCGTCACGCGCGCCTGCTGGGATGCGAGCAATGGCGCGGTATCACCCTTGATGGTGACTGAGGCGACCTTGTCCCCGCCGCGAATTGCATCGACCAGTTTCTGATCGTCCGCACCCACCACTTCGCCAAACACCGTGTGCTTGCCGTCTAGCCAATTCGTGGCGATATGCGTGATGAAAAACTGACTGCCATTGGTACCGGGCCCAGCATTCGCCATCGACAGAATCCCTGGCTTGCTGTGCTTGAGGTCTGCGCGGCACTCGTCTTCGAAGCGATAGCCCGGACCGCCTGTGCCACTTCCGTGCGGACAACCGCCTTGAATCATGAAGTCGGGAATGACGCGGTGAAAATTCAGGTCGTTGTAGTAACCGCGCTGGGCCAGATTGACGAAGTTGGCCACGGTAAGCGGCGCTTTGTCGGCGAACAGGCGCAAGTTGATCGTCCCGCGTGCAGTGGTGATATGCGCGGTGATGGGGTTGTCGGTGGTCATGCGGTGGTCCTGCTCAATGGGGTCGCCATGATACCGAACCGCGCGGATCCCGGCAGCCACAGCTGGCGCAAGACTCGCCGCCGCCAATTCCATCCGCTAGCATCGCCGCAGGGAACCAGGAAATCGCGACGCTAGGTCACCGGGCCATCATCAGGCTCGACGCGTCCATCTACAAAGGGAGTTGCATATGATGTTGCTCAAGCGCTTCGGTCTGTCCATGCTGATCGTTGCCGTCTGCGTCATTTCCGCTTGCAATCGCGAAACCGCGACGAATCCGAGCTCCGGGAACACGCTGCCGCGCGTCGCCGAACAGATCGCGCGACCCGCATGGCTGCGCGAACGATTGCCGGAACACACCATTGCCTATTTGCGCATTCCTTCATTCTGGGGCCTGCTTTCCGCACCGAACGGACGCGCGCTGGATGGCGCACTCGCGAGTGAGCAGCACGTCCAGCTGATTGCGCGCCTGCGAAACTCGGTACGCAAGGACCCCATGATCGCAGCGACCGGAATGGGGCCACTGCTCATCCTGCTGCTTGGCGACTTGGCCGCCCCCGTGGAACTCGCCGTCATCGACGGCAGCGACATCGCCAATCCGGCGAGCAACGTCCTGATCAGCCTGCCACTGGACGTGCCGGATCTCGCCACGCTCAACGCGCGAATTGCAGCGCTGGGTAACGGTAACGCGTTGCTCAAGGCGCCGATCGATACCGGCGGCAAGGCCGCACTTGCGCAAAATGGATTTCTGCAATTCGACACGACAACGCATCGCATGCACGTATTGATGGGCATGGCAGCGTCGGCAAGCGTTCTGGACGGGTTGGTCAAGCAGCTCGGACAAACCCGTGCCCACCCGATGCAGGAAGTCGAGCGCCAAATCGACAATTCGGGACAAGGTCTGTTTTTCTGGATGAGCCTCAAGGGTGTCAACGGCATGGCGTCGGCACAATTATCCAAGGTACCTGCCACTGCACTGCTGCGAGATTTTGTGGACAAAAGCACCTCCCTTGCCGCGGGTTGGGGAACGAGCCAGGGCCACGGCAACTTCCAGGTGAGCCTGACCGCCCCGAATGCTCGTTTTCTGAGCTACTTTTCTCCAGCCGGATTCCGGACCGACATCAAGAGCTCAGGTGCTCCCGTCTGGGCGGTCACTGCGGAACTGCCGACCAGCGAACAATGGAAGAACATGGAGTCACACCTGGCCGATGATTTCGGCGCGGCCGCAGCCGACCGGTACGGCAAGGCAATGCTGACGGTGCGCAATACCACCGGAGCGGAACTGAAAGACCTGATCGGCCTGATCGGTCCCGAGCTGATCGCTTTCGAAGACGCGAGTGGAACCTATAGCGCGGTGCGGGTGAACGATCGCGCGGCCCTCTATGCGCGACTGGATGACGTGGGGAAACGCTACGGCTGGCGACGCGAAACCGTAAAGTCCGGCGCTGCAACCGTGCAACATCTCCATATTCCAGGAATGAAATTCGATGATGGAAACGATTCCGGCCTCGACGCGAAATCCTCGGCCTGGCTCTCGCTGTACGCGCGTATCGGGCGGCATCTGTATTGGAGTGAGGAAGGCGAGTTCCTCGTCTTCGGCCAGGTTCCGCAGGCGCTTGCCGACCGCATCGCCGCAAATCCCGATGCCCCGCTGGACGCCTGGCTGCGTTCGCAATCCTACGCGGCCGAACATGCGCTGATCGGCGCCACGGGCGTCACGCACCATGTGCAGCGCACCGTCTACTACGCCTACTTGAACGGATTGCAGTCCCTAGCTGACGCACTGGGGCAACCTGCGGAACTTGCGGGCATGCCGAGCGCGAGCGAGTTGAAGCTGCCGACAGACGGCGCCGTCGGCCTGTCGGTCGATGTCAGCAGCGAGCGGATCGGTCTGCGCATGACCTATGAACAAACGCCGATCGAGGCGTTGCTGGGCAGCAACGGCAATCTCATGTCCGGCGTCGCCGTCGCAGGAATTGTCGCAGCGATTGCCCTGCCGGCGTATCAGGACTACACCGTACGTGCGCAAGTGGCCACCGTCATAGCGGATGCGCGCCCACTGCTGACAACGATAGCCGAGTACCACGCGGCAAATGACGACTTGCCCGAATCCAGCGAGGACCTGGAGTTGCCCGGGTTCGGCGAATCGACAAAGTACCTTTCGGATGTCCAGGTCGATCACGGTGCGCTGGTCCTGCGCTTCGGAGATCTGGCCCAATCCGGGTTGCGCGGCCAGACATTGATACTGAAACCCTATCGGACACGTCAGGGCCTGGAGTGGCGCTGCACTGATGCCGCGTCGTCCACGGCGGCGGCAGCGTTGGAGAGCACCGCGGAATCCACCACAGTGCCGGAAAAATGGCTGCCCTCAGCGTGTCGCTGAACCGCCGGGGCGAGGTCGCCGACGACGGTTAGCTGAATCATTGGACGGGCCCGCTTGCTGCAACGCGGCAGGCGGCCAGAAACCAGCTATACTGCGCGCCTTCTTTTAACCCAGAGTCCTGCCGCGAGCCCGGCGGGAGTAGCGCCCATGTCCATCGAAAAGCTCCGTAATATCGCCATCGTTGCCCACGTCGATCATGGCAAGACCACGCTCGTTGATCAGTTGCTCAAGCAATCCAACACGCTCGGCGATCGCGCGGTGCTGGCAGATCGCGCGATGGATTCGAACGATCTCGAAAAAGAGCGCGGCATCACGATTCTCGCCAAGAACACCGCGATCCGCTGGAAAGACTATCGGATCAACATCGTGGATACCCCTGGACATGCGGATTTCGGCGGCGAAGTCGAGCGTGTGCTCTCGATGGTCGATTCGGTGCTGGTGCTGGTCGACGCATTCGACGGGCCGATGCCGCAGACGCGCTTCGTCACCCAGAAAGCCTTCCAGATGGGCTTCAAACCGATCGTCGTGATCAACAAGGTCGACCGTCCTGGTGCGCGCCCGGATTTTGTACTGAATGCAACATTTGACCTTTTCGATCGCCTTGGCGCCACGGACGAGCAGCTGGATTTTCCGGTCGTGTACGCGTCGGGACTGCAGGGCTACGCCGGCATGGATCCCAGCGTTCGCGAAGGCAACATGGACCCGCTGTTCCAGACGATTGTGGACAAGGTCAAAATTCCCGAAGTGGATCCGGAAGGTCCGTTCCAGATGCGCGTCAGCCAGCTCGACTACAACAGCTATGTCGGCCTGATCGGCATCGGCCGAATCCAGCGCGGCAAAGTGCGCACCAACATGCCCATCGCCGTGGTCGATCGCGATGGCAAGCGTCGCCAGGGCCGCATCCTCCAGGTGCTGGGCTTCATGGGCCTTGAGCGTCACGAAGTCGCAGAAGCCGAAGCCGGCGATATCGTCGCAATCAACGGCGTTGAGTCGCTGGGCATCTCCGATACCTTGTGCGCCCCGGATACGATCGAAGCGTTGCCCGCACTGACTGTCGACGAACCGACGATCAGCATGACGTTCCAGGTCAACAATTCTCCGTTCGCGGGCCGAAAGGACCATTCAGGCGGCAAGTTCCTCACGAGCCGACAGTTGCGTGACCGCCTCAACCGCGAGCTGCTGCACAATGTCGCGCTCAAGGTCGAAGATACGAGCGAATCCGAGAAGTTCAAAGTGAGTGGACGCGGTGAATTGCATTTGTCCATTCTGATCGAAACCATGCGTCGCGAAGGATACGAACTGGCGGTGTCGCGGCCCGAGGTCATCATCAAGGAAATCGACGGTGTCATGCAGGAACCGTACGAGCAGTTGGTCACCGACCTTGAAGAGGCATTTCAGGGCGGCGTGATGCAGCGCCTCGGCGAGCGCAAAGCACAATTGAAAAACATCGAACCCGATGGTCGCGGCCGTGTGCGCATGGAATACATCATTCCGGCGCGAGGGCTGATCGGGTTTCAGACCGAGTTCCGCACCATCACCGCAGGCACCGGTCTGCTGTTCCACGTGTTCGATCATTACGGACCCAAGGCGGACGGCACCATCGCTGCGCGCCAGAACGGCGTGATGATTTCGAACGGAACGGGCCCGTCACCGGCGTATGCGCAGATCGCCATGCAGGAGCGCGGACGCTTGCTGGTCAGCCCCGGCGAAGAAATCTATGAAGGCCAGTTGGTCGGCATCCACGCCAAGGACAACGACCTCACCGTCAATGCCTTGCGCGCCAAGCAATTGACCAATTTCCGCGCTTCGGGAAAGGACGACACGATTCCGCTGACGCCGCCGATCAAGATGAGCCTGGAGCAGGCGTTGGAGTTCATCGAGGACGACGAGCTGGTGGAAGTCACGCCGGTCGCGATTCGCCTGCGCAAGAAGTATCTGACCGAGAACGATCGCAAGAAGAATACGCGCGCGGCCTGAGGTCGCCCCAAGCCCATTGTTCCGGAGCAAACTGAACAATGGGCTGCTGGGCCCGATTAGGTGAGCAATTTGCCACTCGGCGATTTGCAGTCCCGCACCTTGTCGAGAACAGCAGGGTTCAGTCGACCCGAAAGGACTGCAGCGAGACCGGCGTCGACTGCACGATGATGGTTCCGGTCATGCCACTGCCCGGAGTTCCGTGCGCAGCGCAATAGTATCCAATTGTTCCGGGCTCGTTGAACTGGACGGTTGCCGTCCACAAGGCGCTGCTCACTGCGCCGCTTCCGCCCTGACCATCACAACCGTTGGCGCACCGGAATGACCCGTCATTCGCGACCACATTGTGGAATCCACCCACATTGGTAAATCGCACTCTGTCGCCAACAGCAATTGTCAGCACTTGTGGTTCGTAGATCAGCTGGCCCTGCGCACCCACCAGAACCACTTGCGTGGCCGCCTGCAGCGGCAACGTGCTTGCCAGCGCGATCAGCCCCGCAATTAGAGAGGCGTGCACGCGCCGGGCTCGCGATGGTTCAGTTCGGGCCCGCAAATACCGATGCACTCCCAGCCTGCTTGCGCACGATCAGCATCGCCAGCTCGATCGATTGCTCGTAGTTCAGACGCGGATCCACGCTCGACTTGTAGGCCCGAGCAAGGTCGCTTTCAGTCAGATCACGCGCACCGCCCAGGCATTCGGTCACGTCTTCGCCGGTCAGTTCCAGATGAGCACCACCGAGACGGGTGCCACAACCCGCATGAATATCGAACGCGCGATCAAGCTCGGAGCGGATGTTTTCAAAACGCCGCGTCTTGACCCCGACGGACGTCGCTTCGGTATTTCCGTGCATGGGATCGCAACACCAGAGTACCTTCGCGCCTTCGCTCTTCACAGCTTCGACCAGACCCGGCAGGTACTGCTCGATCTTGTCCGCTCCCATGCGATGAATCAGCGTCATGCGGCCGGGCTCGTTGTCGGGATTCAGGATCGCCAGAAGGCGTTTCAATTGATCCGGTTTGACCGACGGTCCGATTTTGACGCCGATCGGATTGCGGATGCCGCGGCAATATTCCACATGTGCCCCGTCCACGTCAGCCGTGCGCATGCCGATCCAGGGAAAATGCGTGGACAGATTGAACCATCCCCACTGTCGCGGCACCTGGCGCGTCAACGACTGCTCGTAGTGCAGCACAAGCGCCTCGTGTGATGTATAGAAATCCACACGCGCAAAACTTCCAATTGGCGTACCGTGCAGGGTTTCCATGAAGCGCAGCGAATCACCGATCGATTCGACCATGCGCTGATATTCGCTTTGCAACGGCGAATATTTGACCCACTCCAGATCCCAATATTCCGGGTGATGCAGATCCGCGAACCCACCGTCGATGAGCGCGCGGACAAAATTCATCGTCAACGCGGAATGCGAATGCCCTTCGACCAGCCGCTGGGGATCCGCGCGCCGCGCCTCGCTTGTGAATTCGTTGCCGTTGACGATATCCCCGCGGTAGCTGGGCAGGGTCACTCCGTCGCGGGTCTCGGTATCCGTGGAACGGGGTTTTGCGTATTGACCGGCAAACCGGCCAACGCGAACGACGGGCAACTTGAGTCCGTGCACGAGTACCAGGCTCATCTGCAGCAGCACTTTCAGCCGATTGGAGATCAGAGCCGATGAGCAATCGTCGAAACTCTCCGCACAGTCTCCGCCCTGCAGCAAAAACCGGCGACCTTCCTGTGCCTCCGCAATCTGCTTGCGCAAGGCGATCACTTCCCATGAGGTGACCAATGGCGGCAGTTCGCGCAACTTGCTCAGGGCACGACCCAGTTCCGCAGCGTCGGCATAGCTGGGCTGCTGGACCGCGGGGCGCGATTGCCATGACACGGGCGACCAGTCTTTCGCCTCGCGTACCGGGGAAATGTTGCGTTCGATGGCTCTCATGGCGTTTTTCGCGGTTGCTGCGTTGCAATACAGATCATGCCACAGAGGAGCACTCGTGCAAGCCGCGGGGCGGTCTCAATGCATTCATATGTCGAATCGCCTTATCGCGCAGCCGGGTGAATCCGATTGAGGGCAGACCAGATAGCCCAGCCAATCAGGATCAGGAAGCAAAACAATGTCCAGGCTGGCATAGCAATCCCGAGAAACGTCCAGTTGACCTCGGCACATTCTCCAGAGCCCGTCAGGACCATCTTGAACATCTGAGCCATCGGAAAAGCATCGATCATATACGCGAGACCCGGACCACAATCCGGGATTTGATCCTTTGGCAAATGCTGTAGCCAGACATGCCGCGCCGAGATGCTCGCACCGACCAGGCCGGATACGACAACGAGCGCCGCGTAGACTTTCCTGCCAGTGGCACGTGGTCCATGCAATGCGCCGAGCAGGAAAAAAATTCCCATCGCCATGAACGCGACGCGCTGAAAAATACACAATGGACAGGGTTCAATCTTCAGTTGGTATTGGACAAACAGCGCATATGCCAACAGGACTGCGCAGCCGATCGCGCCCGCCGCGAATTGAGCGCGAAATGTCCAGCCAAATGGGTTCAAACGCATGCTGCGACGCCTATGGTTGAATGGGAAATCGGCACGATCACAAATACAGTTGACCCGAGATCATGCCCCAGAAGAACAAGACCGCAAGAACGGCCCAAAGTGCCAAGGTGATCGACTCAAGCTCGCGCCTCAGCGGTTTGCGCCATGCCAAGAATAGAGCCAGCGGTATCAGGTAATAACGTTGTTCGATGAGCCAGGAAAGGCTGACGAAAAGCACGGCAACCGGAAAGAGCGCTCGGGCCGATACGTCTGCGAGCTTGCTCCAGCCCACACCAAGCGCCGCTATGACCGCAGCAACACCGAATCCAAGCCTGAATAGTTCTGAGTGCTGCGTATGCTGCAATATCCTGTTGCGCCAGGACACGGCATTTTCTATCAGATTGTAGGGGTGGTCGACGGCAAAAGCGCCCAAATACACGATCAATACGCCAATCGGAATCAACCATAGCCACGGTTGACCAACCGCCGCACGTACGAAACGTAGAGCCCCGTCGGCGCATTGCAGCGGCAGCAACAACGCGGCGACAAACAGCATGAAGTAAATATTTCCAACATGCATGCTCGCATCGGGATGCATGCTGGATTGCGGGCCGGAATAGGAAACCGTGCCGTTCCACAGCCAGTACGCAATGAAGCACGATCCTGGCAACAGGTAGGGCATGGAATCAACAAGCACCGATCGCCAGGCTTCGATGCCGTGTTCCTTCCACCGTGGCGCGACAAACAGCAACCACAGGAATGGCAGCCACAGTACGTTGTTCTGTCGCATCGCGATTGCCGCGATCATCCACAGCGCAGAACGCCAATGCCGTCGCAGAACCGTCGCCGATGTCGCCCACAGTACGCAAGCGAGCGACGCCGTGTCGGTGTACACCAGAAATACGAAAGGCAACAGAATTGGCAAGACGGCAAACTGCGCAACGGGTACCCAGTCGTCTTCGTTGTGGATGGCACGACGTAGGCGGGAGAAACCCGCAATCGCGAGCAGACCATACAGGCCCGTCGCCAACCGCGCGATGGCAAGCGACTCACCACCAACCATCCACATGACGAATGCGATCGTTGCGTGGTATCCCGGAATGGTGGTCAGCGCGTCGGTCAATACGCGAAAATCGCCGTGACGAAATAGCAAGATTTGCTGAAAGTGTACGATTTCATCGCCACGACTTTCCCCATCCGCCGCGTAAATGCTGGCGCAGGCGTATGCGAACAGAAGACAAATCCAGAACCATGGATTGCCCCGAATTTCCTTGGACGTCGTTGCCAGATTCATTCACGACCCAATAGACGGAAAGCGCTGCCCGCGTCGACGCACACCTTCAAGGAAATAGCTTGCCTTCGGCAATCGACTCGAACAAGGCGCAGGAAAGGATGATCCAGTAGATGCAGGTGGCACGCTCAATCCGGGGCGTCGACAACCTGCGAGTGGCAAGCCACAGTGTCGCCGGGATCAGCAGATAGCGCACGTCAATCATCCAAAGCGTCGTCAAGTACAACAAACTTGTCGGATACAAGACCCAGGCCGAATTGACCAACCGACTCATCGATGCGAGTCCGCAGGCCGCGGCAACTACGACAGTGCCAAACAGGATGCGAAGCCAAGGGTCGGCATTCAGAGCCGAGAACAAGCGCGCGCGCAGAAACAACTCGTAACCGGTCGCCGGTGCATTCAATGGATGGTCGGCATTGAAGCCCCACCAACAACCAGCAAATAGTAACAATGGAATTGACCACAACCAAGGTCGCTGTCGGAACCTGTCGAATGCATCCCGCAGACCGACGAGAACGTGCAGAGGAAAGAGGATTCCTGCAACAAACAGCAGGAAGAACGGATTTCCCAGATGCAGGGAAATGTCCGGATTCAATGCGGCTTGAGGATTCGGTGCGCTGATTGAACCGTTCCAGAGCCAGAACGCGACAAATGCCGTCGCAGGAAATAGATAGGGAGCTGATACCGACGCAGCGGCGGCCGCGTCGATGCGCTTCTCAGACCAATGGACATGCGGCCCCAGGGACTGGAGCGCAAGTAGAGCCAACCACAGCACATTGTTTTGCCGCACCGCGATGGCGAGGATCATCAGCGTCGCAGCAAGCCAGTGCCTGCGCACGGTCGCAAACGCGAATGCACCGGTCACGAATGCGAGCGAAGCGATATCCGTATACACCAGGAAGACAAATGGAAAGGCGAGCGGAAACACGAGAAACTGGGCAACGAGCAGCGGATGGCGATGCGCGTCCGTGTGGGTTCTCACGCTGCAAAACGCGGCGACGGCGGCAAGACCAAAGAGCAACGAAATCAAACGCGCCGCGTTCAGCGAATCGGCGCCGACAAATGACAGGGCTGCCGCAACCAGCGCGTGATAGCCCGGCAACATCGCGGAATACTGATCCCACAACGCGAAATCGCCATGCAGCAGACGAACGATGCGGGGAAAGTGTACAAATTCGTCGGTCGTCAGCCCGACACCTTGTATACGCCAGGCCGCCCATACGGATACGCAGCAAGCCAACAGCAACAACGACAGATTCCAATAGCGGTCGCTGCGCCCGCCAGCGTGCGGAATGCCATCGACAGGTTCAATGCCCGGCATTGGCGAAGACTCAATCGCCGGTTGTGCAGAAGCAAAAAGCCCCGGATTTACCGGGGCTTCGGATACAGGCTGTTGCGTGATTTTACTCGGCATCCGACTCGACGGCGGTGATCGGACGATCGACCAGTTCGACGTAAGCCATTGGCGCATTGTCGCCAGCGCGGAATCCGCACTTCAGAATGCGCAGGTAACCACCTTTGCGTTCGCGATAACGCGGACCGAGGTCCACGAACAGCTTGCCGACGGCCACTTTGTCACGCAGACGCGCAAACGCAAGACGGCGATTCGCCACGCCGTCCGACTTGGCGAGCGTGATCAGCGGCTCGGCAACCCGACGGAGTTCCTTGGCTTTCGGCAAAGTGGTCTTGATCAGCTCGTGCTTGAACAGCGAGGAGGCCATATTCTTGAACATGGCTTCGCGATGACTGCTGGTCCGGTTGAGCTTGCGGCCCGATTTCATGTGACGCATGGTCGTATTTCCTTCGTGATCTCTAGCGAGATCAGCCCATCATGCCGTGGGTCAGACCCATCGGCGGCCAGTTCTCGAGCTTCATCCCAAGCGACAAGCCACGCGCACCCAGCACGTCCTTGATCTCGGTCAGCGACTTCTTGCCCAGATTCGGTGTCTTGAGCAGTTCGACTTCGGTCTTCTGCACAAGGTCACCAATGTAATAAATGCTTTCCGCCTTCAAACAATTGGCTGAACGCACGGTCAATTCCAGATCGTCAATCGGACGCAGCAAGAGGGGATCGACTCCGCCCTTCTCAGCCTTCGTGCTTTCGCTTTCGCGACGCGTGAAGTCGCCGAACACCGACAACTGGTCCTGCACGATCTCTGCTGCCTTCCGCACCGCATCTTCTGCGTCAATCGTCCCGTTCGTCTCTACGTCGAGGACCAGCTTGTCGAGATCGGTGCGCTGTTCAACTCGAGCGGCGTCGACTTCGTACGCAACGCGGCGTACCGGGCAGAACGAGGCATCCAACTGCAACCGGCCGATGGGGCGCGATTCTTCCTCGGGAAGGCGGCGCGCGGTGGCCGGCTGATAGCCAACACCACGCACAATCTTCAAACGCATGTTCAGCGCGATATCTTTGGTCAGATGACAGATGACGTGATCAGGATTCACGATCTCGACATTGTGATCAACCTTGATGTCACCCGCAGTGACAACACCCTTACCCTTGCGGCTAAGACTCAGTGTTGCTTCATCCTGGCCATGCATGCGAATCGCAACATCTTTCAGGTTCAGCAAAACGTCAATCACGTCTTCCTGCAAACCTTCAAGGGTCGTGTATTCATGAAGGACGCCGTCGATTTCGACTTCAACGATCGCCGCACCAGGAATGGACGACAACAATACGCGCCGCAACGCGTTACCCAGCGTGTGGCCGAATCCGCGTTCAAGCGGCTCGACAACGACCTTGGCACGGTTCGCGCCGATGCGCTCCACGCCAATACCACGGGCGCGCAAAACGGTGGTGGACGAAAGGGCCATGTAGCCTGCTCTCCAGTATTACTTTGAATAAAGTTCGACGATCAGCGCTTCGTTGATGTCGGAAGGCAGGTCAGAACGTTCCGGCACAGTCTTGAACATGCCGCTGAATTTCTTCGCATCAACTTCGACCCAGCCCGGCGCCAGATCCATCTCCTGAGAGAGAGTCAGCGCTTCCTGGATACGCAACTGATTGCGTGATTTTTCAACAATGGCGATCTGATCGCCCGCCTTCACCTGATAGGAAGGCAAGTTCACCTTCTTACCATTGACCTCGATTGCCTTATGGGCAACCAGTTGGCGAGCCTGGGTGCGAGTAACCGCAAATCCCATGCGATAGACCACATTGTCGAGGCGCTGTTCGAGCATCTGCAGCAGCGATTCGCCGGTATTGCCCTTCTTGCGAGAGGCTTTGGTGTAGTAGCTGCGGAACTGACGCTCGAGCAAGCCGTAGATGCGCTTGACTTTCTGCTTCTCGCGCAGCTGCACCGCGTAATCCGAAAGCTTGCCTTTGCGTGCCGCGCCATGCTGGCCGGGCTTCTGCTCAAGCTTGCATTTGGAGTCCAATGCACGCGCAGGCGACTTCAGACTGAGGTCAGCGCCTTCACGACGCGACAGCTTGCAGGTGGGACCGATATAACGTGCCATGTCGGAGCTCCTTACACGCGGCGACGCTTGGGTGGACGGCAGCCGTTATGCGGAATCGGCGTAACGTCAATGATGTTGGTAACTTTGTAGCCAAGTGCATTAAGCGAACGCACCGCGGACTCACGTCCCGGACCCGGACCCTTGATGCGAACCTCAAGCGTCTTCAGTCCATAGTCCAATGCCGCGCGTCCCGCTTTCTCAGCCGCAACCTGCGCTGCGAACGGAGTCGACTTGCGCGAGCCACGAAAACCGGCGCCGCCCGAGGTAGCCCACGAAAGAGCGTTCCCTTGGCGATCGGTGATCGTGATGACGGTATTGTTGAATGACGCCTGCACATGGACGATTCCGTCCGTTACAACGCGCTTGATCTTCTTCTTGGTCTTGGCAGCAACCGGCTTATTCATATTCTCTACCCGCAGGAATTACTTTTTGATCGCACGACGAGGACCCTTACGGGTACGCGCATTCGTGCGGGTGCGCTGACCGCGCAACGGCAAGCCACGGCGATGACGCAGACCGCGGTAGCAGCCCAGATCGATCAGGCGCTTGATGCTCATGCCGACTTCACGGCGCAGATCACCTTCGACCGTGTACTTCGCGACTTCCAGGCGGATTTTCTCCACCTCGGATTCGGTCAGGTCTTTAATCTTGCTGCTCGGCTTGACGCCCGCAGAGACACAAACCTTCTTCGACCGCGAGCGACCGATACCAAAAATACTTTGCAAACCGACCCAGACATGCTTCTGGACCGGCAGGTTGACACCTGCAATGCGCGCCATCTAACTCTCTCCGAAAACGGGCTTAAAGCGCAGTGAACTGAAAATTGTACCTTGATTCGCGGGAAAATCCAATCCCGTGCCGGAAATCTCCGGAGGTAATCTCTGTTCCGGGCTAACAAGCCCCGGAACCGCGCCGTTCAGCGACCGCGCAAATTCGATTTTTTCAACAAACTACCGTACTGGTGCGAAACCAGATGGGCTTGAACCTGGGCCGTGAAATCCATCACCACGACGACTACGATCAACAAGGACGTACCACCGAAATAGAACGGCACGTGCCAGGCGTTGCGCAGGATATCGGGGATCAGGCACACCGCGACCAGATAAAGCGCTCCAGCGCCAGTCAGTCGCGTCAACACCCCGTCGATATAGTCAGCGGTCGATTTACCTGGTCGAATCCCTGGGATCAACGCCCCGGACTTCTTCAGGTTGTCCGCCGTTTCCTGCGAATTGAACACCAGCGCGGTGTAGAAAAACGCGAAAATGACGATCAGCAAACCGTACAGCAGCATATATACCGGCTCACCAGGACTGAGCCCGGCGGTGAGCAACTGCAACCAACGCACCTCACCCGACTTACTGAACCAAGTCGCCGCTGTTGCCGGAAACATGATCAGCGATGACGCAAAAATTGCGGGAATCACACCCGACATATTCAGCTTGAGCGGCAAATGCGAACTCTGATTCATGTAGGCTTTCGCCCCGCCGCTGCGCCGCGCATAGTTCACGGTGATTCGACGCTGCCCGCGCTCAACGAACACCACGAAAGCCGTCACCAGCAATACGACCAGCAATACGGCGACGACCTTCAGCGGGTGCAGCTCGCCCTGCTGGGCCATATTCAACGTATGCACGACCGCGCCTGGCAAGCCAGCGACAATGCCCGCGAAAATCAGCAGCGAAATTCCGTTGCCGATACCACGTTCGGTAATCTGCTCGCCCAGCCACATCAGAAACATCGTGCCGGCGGTCAAACCAACGACTGACGCGAAGATAAATCCTGGGCCCGGGTTGTAAACGACACCTTGCTGACTGGACAAGGCCACCGAAACGCCGAAGGCCTGAAACGCGGCGAGAAAAACCGCCCCGAATCGCGTGTACTTGGTCAGCGTGCGACGTCCGGACTCACCCTCTTTGCGCAGTTGCTGCATGCTCGGCACAACCGAAGCGAACAACTGCACAATGATAGAAGCGGAGATGTAAGGAACCACATTGAGGGCAAAAATCGAGAAGCGAGCCAGCGCACCACCGGAAAACATGTTGAACATGTCAATGATGCCGCCCTGATTCTGCATCAGACGCGCCATCGCCTCGGGGTTCACTCCGGGAACCGGGATAAACGATCCAAGGCGGTAAACCACCAACGCGCCAATGACGAACAGAATGCGCTGCTTGAGCTCGGTCAATTTGCCGAGTGAAGCAAGCATATTGGCTTGATTAGCCGCCATGCATTACTCCACGCTGCCGCCGGCTGCTTCGATCGCAGCCTTGGCACCCGCCGTGGCGGTGATTCCTTTCAGCTTGATGGCGCGTTTGATTTCGCCCTTCAGCACGACCTTCGCACGCTTCGCACGGCTGTCGATCAGACCAGCAGCTTGCAGCGTCGCGAAGTCGATCTCATTGCCCGTCATGGCATCGAGCTCATACAACATCACTTCGCTGACATCTCGGGCGATCTTCGAGCGGAATCCAACCTTAGGCAGGCGGCGCTGCAGCGGCATCTGGCCGCCTTCAAAGCCGGCCTTGACCTTACCTTTACCCGTGCGGGCAAATTGACCCTTGTGCCCACGGCCGGCAGTCTTGCCGAGGCCAGAGCCGATACCACGACCGACACGTGTACGTGCCTGACGAGCACCCTTTGCCGGTTTGAGCGTATTAAGACGCATGTTCTACTCCAAAATTCCTGGCGGACTCAGGCGCGATCTTCGACGGCAACCAAGTAGTAAACCGTATTGATCAGGCCACGCACCTGCGGACTGTCTTTGAGTTCGCGCACATCGTTGATCTTGCCAAGGCCCAACGCCTTGACGCTCAAACGATGACGCGCCTGCACACCACGCAGGCCCTTGACCAGGCGCACGCGCACGGTCTTCTCGCTGCTCTTAGCCTCAACCATGGCCGTTCACCTCTTCGATAGTCTTGCCACGCTTGGCAGCAATGCCTTCCGGCGTCGCCATCGCAATCAAGCCTTTGATCGTTGCGCGAACCAGATTGATCGGGTTGCGCGAACCAACGGCCTTTGCAAGCACGTTCTTGACGCCGACGACTTCGAGCACTGCGCGCATCGCGCCACCAGCAATTACGCCGGTACCGTCCGAGGCAGGCTGCATGAAGACACGCGCCGCGCCATGGTTGGCCTTGACTGCGTGCCACAATGTGCCATTGTTCAGTTTGACAACGGTCATGTTGCGACGCGCCCGCTCCATCGCTTTCTGGATTGCGACAGGCACCTCGCGTGCTTTACCGTAACCGAAACCGACCTTGCCGTCGCCATCACCGACGACGGTCAATGCGGTAAAGCTCATCTGCCGACCACCCTTGACCGTCTTGGCCACACGGTTGACGGCGATCAGCTTTTCCAACATGCCGTCGCTGTTTTCACGTTCGTTAGAAGACATTTTGCACCTTGGGCTCCGACGGAGCGGAGCATTTTCTTACGGCTATCGCCGCTTGGAGTTGTGGGTATTTCTATTACAGGAAACTCAGATCCCAGACTCGTTCGCCACTGAACCGGCCAACATTCGCGGGCTTCGACTCCTTTGAATCTTTAGAACTTCAAACCTGCCTCACGTGCCGCATCGGCCAGAGCCTGAATGCGCCCGTGATACTTGAAGCCAGATCGGTCAAATGCAACTGCTTCGATTCCGGCTGCTTTCGCACGCTCTGCAATCGCCTTGCCTACAGCCGCAGCAGCCGTCTTGTTCTTCGTGCCTTTGAGACCGTCGGCAACGGATGCCTGCAGAGTCGAAGCAGCAGCGATAACCTTGTCGCCAGTCGCCGAAATCACCTGGGCATACAAATGCTGCCCAGTGCGATGTACGGTGAGGCGCGCAACGGCCAGATTGCGAATGTGCGATCGCGTGGATTTCGCGCGACGCAGGCGGGATATGTTCTTGTCCATGGTCATTCTCCGAAGCTGAAGGATTTTTGGAAAATCCGGTCCTTAAGGGATCGAACCTTCGCGGGAAACCCGCATTACGCCTTCTTGGCTTCCTTCAGGGTGATCTTCTCACCGGAATAGCGCACGCCTTTGCCCTTGTAGGGTTCGGGCGGACGGAATCCGCGAATTTTGGCCGCTGCCTGGCCGACTGCCTGCTTGTCCGCACCCTTGATCAGGATCTCGGTCTGACTTGGCGTTTCCAGCGTGACACCGTCTGGTGCCTTGAACAGAACAGGATGCGAGAATCCGAGAGTCAGATTCAAATCCTTGCCCTGCATGGCCGCACGGTAACCCACGCCAACGAGTTCGAGCTTACGCACGTAACCCTCGCTGACACCCTTGACCATATTGTTGATCAAGGCACGGGCGGTCCCCGCCATCTTGGTGTTGCCCAGCTCTTTCGGACTGCACTGAAGTTCGCTGCCGTCTACAGCGACATTCACACCCGGGAGCGCAAACAGTTTCAACGTGCCCTTGGGCCCCTTGACGGTGACGCCTTCAGCATTTACTTGGCACTCAACCCCTTTGGGGAGCGCGATCGGCATTTTTGCGACGCGAGACATGTCTGTAACTCCTGCTCTTAGGCAACCAGGCCGATGACTTCGCCACCCAGGCCCTTGGCCCGCGCTTGCGCATCGGTCATGACGCCGCTGGACGTCGAAACGATCGAGATGCCCAATCCATTCAGCACTTTGGGCAACGCATCCTTGCCGCGATACACACGCAGGCCGGAACGCGAAACGCGCTCTATGCGCGCGATGACCGGCTTGCCCTCGTAATACTTGAGTGCAATTTCGAGCTCCGGCTTACCTTCTACCGTGTTGACTTGCGCGTCACGGATATAGCCTTCGTCTTTCAACAGCTTCGCGAGGGCTTGTTTTACCTTCGAAGCCGGCATGCGTACCGTCACTTTGCCCGTCAACTGGGCATTGCGAATACGGGTAAACATGTCGGCAATCGGATCAGTCATGCTCATGCTTGTATTCCTGAAGTTCTAGCACCGATATCCGCTGGATTTACCAGCTGGCTTTACGTAGACCCGGTACATCGCCGCGCATGGTAGCTTCACGCAGCTTGTTGCGACCGAGGCCGAATTTGCGGTACACGCCGCGCGAGCGGCCGGTAAGTACGCAGCGATTGCGCTTGCGCACGGGGCTTGAATCGCGCGGCAGCATTTGAAGCTTTGCCGATGCGGTCATCTTGTCTTCGAACGATGCAGTCTGGCTGTTCAAGGTCTTCTTGAGTTCAGCCCGCTTCGTCGCGAATTTCTTCACGAGCTTCGCGCGCTTGACTTCGCGATTCACCATGCAGGTCTTTGCCATTGTCTGGATTCCTCGCGGGTCAGTTGCGGAACGGGAAGCTGAAGCACTCGAGCAGAGCGCGAGCTTCTTCGTCGGTCTTCGCCGTCGTGGCGATGGAAATGTCCATGCCACGCATGGCATCGACCTGGTCGAAATCAATTTCCGGGAAAATGATCTGTTCCTTGATGCCCATGTTGTAGTTTCCGCGGCCGTCAAAAGCACGGCCCGAAACGCCACGGAAGTCGCGAACGCGCGGCAGCGCGACGCTCACCAGACGGTCGAGGAACTCATACATGTGCGCACGACGCAGCGTGACCTTGCAACCAATCGGCCAACCTTCACGGATCTTGAAGGCAGCGACTGAAACTCGCGCCTTCGTCGACACCGGTTTCTGGCCGGCGATCTTCGCCATGTCGTCCAGTGCGTTTTCAAGCACCTTCTTGTTGCCGACAGCCTCACCCACACCCATGTTCAGGGTGATCTTGGTCAGGCGTGGCACCTGCATCACGTTGTCATACGCAAAGCGTTCCATCAGCTTCGGTACAACGGTATCTTTGTAAAATTTCTGAAAGCGCGTCATGGGTGCAATCCTCAGGCGTCAACAACTTCACCGGTCGAGCGAAAAACACGCACTTTGCGACCGTCCGCGAGGACTTTGAAGCCAAGGCGCTCGCCCTTGCCGGAGGCAGGGTTGACCAACTGAATGTTGGAGATATGGATGGACGCCTCACGCTCGATGATCCCGCCAGGCTGGTTGGCCTGTGGATTCGGCTTGGTGTGGCGCTTGACCAGATTCATGTTCTGCACGAAAACGCGGTCGCCCACGACGCGCAGAACTTCACCCTTCTGGCCTTTGTTCTTGCCGGTGATCACGGTGATCTGATCACCCTTGCGGATACGGTTCATGACAGTCCCCGTTACAGCACTTCGGGCGCGAGCGACACGATCTTCATGAACTTCTCGCCACGCAATTCACGCGTGACCGGTCCAAAGATGCGCGTGCCGATCGGCTCGAGCTTGTTGTTGAGCAATACGGCTGCGTTGCCGTCGAAGCGGATCAGCGAGCCGTCGGGACGACGCACGCCTTTCTTGGTCCGCACGACAACTGCGTCGTACACTTCGCCTTTCTTCACTTTGCCGCGCGGAATGGCGTCCTTGACGGTCACCTTGATGATGTCGCCAATTCCAGCGTAACGACGCTTGGAACCACCGAGCACCTTGATGCACATGAGTTCACGCGCACCGGAATTATCGGCCGCGGCAAGGAAGGTCTGCATCTGGATCATGGTTGTATTCTCCTAGAGACCTGACTTACTGCGCTGCGCGCGCGACAATCTCGACGACGCGGAAATTCTTCGTCTTCGAAAGTGGTGCACATTCCACAATGCGCACAACGTCGCCTTCCTTGCATTCGCTGTTCTCGTCGTGGGCATGCAACTTCGTCGAACGGCGGATGATCTTGCCGTACAACGCGTGCTGAACCTGACGCTCAACCAAGACAGTGACGGTCTTGTTCATCTTGTTGCTGACCACGCGACCTTGAATGGTGCGGGCAGTCTTTTGTGTATCGCTCATGGCCGTCAGTCCTTACTTCTTGTCGCCGAGCAGCATCTTGACCTGCGCAATCTCGCGACGAACGCGCGTGATCTGGTGCGTCTGGGTCAGCTGACCGGAACCTTTTTGCATGCGCAGCTTGAACTGCTCGTTGCGCAGCTCGCCCAGATGGGCGTTAAGGTCCTGCGCGGACTTGCTACGAAGATCTTTGAATTCCATCACAGCACCGTACGTGTCACGAATTGCGTCTTGACCGAGAGCTTGGCGGCAGCGAGACGGAACGCCTCACGCGCGCTGGCTTCATCGACACCCTCGATTTCATAGAGCATGCGACCAGGCTGCACGGGGGCGACCCAGAATTCCACATTACCCTTACCGGCGCCCATTCGGACTTCGATGGGCTTCTTGGTGATCGGCTTGTCGGGGAACACACGGATCCACAACTTGCCACCACGCTTTACGAAACGGGTGATGCAACGACGCGCTGCTTCAATCTGTCGCGCGGTCAAGTGACCGTGCTCGGTCGACTTCAGACCGAACTCGCCAAAGCTGACTTTGGTGGCGACAAACGAGAGGCCATCATTGCGGCCCTTGAATACCTTGCGGTACTTGGTTCGCTTGGGTTGCAACATGATCAGGCTCCCTGCTTCGGCGCGCGACGCTGCGGACGCTCTTCACTGGCTTCGACTTTCGCCGCTTCAGTGGCCTGCGCCAGATCGAAGATCTCGCCCTTGTAAACCCATACCTTGATGCCGATGATGCCGTAGGTCGTCAACGCTTCGGCGAAGCCGTAGTCGATGTCGGCACGCAGCGTATGCAGCGGAACGCGACCTTCGCGATACCACTCCGAACGCGCGATCTCGGCACCGTTGAGGCGACCGCCAACGTTGACCTTGATGCCCAGTGCGCCGATCCGCATCGCGTTCTGAACCGCGCGCTTCATGGCACGACGGAACATGATGCGGCGTTCCAGCTGCTGTGCGATCGACTCGGCTACCAATTGGGCATCGAGCTCCGGCTTGCGCACTTCCGTCACATTGATGTGAGCGGGAACGCCCATCACCTGCGAGACTTCCTTGCGCAGCTTTTCGATGTCCTCGCCCTTCTTGCCGATCACAACACCCGGTCGGGCCGTGTGAATCGTGACGCGGGCCGTCTTTGCCGGACGCTCAATCAGAATCTTGCTGATACCTGCCTGCGCGAGCTTCTTCTTCAGCAGCTCGCGCACCTTCAGGTCGGCCGCCAGATAACCCGCGAAATCGCGCTTATTGGCGTACCACTTGGAATTCCAATCCTTGGCGATGCCAAGGCGGATACCGGTAGGATGAACTTTGTGACCCATCGTTCCTGTCCTTCGTTTACTGGCCGGTACCCACAACCACAGTGATGTGGCTGGTACGCTTGATGATGCGCGTGCCACGGCCCTTGGCGCGGGCGGCGAAACGCTTCAGGGTCGGGCCTTCATCGACAAAGATCTTTGCGATCTTCAATTCGTCGACATCTGCACCGTCATTGTTTTCGGCGTTGGCGATAGCCGACAACAGCACCTTCTTGACCAGGTGCGCCGCCTTCTTGTCGCTGAACGTCAGCAGGTTGGTCGCGCGTTCCACAGCCAGGCCACGTACCTGGTCAGCGACCAGACGAACCTTCTGCGGAGATATGCGCGCGCTGCGCAGAATTGCTTTGGTTTCCATCGCAGTGCCCCTTACTTCTTCGCGTCGGCTTTCTTGTCGCCAGAGTGACCCTTAAACGTACGGGTCACGGCGAACTCGCCGAGCTTGTGGCCGACCATGTTTTCATTGACCAGCAGAGGCACGTGTGCCTTGCCGTTGTGCACCGCAATCGTCAATCCCACCATGTCCGGAAGGATCATCGAGCGGCGCGACCAGGTCTTGATCGGGCGCTTGTTGTTTGCGGCGACAGCGGCCTCAACCTTCTTCTGAAGGTGCAGGTCGATGAACGGGCCTTTCTTAAGTGAACGAGCCATGTGTAGTACCTATCAGCCGCGACGGTCGCGCACGATGAACTGTGTGGTGCGCTTGTTCTTGCGAGTCTTGTAACCCTTCGACGGAGTGCCCCAGGGCGAAACCGGATGTGGATTACCCTGTCCCGCGCGAGCCTCACCACCACCGTGTGGATGGTCGACCGGGTTCATGGCAGCGCCACGCACCGTCGGACGAACACCACGCCAACGACTGGCGCCCGCCTTGCCCAGGTTTTCGAGGTTGTGCTCGGAATTGCCGACTTCGCCAAGCGTAGCCTGGCAATCGGCAGGAACCTTGCGCATCTCGCCGGAGCGCAAACGCAAGGTAGCGTAGCCACCCTCACGCGCCACGAGCTGCGCTGAACCACCTGCCGCACGAGCAATCTGTGCACCCTTGCCCGGCTTCATCTCGATGCAATGCACCGTCGAACCGACCGGAATATTGCGCAGCGGAAGCGAGTTGCCGACCTTGATCGGTGCGTCACGTCCAGCCATGAGCTGATCGCCTTCCTTCACGCCCTTCGGAGCGATGATGTAGCGGCGCTCGCCGTCGGCGTAACACAACAATGCGATATGTGCAGTGCGATTGGGATCGTATTCCAGACGCTCGATGCGTGCGGGAATGCCTTCCTTGTCGCGCTTGAAATCAATGATGCGGTAATGCTGCTTGGAACCGCCACCCTTGTGCCGAGTGGTGATGCGGCCGTTATTGTTGCGGCCACCGGTTTTGTTTTGCGCTTCGGTCAACGCGGCGTACGGCGCACCTTTATAAAGGTCCGGCGTCACCACGCGAACCATCGCGCGACGTCCTGCAGAAGTTGGCTTGTAGTCAATCAGTGCCATGGGTTCCCACCTTAGGCCTTGGCCATCACGTCGATGCTCTGACCTTCCGAGAGGCGTACATATGCCTTACGGAGATCGGAACGACGGCCCGAACGGAAACGGAAAGTCTTGGTTTTGCCTTTGGCATTAACCACGTTGACCGCTTCTACTGTGACGCTGAACAGCTGCTCAATAGCGGCTTTCACGTCGGCTTTGGTCGCTGTCGAGGCGACTTCAAATACATACTGGTTGGACTCGGCAAGGCGCGCGCTTTTTTCTGAAACACGCGGCGCGCGGAGCACGCTAAGCAAACGCTCGTTCATGCCAGCCACTCCTCCAGCTTCTTGACGGCATCGACCGTGACGATCACATGATCCGCGCGCACCAATGCGACGGGGTTCAGCGCGTTCACGTCAACGACCTCAAGGATCTTGTGGTTGTTTCGCGCCGCGAGATAGAGATTCTCGCTGACGGTTTCACTAATGATCACGGTCTTGCCCTGAGCTTTCAGCTCGGCCAATTTGCCGATCAGGATCTGTGTCTTTGGCGCATCGACATCGAGTGCAGCAACAACCTGCAAGCGATCCTGGCGCACCAGTTCCGACAAGATCGAAGCCAGCGCTCCGCGGAACATCTTCTTGTTCACTTTTTGCGAAAAGTCACGCGGCTTGGCTGCAAATGCGACACCGCCGCCGACAAAGATCGGAGAGCGATAATCACCATGGCGCGCACCGCCACCTTTTTGCTTCTTGAACTTTTTCGTCGTGCCGGAAACTTCCGCGCGCGACAATTGTGCTTTCGTACCCGCGCGGCCCGCATTGCGGTAAGCCGTCACAACCTGATGAATCAGATCTTCGCGGAACTCTTTGCCAAACACCGCGTCCGAAACGGACAGCGATGCGGCTCCAATGACATTCAATTCCATCGTGTCGCTCCTCAACCCTTGGCGGCCGCACGGATGACGACATCGCCACCCGTTGCACCCGGCACGGCACCTTTGATCGCTATCAGGTGACGCTCGGTGTCGATTTGCACGACCTCGAGATTCATTGCCGAGCGATTCACGTTGCCCATCTGCCCGGACATCTTCTTGCCTGGGAAAACTCGGCCCGGCGTCTGACGCTGACCAATAGAGCCCGGCGAGCGATGCGACAACGAGTTACCGTGGGTAGCGTCACCCATGGTGAAATTCCAGCGCTTGATCGTGCCCTGGAAACCTTTGCCCTTGCTGACGCCTTGCACGTCGACTTTCTGGCCGACCTTGAAAACGTCATCCGCCTTGACTTCGGCGCCGATATTGAAGCCACCGAGCTCGGTCGCGTCGACACGGAATTCCCAGAGTCCACGACCTGCCTCGACCTTCGCCTTGGCATAGTGTCCAGCGAGCGGCTTCGTAATGAGGGAAGCACGCTTGCTGCCCGCAGTAACCTGCACCGCCGTGTAACCATCGCTCTCGACGGTCTTGATCTGGGTAACGCGATTCGGCGTCGCTTCAATCAGCGTCACCGGGATGGAGCGACCGTCTTCGGTGAAGACTCGGCTCATGCCGCATTTGCGGCCAACCAATCCGATACTCATGTTCGTATCCTGTTGCATGCCTTGATGCGCTGGCGGATCAGTAGAGCTTGATCTGCACGTCCACGCCGGCGGCGAGGTCGAGCTTCATCAGGGCGTCCACGGTCTTGTCGTTGGGGTCTACGATGTCCAGCACGCGCTTATGGGTGCGGGTCTCGTACTGGTCACGCGCATCCTTGTCGACATGCGGAGAAACCAGAACGGTGTAGCGTTCGATCTTCGTCGGCAGGGGGATCGGACCGCGCACTTGCGCACCCGTCCGCTTTGCCGTTTCTACAATTTCGCTGGCAGAACGATCGATCAGGCGATGATCAAATGCCTTCAGTCGAATACGGATCTTTTGGTCCGCCATGGCACTGCTTCCTCGATGTAAAGAGCGACGGAAACGTCAACGATGTGCCGTTTCCCAGAAAAATTGAGCAGACCGGATTCCGGTCTGCTCAGACAGAAAAGTATAGAGCACGTAACAACCCTCAGTCAAGAGGTGATTGCTACGAAACGCTTCCCTGTCGAGCGAACACGAGGTGCGTCCTGCGCCTCTTTTCGCGGTAAGCCATCTCACTCAAGAGATGGCGTCTTGCAAAAACCGATTAAGCGAAAATCTTGGCCACAACCCCGGCGCCGACGGTACGACCGCCTTCGCGAATCG